>JBAMMG010000022.1:0-10877 GCA_039793905.1 Thermoanaerobaculum sp. | reverse complement strand
ACCCCCGCAGCCCTGACGCTTCAGCTCTTAAAGTGCCACCCCGCCCCCAAGCCGCCACGAAGCCTGGCGCCAAACCGGCGCTCACAGCAGCCGAAAGGAACCCAGCAACGTCGCTTCCCGGCCCAGCCACCCTTACACCCCCCTCCCCGACCCGAAAAGCTGCAAATGCAGGCGCGGGGAAAACCGAAAGCCGTAGCGCAGGCAGAGGGCTCCCACCAGAGGTGCCACCCTCGCCACCTCCTCGGCCGTTTTCCCTTCGGGCATGAGCAAAACCCTTTCCCCCGGCGCTCCCAAAGTTTCGACCAAGGCGAGGATTTCCGGCATATCGCCTTCCCCCTGGACCACGAACTTGAGCTGGTAGTCTGGGTGGCTTGCCAGGAGCCGCTGCAAGGGATCCAGGTTTTGCCTGAGCCGGCGGTGGCGTTCCCCCCAATAACCTTCAGGGTCGGAGTTGGAAGTTTTGGGAGAGAGTGACAACAAATCGCACGTAAATTCCGGTGCCAGGGTGCCCGCCGTCTCCACCGTGACGTGGTTTCCCTGAGCGCGGAGAGCGGCGCAAAGGGCGGGCAGCTCCCGCTGCAACAGCGGCTCCCCCCCGGTCACAACCACGTGCCGCAGCCCCGAACTCTTGGCCGCCGCCACCAACTCCCGCACGGAAACCCGCCGCCCCTCCGGCCGCCACGAGGTGTACGGGGTGTCGCACCAGCGGCAGCGGAGGTTACACCCCGAGGTACGAATGAAAAACGATGGGGTCCCAGCCAGGACCCCCTCCCCTTGCAGCGACGCAAAGACTTCAGCGACGAACACCGAAAGCTTCCAAAAGCCTCGGCTATGTGCCCACGGCAAGTGCCGTGACCAACGCCAGAAGGAGCGCACCCCCTGCCTGGTGGGCGGTGGCCACCAGCACTTCCACCGGCGTTTGCGCCCGCGCCGCCGGCGGGTACCCCCGGACCCACAGGCTGCCGAAACCCAGGAGAAACTGCGTGACCACCACCGCTACGAGCCCCCTCGCCCACAGACGCAACCCTTTTTCCGCGGCGAGGCGTGCCGCCCCAACCGCCGCCACGAGCAGCACCAGGGTCGCCATGCTGATATGCACCAAAAGCCCTCGGGCAAAGTGCCGCTGGAGCGATCCCAAGAGGAGCTGGACCACCAACAGCCCCCACAGCCACCGCGGCCACAGGTGTGCCTGCAAGCCCTCCATGGGACGGCCAGCGAGAATGACCGCAAGGGCCACGAGGCCCGCCAGCACCAGTTGCCCCAAAACCCCGTGGGCGGCCGCAAGGGGGAGCGAAGGCGCAAGCTCGCTGGGGTCCTGGGAGAGGGTCAATTTCCCCGTGACCCGCAACCCGCCCAGCACTCCTTGGGCCACCACCAGAAACACCAAAGCCCAGGCCAACCGAACAACGGGCCGCGGCTTCCTGGCCCAAGTGAGGTAACCGGCAAGGGTCAAGGTCGTAAGCCCCAGCAGGCTTCCGAACAAGCGGTGGGCGTGCTCGTAGTAGATCCCTCCCGTCATGCGCGACAAGGGGAAAAAGAACATGTTGGTGCCGTACGTGTTGGGCCAGTCGGGGACAGCGAGGCCAGCACCCTGGGAGGTGACCAGCCCGCCAGCCACCACCAGAAGGAACGTGCAGGCGACCGCGGTCCTCGCAAAAAAGACCGCGGAATCGAGCGTCAGTTTCGGTCCCCTGGCGATCCAGGAGCCCAGCCCAGCAAGCACCGCCCCAGAGGCAAGGGCGCCGGGGACGAAAACCCAGGCAGCGACCCGCCCTTCGCCCAGGAGGCTGCCCAGGAGCAAGAGGTTGATCGCAGCCGTCACCAACCCCACGTGGGCGCCGTCCACGAACCCCCGCCCCCGCAGGCGGCCCGCCAGGTACCCCGCCGCCACATAAAGGAGCACGAAAATCAGGGCCAGCACCTTGGGCGAGGCTCCCACCCCTGGGAAGCGCCCCACATACCCCACGGCCCACATGGCGCCCGCCGCTGCAAAGGCCAAGGGAAAGACCGGCGATTCGCGTTTTTCCATGCCGGAAGGGATGATACCCCACCCGCTCCCCTGGGCGGCGACGCGAGAACCATTCCTGACTGCGGCGCGCCCCGGGAAATTTTTGGTATCCTGTCTCAGTTGCCATGAGTGTGCGCCAGGCACTGGTTCGCGTGTTCCACCTTTTGGCCCTCCACGGAGAGCTGGCAAAGGTGCGCCTTTCATCGCTTGTGGTGATAACCGCTGGCAGCGGCTACATCCTTGCCCGTGGGTTCGATGCACCCACCACCCTTTTCTGGACCCTGGCCGGAACCTTTTTGGCTGCTGCCGGAGCCATGGCTCTCAACGAAGCGTGGGAAGTGGATCGCGACCGGAGGATGCGGCGCACCGCCACCCGTCCCCTGGTCACCGGCACTTTGCCGCTCTGGTACGGCTGGTTTTTCGGTATTGCCAGCAGCGGCTTTGGGGTATGGCTTTTGGCCGCCAAAAGTCACCGGCTCGCGGCGCTCCTCGGGGCTACGGTGGTGGCCCTTTACGTGTTGGCCTACACCCCCATGAAAGCCAAGACCCCTTTTTGCACGCTTGTGGGCGCTGTGTGCGGGGCCATCCCCCCGCTTATGGGGTGGAGCGCAGCCACGGGACGGCTCGAGGGAGGCGCGTGGCTGTTGGCGGCGCTCCTGTTCTTCTGGCAGATCCCGCACTTTTTGAGCTTGGCGTGGCTTTACCGCGACGACTACCGTCGGGGCGGCTTCCGCATGCTCCCCGAGATGGATCCCGAGGGCCGCCTCACCGGCCGCCTATCTTTGATGTACGCTCTGGCAACCGCGGCTTCCGCCCTGTCCCTCGCTCTTGCACGGGTGGCTGGCCCGTACTTTACCGCAGGAGCCATCCTTCTGGGCGCAGCTTTGGTCCTGCTTGCCTGGGGGCTAGCAGTTCGCCCGTCAGAGGCTAACGCCCGCTCCCTCTTCCGCGCCACCCTCGTATACCTCCCTCTGGTCGTTGCCCTTGCCGCATTGGACCGCGGAGTTGTCGGGGATCCCGCGCGGGTGGCCGCGTCGCTGCCCGGTGGGTCTTCCAGCATCTCGCTCCGTGACTGAACCGCGAGGTCCTGCCCGCCACCTCGGTCTTTGGCTTACAGGTGGAGCTTTAGCTTGTTCTGCCGTTGCCGTGGCCTGGTGGATGCTCCACGCGGTGGCCCAAAGGTCCCACCGCCAGGGGGATGGGTACCGCCCGGAGACGTACGGCTTCGCCTTGGGAAACTTCGCGTTGCCAGCAGGGTCACTGGTGGCTTCCGGGCTGCCCCGAGACGGGATCCCCGCCCTCACCGATCCGGGTGCCTTGAACCCTTCCGCCCTCCAGCGCTTGGGCCGTCGCTTCCTCCTCCCTTCGGACCTCGTCGCCGGGGTCGCCGCAGGCGGGGAAGCCCGAGCCTACCCCTTGCGGGTCCTGGTTTTCCACGAAGTGGCCAACGACACGCTAGGAGGTGAGCCCATCGCCGTGGTGCATCAACCTCTCTGCGGGGTCGTCGCGGTGTTCTCCCGCAACGTTGGGGCGCAGACGCTCACCTTCGCCAACAGCGGCCTTCTTTGGAACTCCTGCGGGCTCTTGTTTGACCGCGAAAGCCAAAGCCTGTGGTTGCCCCTGGCAGGGAAAGCGGTGGCTGGTCCCCGGTCAGGAGAGGCGCTGCGGTTCTTGCCTTTTACCGTCACCACGTGGCAAAGGTGGCAAGCCCTCTACCCCCAAACCACCCTCGTCCAGCCAGACCTGGAACGCCTCGCCCAGTACCGCCGGGACCCTTACAGCAGCTACTTGGGCTCGGATATTCTCCGGTTTCCCGTTTCTCCGCCGCTTCCCGCTAAGCACCGTCGCAAAACGCCGCTGGTGGTCCTGTTCCCAGCAGAAAACCCGGTGGTGGTGGCCCTCCACGCGGGGACCGCCCGTGCCGAAACCGTCCCGCTTCCGGGGCTGTCAGGAGCTGGAATGACTCTCACCCCCGTGGGCACCCCAGCGATGGTAGAGGTGCGCCAAAGGCCCACCGGAGAGCTCCTGCCCGTGCTTTACACCTACTCATTTGCCTGGTACGCCCTGCACCCGGAACGAGATCCGAGCTCCTTCATCACCGTTGGCAGCATGCCATGATGGCAGCGCCCATGGCGTTTTCCGAGAAAGCTCCACATTCAAAGCCCCAAGAGGGGTATGGCGCCGGGGAGGAGGGTGGCAAGCTCGCGAGTGTCTCCCGACACCTTCCCGCAAGCCAAAAGCAAGCCCACGGTTTCCCGGCGCCGGCGCAAGGCGAAAACCCACAACGGCTCCCCGGGGCCGCAAAAACCCGGAACACCCTCCACCGCCGCTTCCCCTTCCACGTTTTCCCCTCCGGCGATAACCCCCTCCACAGCCGGAAGTCCCCGGGGCAGGCGCTTGGGCATGGGGGAAAAACCGAAGCCCCCGAGAACGTCTAAGCCGTCCTCCCGCACCGCCACCAGCGCGCCCCTCTGGAAGCTGTGAGCCGCCAGGCGCAAAAGAGAGGCCCGGGTTTCCTCCGGCGTCGTTTCGGCATGGAGGGCGAGGAAAAACTCCCGAAAGGCCCAACCTGCACCCGCCGGCGCTCCCTGGCGTTGCAGCAGGCGCTCCAAAACCAGGGTCAGGTCCTCGCGGAACCAGCGGGCGGCTTCCCCAACCTCGCCGGCCGGTGCCGGGAGCAGGAACGCCGCGCCCCCCTGCACCGCCTCGTGGCGGAGCCGGGCATCCACCAGCCCCCCCACCCAAACCACCGGCACCGGTGGATCATTCTCCCGGGCACGCCGCAACAGGTCGAGCCACACCTCCCCCTGGCCGGCAAGGGTCGCCGACCCAGGCAGATGGACCACCGCTGCGTCACAGCTCGAGCCGTCAGGCCACCGCGGGGTGGTCTCCACCTGCAGCTCCCAGCCGCGCTTACCCCACTCCACTTCCAGGCCGCGGTAAGGACGTGGGTCGGCGGTGACCACCAGCACCTTTCGTGCCGCTGAAAGCGGCGCCACCTCGCTCAGGGTCTCTCGCAGCTCGGCAAGCTCGTCCTGGACTTGGGCAGGTGCCACCGGTTCCAGGCGCGCCAGGCGCACCAGAAACTCCTCCATGGGCTGCCAATCCCCTTCGGCCGAAACCGGCCCTGGTCGGAAGCTGAAGCTCCCATCCCGGTGGTGAAACGCGGCCACAAGCGCAGGAGCAAGCTCCCCTTCCACCATGCCGGTGGCAACCCGAATCTGGCACTCCCCAAGGCTCCCCCGCACCGTGAGCTCCCCGGAAGCTGAAGCCGAAGCCAAAAGCCGCAGGAGCTCGCCCAAACTCAAATCGGCGAAGCGTCCGACAATGGCCCTCATAGGCCCCCCTTTCGGGCAGCAAGGGAAAACGCACCCCCCGGCCACGCCACCCGCAGCCCCTGGAGTTTGGGGAGGTGGTTGAACTCCCACTCGGCTACCGAGAGAACCCGCACGCCGTCCAAAGGCAAACCCTCACCAGCGCCTGTCATGGGCAGGTATCGGACCCCCGCAACCCCTACGGCCACGCCCGGATCGAAGGGCCGCCAGCCGATCCCCTCCACCCACGCTTCCCCCCACCGGTGCCAAACGACCCTTTGGCCGCGAACCAGGACGCCGTGAACCACCCGCGCCGGCACACCTAGCTGGCGGAGGATCGCCACTGCGAGGTTCGCCCTCCCCGAGCACCGTCCAACCCGCCTCCGCAAAACCGAAAGGGCATCCTGGGGCCCAGGGTCGCCTTCGTCCGCACGCACGCTGGTGGAGACCCAAACCACCGTGTGGAGAAGCGTGGCCCACGGTGACGCTCCTTCCAGCCTTGCCAGCTCCTGCGGCAGCGGCAGGCGAGCTTCTACCGTGGTGGCGGCGTGATCCGGCCTGGTTCCGCACCGGCCCCACCCACCCCCGGCAAGCCCACCGCGCAAGCTCGCCTCCACGGTCACCCGTGCGGTACCCGGTCCTTCAGGCTCCAAGACCACCGCGCCGTCCCAGGTAGGACCCGCGACCACACGAGCAGCAAGGTTCACGGGCATCGCCAGCTGCAGTTGGTCAGCAGCGACGGCTGCTGAAAAACCCAAGGAGATCCAAATGGCCAGACGCATCACGGGCCCTTGGCCGCCCTCGTGAGCCGATGCAGGAAACCGTCCAGCACCCCGTTCACGAACGGCCCCGATTGCTCGCTCCCGAAGCGCTTGGCCAGCTCCACCGCCTCGTCAATGACCACGGCTGGGGGGGTGTCGGGGTGAAAGAGCAGCTCAAAGATAGCCAAACGCAGGATATTCCGGTCCACCGCCGCCATGCGGTCCAGACGCCAGTGCTCGGCTTGTTCCGCCACCGCTTGGTCAATCTCGTCCCGGTGCGCCAGAACTCCCCGAACCAGGGCCACGGCGAAATCCCGGGCCTGGGCCGGAGCCTGCTCCAACTCCTCGAAGCGAACCGTCATTTCCTCGAGGCTCGCCCCCGAAAGCTCGTGCTGGTACAGCATTTGGAGTGCCAGCTCGCGGCCCCTGCGGCGAACGCCCATGGCTCACTCCAGAGCCTTCAAGAGCTGGGCCATCTCCACGGCAGCCAAAGCTGCCTCCCACCCCTTGTTCCCGGCCTTCCCTCCCGCCCTGTCCAGCGCTTGATCCATGGTGTCGCAGGTAAGAACACCAAACGCCACCGGCACCTTTCGCTCCAGGCTCACATGCGCCAACCCCTTGGCGCACTCGGCAGCGATCACATCGAAGTGGGGTGTTTCACCCCGAATCAGGGCCCCCAGCGCCACCACCGCATCGAAGGCCCCACTGTCTGCCAGCCGGCTCGCCGCCAGGGGCAGCTCCCATGCCCCTGGGACCTTGACGACCATGACGTCCCCCTCCCGGGCCCCGTGACGCAAGAGGCAGTCTAGCGCCCCTTCCAGCAACCTTTCGGCAACCAAACTGTTGAACCGGCTCACCACCAACCCAAAACGAAGTCCCGACGCGCTCAGTTGCCCTTCCACCGTCCGCACCATGGTCCACCTCGTACGCCCATTGTATCGGGGCAAAACCGCACGGACAAGAAGCGCCGCCCCCTTGCCAAAGGGCTCAGGAGGCACTATACTTAGCTTGTGAAGAATGTCACTTTAAAGGAGCAGAACTTTGACATAAAAACCGCGAAGACAAGACCCCCCGACGGGGCCCCCCTGGGCTTACAGGCGTTGGTCCTCCCCCCAAGACCTCCTGAAAGCCTAAGAGCCCTCCCCGTCGGGGCCTTTTCTTTTTCCGTTCACCGGCTTAAGGAAGACACCTAGTCTTGGCTCGAGGGCCTGGTACCATCCTTTCGGAGGAGAACCTCGATGCGGCGCATCCTTTCCGGCAATGAGGCACTGGCGCGCGGAGCCTGGGAAGCCGGGGTGAAGGTCGCGGCAGCGTACCCTGGCACCCCTTCTACCGAGCTTTTGGAAGAGCTGGCCCGACTCCCTGGGGTTTACGCCGAGTGGTCCACCAACGAAAAGGTCGCCCTGGATGTGGCTGTGGGTGCTGCCTTGGCGGGCCGCCGGGCCTTGGCGGCCATGAAGCACGTAGGGGTCAACGTCGCCTTGGACTCGCTCATGTACGCCTCCTACACCGGGTTGGAAGCAGGGCTGGTCCTGGTTTCGGCCGACGATCCGGCCATGCACTCCTCGCAAAACGAGCAGGACAACCGGCGCCTGGCCGCCTTTGCCCGCATCCCCTGCTTGGAGCCCAGCTCCTCCCAGGAGTGCAAGGACTTCATGCGCCTGGCCTTGGAACTCTCCGAGCGCTTCGACACTCCGGTCATGGTGCGCACCACAACCCGCATCAACCACTCTTCGGGGATCGTGCGTCTCGATGACCGGATCGAGCTTCCCCCTCGGCGGGAGAAGTTTCCCCGCCGGCCGGAAAAATACGTCATGGTGCCCGCCAACGCCCGCCAGCGCCATCCCGCGGTGGAGGACAGGGTCAAGGCAGTGGTTTCCTGGGCCGAGGGCGAGGACAGCCCTGTCGCCGTGGAGTGGCGCGAAACCGATGTAGGTATCGTCACCGCCGGCGTCGCGTACCAATACGCCCGAGAGGTGTTCCCCACGGCTTCGGTGCTCAAGCTGGGCATCAGCTACCCCCTTCCGGTGGAAAGAGTCCGCGCTTTTGCCGCCCGCGTAAAGCGGCTGGTGGTGTTGGAGGAGCTCGATCCGGTCATCGAGGAGCAAGTGAAGCTGGCTGGCATCCTTTGTGAGGGCAAGAGCATCTTCCCCCTGTGCGGTGAGCTGGACCCCACGGTGGTGCGGGAACGGGGCGCTAAAGCCGGCCTGCCCGTGGACCGCCCCCCGGTGGAGGTGCCTTCCCTAGAAAAGCCCGAGCTTCCCGCGCGTCCACCGGTCCTCTGCCCCGGCTGCCCTCACCGCAGTGTGTTTGCCCTTTTGGCGAAGAAAAAAGCTCCAGTCTCCGGGGATATCGGGTGCTACACCCTCGGGTATCTGCCCCCCTTATCAGCCTTACACTTTTGCGGGTGCATGGGGGCTTCCATCGGCGTGGCCCACGGTGCTGCCAAAGCCGGGATTTCCGAGCGAATGGTCGCCGTTCTCGGCGATTCCACGTTTTTCCACACGGGTTTGCCGGCCCTGGCCAACGTGGCCTACAACCGCTCCAACGTCCTCACCGTCATCCTGGACAACCGGACCACGGGCATGACCGGGCACCAGCCCAACCCGGGGACCGGCCTCACCCTCCAAGGTCAACCAGCCCCGGCTCTCGATTTCGAGGCCATTGCCCGTGCTTTGGGCATCGAGCGGGTGATCACCGTGGAGGCCTACGACACGGAAGCGCTGGAGAAAGCGTACAAAGAGCTCATGGCCACCGACGAGCCTGCGGTCCTGGTGGCCCGCCACGCCTGCGCCCTCCTTCCCGAAGAGCGCCGCCGGTGGGTGCCCCTGGAAGTCGTGGAAGAAAAATGCACCGGTTGCGGCGTGTGCTTCCGCATCGGCTGTCCTGCCCTCCTCAAAAGCGACGAGCTCGACCCCAGAACCCACAAGCCCCTGGCCCTCATCGCCCCCGACCTCTGCACCGGCTGCGAGGTTTGCGCTCAGCTGTGCCCCCACGATGCGATCCTCACCCGTGACCAGGTAGCTTTGGAGGCCCCATGACCCCCGAACGCAAGAGCTTCAACTTCGTGATGGTCGGCGTCGGCGGCCAGGGCACCATTCTGGCATCGGACATTTTGGCCGAAGTCGGCATGGAAGCTGGATTCGACGTCAAGAAAGCCGAGGTTCACGGCATGTCCCAGCGGGGAGGGAGCGTGATCTCCCACGTGCGCTGGGACCGGGAACAGGTTTTTTCGCCCTTGGTGGGGCTGGGGGAAGCTGACATCCTCGTAGCCTTCGAAAAGCTCGAAGCCCTGCGCTTCGCCGAGTACCTCCGCCGGGGCGGAACCGCCATCGTCAACGACATGGAAATCCTCCCCATTACCGTCACCGTGGGCGGAGTGCCCTACCCCTCCGCCGCGACCCTCAAGCGGACCCTGGCCATCCTCGGCGCGACCCTCCTTTGGGTTCCCGGCGAGGAGCTCGCGAAACGAGCGGGCAACGTGAAGGCGGCCAACGTCGTCCTTTTGGGAGCCATTTCCCGCCTCCTGCCGCTACCCGAAGGGGTGTGGTGGGGGTGTTTGGAGCGGCGCATCCCGCCCAAATTCGCCGACCTCAACCGAAAAGCGTTCGAGCTTGGCCGAGGTGCGGCAACCGTCCCAGCCTAGAGCCACGCGAGCGGCAGGAGACCAGCCCCCGCGAGAGCGGCAAGGGCGCCGAAAGCTGCCCGTCCCATGGGACGATCCCCCAGGCTGGCAGCGTAAACACCCTTGGCCAGTTGATTCCCTGAAAGGGCAATGAGAATTGCCCGCGCGGCCAGAGCAACCCCAGCACTCCCCGCCTGTTGCGCCAGGCTCATGACGTAGGGATCCACATCCAGCGCCCCCGCGAGAAGGGAGAGGGCGTAAACCCCCAACTCGCCCCAGGCCTCGACGACCCAGCGAGCCGCGACCGTCACAACGAGAAAAACAGCCGCATCCAGGAACGCCGTGGAGAGCTCCAGAGGGTTGACGGGGGCGCGGGCTGCCTCCGGCTTCCGCCCCCGCGAGGCCAAAGCCAACCACACCCCCGAAAACCCACCCCCCAGGACCGCCAGGGCCAAAAGCGGGACCGCCAGCGCAGCCGCAAGCTGGGGCTGAAAAAGAGCCACCAGCACCAGGACTCGCAGGTACATGACGGAACTGGCCAGCACAGCCGCTGCCGCGTAGCCGGCTCCCCCCGCAACTTCCCGCGACCTCCGCGCCAAAATCACCGTCGCCAACGTGGACGAGTAAAGGCCGCCGAGAATCGCTGACGACATCACGCTGGCCCGCTCGCCCAGCCGCCACTGCACCAGGTACGAAACGTACGAAAGCCCGCTCACCGCCACCACCACCAGCCACAAGCGGAAGGGATTGATGGCAAAACGCGTGAACGCGTGGTTGGGCACAAGGGGTAGGATCACCGCCGTCAGCAGCAGGAACTTGGTGAGCGTGAGGATCTCCTGGGATGGGATGCGCTCCGCCAAGCTCTCCAAGCCCGCCTTGAGTTCGAGAAGGAGCAAGCTCACCACCACCAGGGCCGTGGCGAGCCAGTACCAGCCTGCGGCCACCAACCCCCCCAGGAGGTAGGTCAAAAGCCCCGTCACCTCGGTCGTGACCCCCGCATCGCCGGCGTGACTCACCTTGTGCCAGTACGAAATGGCCAAAAACGCCGAAACGCCGAGAAATCCTAAAAGCAGCGCCAGGGCGTGGGTCTCCGTGAGAACCGCCACGCCGTAGCCCACAAGGCCGATGAGCGGGAAGGTGCGGACGCCGCCAAAAATGTAGTGGCCGGC
>JBAMMG010000021.1:9473-11007 GCA_039793905.1 Thermoanaerobaculum sp. | reverse complement strand
GGTGGGGTCGCTGGAGGAGGTCCAAACCTTCGCCCAAAACGTGGTGGCCCAAACCCCGGACAAGGCGTTCGTGGTCAAGGCCGACAAGAACACCCGGTACCAGGTCATTGACAAGATCCTCGATGCCTTGAAGCAGGCCCGGGTGCGGACGATCTTCCTGCTATCCGAGCAGCGGACCGTCTCGGACAAGACCTAAGGGGGAGCCATGAAACTCGAACGCCGAAAGGTACCGCCGGAAATCTTCACGGGCTCCATGGCCGACGTGACCTTCCTCCTCATCATTTACTTCATGGTGACCATGGCTTTTTCCGCCACCAAGGGGCTTGACTTTGCGGTCCCCAAGGAGGACACCTCCCAGGTCCAGCTGGAACGCGAAGAAGCCGTGGAGGTGAAGGTCACTCCCCAGGGAACGTACCTGGTGGACGGGAGGCCTATGGCTCTCTCGCAATTTGCCGACTACCTCAAGGGGAAAATCGTCCCCGGCAAGCTCGTGGACGGCAAGCCGGTCATCGAAAAGCCCGTGATCCTGCGCCCGGACCCGCAAGCGCCCTACGGGGCCATGATGGATGCCTTCGACGAGCTGCGGCAGGTGAAAGACAAGCTCGGGCTCGCCAGGGACCTCAATATTTCGATTCCTACCCAGAGGGAAATCGAAAACCTCTGGGGCGCTCTGGGGGCGTTGTAGCCGTGGGGCGGTTCTGACCTTACAATGAAAGCGGAGGTGTCTTATGAGCAGCAACGAGCGCCGTAACGAGGACTTGACCCTCCACGAGCTCGCAAGCCTTGCCCTCGAATACGAGCAAGACCGGAGGATACTGCGGGTTGCTACGGCCATTGCGGTGGCCTTCCATATCGTGCTGTTCATCATTCGTTTCCCGGAGTGGACGACGCGGACGGCGCAGGCCCAGCAAAACAAGCCCAAGATCTTCGTGGTCCAGCAGCCGCGCTTCAAGCCCCCGGAGGTGCAAAAGCAAGAGCAAATCCTCAAGCCCAGGACCGTGCGGGTGCCGATTCCGGACCCCACGCCCGACGAGCCGGAGCCGGTGCGGCAGTACGAGCCTGAGGAGGAAATCCCCGAAACCCCAATTCCGGCGGAAGCGGTGTTTGGGGAGATTGGCCCCCCGCCCGCGCCCGAGGACGAGGGCCCCATTCGCGTGGGCGGGCAAATCCAAATGCCTCGGAAGATCAAAGACGTTCAGCCTGTCTACACCGAGGTCGCGCGCCGGGCGCGGATCGAGGGCGTCGTTATCCTCGAAATCATCATTGACAAGCAAGGGAACGTGAAGGACGTGAAGGTGCTGCGCGCGCTTCCCATGGGCCTTACGGAAGCAGCTGTGGAAGCCGTCAAGCAGTGGAAGTACGAGCCCTCGAAGCTCAACGGGAAGCCCATCGAGATCCAAGGAACCGTGACCGTGACGTTCCGTCTCCAGTAGGACTCCGCCATGGCCCTCCAAGGCTCCCTCGCCGACCTGGCCCTTCCCGACGTCATCCAGTTGGTTTCGGTGTCGGGAAAGACGGGGGTGTTCACCCTTTC
>JBAMMG010000021.1:0-9463 GCA_039793905.1 Thermoanaerobaculum sp. | reverse complement strand
GTGTCGTCGGCAAGATCTTCCTCAAAGACGGCCAAATCGTGGATGCCTACGTGGGCAACCTCCGTGGCGAAAACGCCGTTTACGAGATGGCCATTTGGCAGCGCGGCCAGTTCATCTTTACCCCGCAGGTGGAGTCGGACCAAGTTACGATCACCAAGTCCAACGCCAGCCTCATGATGGAAGCGGCGCGGCGGCTGGACGAGTGGCGGGTTCTGCAAAAGCGGATCCCTTCCCTCGATCTCATCCCCTACTTCTTGCCCCGAGAGCCCGGGCACGACCAGGTGACCCTTGCGCCCCAGGAGTGGTTGGTGGTCACGAAAATTGACGGCCAGCGCTCCATCCGGGAGCTGGAGGAGGTCACCAAGCTTTCGTCCTTTGACCTTTGTAAGACCCTTTTTGGCCTCATCACCTCGGGCCTCATCGGTTTGCGGGCGCCGGGCGAGGAAACGCCCCAAGGCCAGCCCGCGGGACCTTCAGTGACGACGCTTTTGGCGCTCACGGAAAACATTCGCAAAGTTGCTGAGGAAATCGTCGGCCCCGGGGGGGCCATTACGGTGGAAAAGCAGTACCGGCTGGCACGTACGGAAATCGAGCGGGGCAAGGGCATGGGTGCCGTTAAGGCCATGGTCGACCAACTGGCCAGGGCCATTTCGCTGCTCAAGGGGGGTGAAGAAGCGGGGGAGTTCCTCCGCAGGGTGACCCCGCTCGTGCAACTTTAGAAAAAAGGGGGCAAACGGGATGAGACGAGTCGTGCGCTTTCTTGGGGTTTTGGTGGCTGCAAGCGCGTGGACGGCGGATTGGAACGCTGCCGTATCGCTTTATAAGAAGGGAGACTACGCCGGAGCCCTCAAGGAGTTCGAAGCGGTTGTCGCCGAGAACCCCAACTACGCCGGCGCTTATTACTACGTGGGTGCATGTCAGGAAAAGCTGGGCCGGCGGGACCAGGCCCTCGCCAACTACCAAAAAGCCAACCAAATGGAGCCCACGAACCCTACCTTTGCCCGCGCCCTGGCCCTTCTTCTCATCGATTCGGGCAAGCCCAGTGACGCCTTGAAGGTCCTCCAGCTGGTGCCGGTGGACAGCGTCAAGGGCGAGCAAAAGGCGTACCTCCTCGTGCCCCTGGCCCGCGCCAAGCTGGCGATGGGTGATGCCAACGGCGCCGATGACGCTGCCCGGGCGGCCACGCAAGCGGCTCCGCAAAGCTCCGAGGCTTGGGCGGTTTTGGGAGCAGCTCTTTCCCGGGCAGGGAGGGACGCCGACGCCTTTGCCGCCTACCGCAAGGCCTTCGAGCTTTCGGGAGACGCTTCCCTCGGGAAGACAGCGGCAACCGCGGGGTTGCGCGCCGCCCGGATGCTCAAAGGCCAGGAGGCTAACGCCCTCTACAACCAAGCGGCCGCCGTTGCAAGCAAGGCTTACGAGAAGAAACCCTCCTCTGAGCTCGCTCTCCTCGTTGCCGAAGCATATCTGGGGGCGGATCGCTATGACGAATCCCTGGCGTGGCTGGACAAGGCGGGCGTGGACAACGCCCTCACCACCTACTACCGGGGTCAGTGCGCCCAGGGCAAGGGTGACGTCACCACTGCCGAAAAGCGGTTCCGGGAGGCTTTGGGCAAAAGCCCCGATCCCCACCTCCGCCGGCTGATTTACAGCTCCCTCGGTTTCGTTCTCGACAAGCAGAAGCGGTACAAGGAGGCCGAGCAGGCCTACCAGGAAGCTGGAAATGCCGCCAAGGCCGCTGAAATGCGGGACAAGCAAGCCAAGTACGAGCAAAACCTCAAGGCTGACGAAGAGGCTCGCCGCATCGAGGAAATCCGAAGGACCCAAGAGGAGCTTCGGCGCCTGCGCGGCGGGGCAGCGCCCACGCCCACACCGAAGTCGTAAATTTCAAGACCTTGCTGCCCCACTCCCGAGTCCCCGCACTGGCGGGGACTCACGCTTCCTGGGGAAGGGAGCGCACGCCCAAAAAGGCACCGATTCCGCCCGCCAACCCGCCGCCAGCGATCGCTACCGCCATGACTGCGGGTTCAAAGGAGGGCAACGCCACCCAGCGGGCCAGGAGCAGCCGGCCCACAAGACCTAAACCCACGGCCGCGATGCCGCCCGCAAGCCCCAAGATCACGCTGGCCACCACATACGGCGCCTGGATGTCCCCCTCATGGGCGCCAATGAGCCGCATGATGGCAATTTCGTCGGCGTGGGAGAGGACCAAGACACGAACCGCCAACACCACCAAAGCCGCAAACGCCACCACCAAAACGGCAGCCAAAAACCCCGCGAGGCGTAATGCCAGGGAAAACCCATGCAAGGCCGGACCGACCCATTGGTGGGAGGAAACGACCGCCGCCACGCCCGGCTCTCCCTGGAGAGCTGCCACAACTTCCGGAAGGGCGCTTGGCGGCACGGTGACGGTGAGCGCGGCGGGAACGAGCCCTCCCGAGGGAGCAACGTCGGTCCAGCCCGCGAGCTCGCGGGCCACCTCCTGGTGGCTCAGCAAGCGCATGGCATAGCCAGGAAACCTTTGAGAAACGCGTACTTGGATCCTTGCCGGATCGCTTGTTTCCGCCAAAACGGCCACCACGACAGCCTGGTCGGAGGCCCGCAGCAGACCCTGGCGCCCCCACTGCAAGAAACTCCAGGCTACCAGGGCCCAAGCGCCCCCCACAGCCAGGAGCAGGGCAGCCACGAGGCCGAACCCGGAGGCCTCCCGGAGCTGCCGCCTCACCTCGCGCCAAAGGTGCTGCCTCACGGGGCTCCCCAGCGGTCCTGAACCAGCCGCCCGCGGTCGAGGACAAGGGTGCGGGCGGGGTGAGCGGAAATGAGCGAGCGGTCGTGGGTGGCCACAATCACGGTGGTGCCGCGGTAGTTGGCTTCGCGAAAGAAGTCCATGAGCTCGTGGGAGCGTTCGGGGTCCAGGTTCCCCGTTGGCTCGTCCGCCAAAATGACCTCGGGCTGGACCACCAGCGCTCGGGCCACGGCAACACGCTGCTGCTCGCCTCCCGAAAGCTCCTCCGGGAAGGCTGACATGCGGTGCTGGAGCCCTACCTGGCGGAGGGCATGGTAGGCCCGCCGCTGCTGCTCCCTCTCTGGAAGGCCCAAGAGGTCCAAAACGAAGGTGATGTTTTCCCCCACCGTCCGCCGGCGGAGCAACTTAAAGTCCTGAAAAACAACCCCTAAGCGGCGCCGCAGCTCCGCTACCTCCCGCCGGGTGAGGGCCGCGAGGTCGCGCCCCGCCACCACCACCCGCCCCTGGTCGGGAACGTCGGCCCGGTACAAGAGGCGGAGGAGCGTGCTCTTTCCGGCACCCGAGGGACCCGTGAGGAAAACGAACTCGCCCTTTTCCACGACCGCGGAAATCCCCACTAAGGCCGGGCGACCGCGGAAGGTTTTGCTGACGTTATCGAGCCGTATCATGCTCCCTCAAACCTCGCACGAAAAACGCCCAAATCCTTGGCGGGCACGACCTGGGAGTGTAGCATTCACCACCGTGAGCCGCGACGGAACCCATGTCGTTCCGCTGGGAGATGGGCTTGCCGCCTTCGCCGATGCTCGAGCATGCCCGCCGGGCTTTGCAGCCGAAGCCTTGCCCGACCTGCTATCCCGGGCCTTTGGTTTTCCCGTCCCGGTTCTTTACCCGCGCCAGCGGCACACGGACCTGGTGTTCACCTTTAGCGGTACCCCCCCACCCCCGGGCCGAGCCGTGGCCGTAGGGGTTTGCGATGCCCTCATAACCGCCGAAGCGGGCGTGGCCCTGGCAGTACAAACCGCCGACTGCCTTCCCGTCGCCATTGCCGGCCCCGGCGTTGTGGCTATGGTCCACGCGGGTTGGCGGGGGCTAGCGGCTGGACTTCTTCCGAAGACCGTGGCCCTGGTGACCGCCCAGTTCGGCATCCCGCCCGCCCATCTCCAGGCCGTCATTGGGGTTGGCGTTGGTCCGTGCCACTACCCGGTGGGCAGGGAGGTTGTGGAAGCCTTGAGCCGCCGGTTAGGCTCCCTGGACGGTGTGAGCTGGGACGGACGGGTGGATCTTGCGGCTTGCGCCCAGCGCAGCCTTGTGGCTGCCGGCCTACCCCCCTTGCAGGTTCGAGTCCTTCCGGGGTGCACCGCTTGCAGCCCCCACCATCACTCCTACCGCCGGGATGCCGACAGCGCCGGAAGGCAGTGGGCCGCGGTGGTCCTCCCCCCTGCCGGCGCTCCAACGGGACCTTGAGTGGCGGCAAGAAGCTGGCCGCGGAGCTGGCCGCAGGCGGCAGCCACCTCCCGCCCCTTGCTCCAGCGCACGGTCACGTTGTAGTTACTGGCGGCAAGGAGAGCTGCAAACGCGTTGATGGTGGCTTCCGTCGGGGGGGCAAGGTCAGGGAGAAACTCCGGGTCCGGGTTCAGGGGGATGAGGTTCACCTTGACTTTCAAGCCGGAAAGCAAGCGCCCCAGGCGCCGGGCATCGGCCAGGGAGTCGTTAAGCCCGGCAATCAAGACGTACTCGATGGTAATCCGGCGCCCCCGCTCCAGGGGGTAGGCCCGCAGAGCCGCCACCAACTCCCCGAGGCACCACCGCGCCACGCCGGGCATGAGGTACGACCTCTGCTCGTCGGTGGTGGCGTTGAGGGACACGGCAAGGTTCGGCCGCTTTGGCAGCGCACCGAGGGCGGCAATTTTCGGCACCACACCCGCCGTTGACACGGTGATGCGGCGAGGACTGACCGTTTCCCACAAAAGTCCAAGAGCCTCCACCAGGTTGGGAAAATTCAAAAGAGGCTCGCCCATCCCCATGAACACGACGTTCACGCCTTGGCCAACCAGCCCCTCCTCCCGCATGAGCACGCGGTACTGGCCGAAGATCTCGTGGGCCCGGAGGTTGCGCCCCGCTCCTAGCGCCCCGGTGACGCAAAACCGGCACGCCACAGCACACCCAGTTTGCGCCGAAAGGCACAACGTGGTGTGACCCTCCATGGGCATGGCCACCGCCTCGACCACCGCCCCGTCCTCGAGGCGCAAGGCGTACTTGGTCGTCCCGTCGCTCGCCCGGCGCCGGTCCACCACCCTGGGGTCTGCGAGGTAGGCCCGTGCCGATAGCTCAATGCGGAGCGATTTGGGAAGGTCGCTCATGTCGGCAAAGCTAGCCGCAAGCCGCCGGCAGATCCAATGCTGGATTTGGCGGGCGCGATAGGCAGGCTGCCCGAGCCCAGCGAGGAAATCCGCCAGCTCAGCGGTGGGAACGCCCATCAGGTTCCGGCGGGGATACTCGTTGCTCATCGCTCTCCAGGGCAATGCCCAAGGCGTGGAGGACCTCCACGTCCTCCCGATTCCAGCGCGAAGACCAGGGAGTCTGGACCTCTATGGCAAAACCGGGGGAGCCGGGTCTCGCCACCCGAAGGCGAACGGAGAGTCTCGCCTCCAGACCCAATTTCCGCAATTCGGCGAGAAGCGGCCGCAGCTTGGGGTCTCTGCTGGCGGCACGCCCCAAGCTCTCGGCCAGCGCGCCGAGGAGGGCTTCCAAATCCCGGGCCGACTCTCCGGTCCTCATGCCAAAGCTAGAATAGCACCCGTGCCGGCCTCCCATTCCCAGTGGACCGCGCAACCCGATCCTGCACTGGCGGAGCTGCTGCACTCCCTGGGCCTGCGCCCGCGGCGGTGGGAGGTGGTGGCCTCCGACGCCTCGGTACGGCGCTTTTACCGCGTCTTTTTGCCCTCGGGTTCGGTGGTGCTCATGCTGTACCCACCCGACGCGGCAGCCGTCGTGGGCCACCACGCCGCCGTCTTCCGCTGGGCCTGGGCCCATGCCTTGCCGGTTCCCAAACTGCTGGCGGCAACGGCCCATGCCCTGGTGGTCGAGGATTTGGGAGCGCGTCCGGCGCGCCAGCTCCTCGCGGCCGACCGCACCCGGGCCCAAGGGGAGCTCATCGCCCTTTTGGCGGCGTTTCAGAAGCAAACGGTTTCCTTTGCCCTCAACCCTCCTTTCGACGCCGCCCTGTTCGAGCGGGAACTCCACCAGTTCCTCACCTTCGCGGGCCTCACCGACGGGGGTCCGGAGGTTGCCGCTTTTTGCCAGCGGCTTGCCCGCGACCTCGCCAGCCACCCGTACCGCCTCTGCCACCGCGACTTTCACTTGGACAACATCCTTTGGCACGACTCCGGCCTCAAGGTCGTGGATTTCCAGGATATGCGCTTGGGGCCCGATACCTACGATGTGGCCTCCCTCCTCCGAGAGCGGGGGGGGTCCTCCCTCCTGCCTCCTTCCCTAGCGGAGGCGGCAGCCCGCGCCTTGGGGTGGGAGGGGGGTTGGCGGGAAAGGTTTCTGGCCTGTGCCGCCCAGCGGGGGCTCAAGGCCTTGGGGACCTTCCTGAAGCTCGCCCATGAGGGACGCCGCGAGTACCTGCGCCTGGTGCCGGAGGTGGCCTCCCAGGCCCGAGCCGCAGTCGAGGCTCTCGGGGGTCCGCGCCAGCTCACCGCGTGCCTCGGGAACCTCGCCGGCGGTTGAGGATCTATAATGGCGCCGGAGGGCTTATGTTTGGGTCAATTGGCGTGCCCGAGCTGTTGCTCATCCTGCTCATCGTGATCATCATTTTTGGCGCCGGTAAGCTGCCTCAGCTTGGCCGTGGCCTCGGAGAGGGAATCAAGAATTTCAAAAACGCCCTCAAAGGCGAGGAAAAGCCGGAGCACCCTCAGGAGCCCAAAAACCCAGCTTAGCGGCAGCCAGAGGCTGCCCCGTGAGGTTGCGGTAGGTTTCCGCCACCCGTGCCACAAAAGCCCGCGTTTCCCCATAGGGCGGAATACCACCGCTGCGGTACACGGCACCGGGCCCGGCGTTGTACGCGGCAAGCACCAGCTCCACGTCACCTCCGAACTCCTCGAACAACACATGGAGGTAGCGGCACCCAGCCTGAAGGTTGGAGGTAGGCTCCTCGTGGCCCACGACCCCGACGAGGCTTGCCGTTTCGGGGAGGACCTGCATGAGCCCGACCGCGCCTCGGGGGGAGAGGGCCTTGGGGTCGAACCCCGACTCCACCTGGACGATAGCAGCGACGAGGGCGGGGTCAACCCCTTCCTCAACCGCAACCCGCCGGATTTGTTCCGGTATGCTCCGCCCGGAGCTAGGGTTCGCCTCGTACCAACTCGCTTCCCCGCCTGCGTCCAAAGCCCGCGGTGCGGCCTGTTTCCCCAGCGAGGCTGGCAGGCTCGCCAGGAGAAAACCGGCGGCCGCTACGGCATACCCAACCACCAGCTCGCGGGGGGAGGGAACCGCCACCCTACGCCGACAGGCGCAGGCCTCTCTTGAGCTTGGCCCGCAACGTGTTCCGGTGGACCTGCAACGCCGCTGCAGCCCGTTGGATGCTCCCGCCGTAACGGCGAAGGGCCGCCTCCACGTAGCCCACCTCGAAGGCCCGCGTGGCTTCCTCCAAGCTCAAGGCTCGGTCCAGCATCCCCTCAAGGAGGGTGTTCATGGCTTCGGCCATCTCCGAAAGCGAGGGGGAACGGGCCGCTTGCACCGCCATCACTGAATTTCCACCCGGTCCCCGACGTGAACCGGCCCGTCCGTGGCCAAAAGCTTCACCGTTGCCCAGTGAGGTCCGGCCGTCAGCGCCGCACCTTGACCGAGGACGATTCGTGGCAACCCCGGTACCGGGTTTTCCCGGTAAACGGTCAAGAACGTTCCAGGTTGAACGTCGTCGGCTTCTCCCAAATCCACGAGTACCAAATGGTCCTGACCCAGGCTCTCGACGTTGTCCTTCGAGTACACGATGAACCCCCGGGCTTTGCCCGAGGGCGCATCGCACCGCGTGGCGGCAGCGGTGCGTGGCGCCATGGGGATGGGAATGGGTTCGAACGGCTTGAGCTTGGCCCCCAACGGAATGGCGTCGCAAGAGGCCAGGATCTCGGCAGTGGCTGAGTGCTCCTGGGTGCAGATGACCCGCAGATGCCCCAAGTAGCGAACGACAGTCCCCAACTTGGCGCCGGTGGCTGGGTGCCTGAGGACGCGGTGGGGGGAAACCACGAAAAACTCGTCGCCGGCTTTCACGCCCTCCGCCTCGCCGCCGTTGATGAACACGATGTCACCGGTGGCATACCCAGCTTGATAGCCGATCCTTTCGGCCGAGGCGATGGTCAAGGGGAGCTCCTCGCCTTCCGTGTCCAAGTACACGAAGCAGTGAATGTCGTCCTCGGATCCCAGGGGCAGGAAGTCCTCGGGAGCACCGCCGACGGCGACGCGAGGAGAGGGCAGCGTCATCGGAGCCGAAGGTTGCTCCGGCACTGGCGGGGCTGCAGCCTCGGGGGCCGGTGGGGCGCTGGGTGGCGCCGGTGCTTCGGCTGCTTTGACCCCCACCACCAACGGGTCCCCTGGGTAAATCCAGTGGGCATCCCGAATGTATTGGTTCTGCTCCCAAAGTTGCGGCCACAGGTAGGGGTTGCCCAAAAACTTTTGGGCCAAGGCCCAAAGGGTGTCCCCGGGCTGGATGGTGTACACGTGAGCATCGGCGGGAAACTCCTGGGGAGGCTCGTACGGGGTCCAATGGTCACCCACCTTGTGCAGGGGCCGGGGTGGTGGGCCGCTCGTATCTTGGGCCAAAAGGAAGCCAGGTAACGAAAAAAACACCAACAGCCACGCGATTTTCCGACCCATGCTCACCTTTTCCTCCCTCATCGACTTTGGCTCCTTATCTAGACTAACGCCAGGTCGTTTGCCCCGTCAAGTGCGGTCGGTGACACTCGGCACGTTTTCCGAGGTTTGAAGCTTTTGGAGCAGCGCCTGGCCCTCCTGGGCCGCAGCCGTTTCCGGGTACGTGCGCAAAAGGTAGGTAAGCCTATTGCGGGCACCTTCGGTTGCCCCAACCTGCAGGTAGAACTTGGCCACCAGCAACTCGTGGGTTGCCAAATCCTCCCGGCATTTGGCCAAAAGCTCGCGGGCCTGTTGGGCTTCCGGGCTTGCTGGGAAAAGCTTGAGAACTTGTTCAAAACTTTCCGCCGCCTGCCGCACGGGAGTGAGGTCCCGCTGCGGTCCCTTGGCCTGGGTCAGGTACGTGCGGCCAAGCATGAGCAAGGCGTAGGCGCGGTGCGGGTCGTTGGGAAAGCGGGTGGCGAAATCCTTGTAACGGACTTGCGCTTCCGCTTGCGACTCCGGATCCTTACTGGCGAAGAACGTATCGGCGATTTTCAGCGCTGCCCGCCGGCCGAGGGGATCGTTGGGAAAGGAGTCGGCGAGGAACGCATAGTACTTCCGGGCGTCGGCAAACTTCTTTTTATCGGCGAGAGCGTCGCCTTTGGCCAGAATTTCCTCTTTGCTCATTTGGCTCACTTCCGAGAGGAACTTGTTTTCCTGCTTTTTGGCCGATGTGCAGGAAACAAGCACCATCACGCCCAAGATCACCGCTCCTACGCGCCGCATTCACTGGCCCCCTTTCAGCTGTACAATGGCTTTTTGCTTGTCGGAAGCGGAAAAAACCGCCGTCCCAGGTTGCTGGGACGGCGG
>JBAMMG010000020.1:0-11025 GCA_039793905.1 Thermoanaerobaculum sp. | reverse complement strand
GGGGGCAACGCGGGCACCTTCGGCGAGGATGAAGCCCCAAAGGCCGTCCCGGGAGGCAAAGGGGAGCGCCTCGTAACCGCCGTAAAAAACCACCGGAATGCGGGGTGCCCGCGAAGTGAGGAAAGCGGAAAAGGCTTTCGCCTCCTGGGGGGACGACGGCGATGACGGGAAGTTCAGGTCCCAAACCAAATGGGCGAGGGCGCCAAACCCTGAGGTGACTTCCTGGAAGGGGGTGCGCCCTCGAATGGCACGGACGAGGCGCTCGCACTGAGCCAGGATCGCCTCCTCCAGGCTGGTGCCGTTCGCGACCACGTGGAGAGCCTCGGGGTACGTGGCGGCAGCCTCGGCCCCTTGGCGGAAAGCTTGAGGGTGTTTGGCAAGCTGCCTTGCCAGGTCGGGGGGAAGGGCAGGAAGGGCTCGCTGCCCCAACTCCAGGTCCAGGGAAACCGGATGCAACGGGCAAGCGAGGAGCGTGACGGCGAGGCTCAAACTCAGCACGGCGGGATTTTACCCGAGGGCCGCGTTTTTGCGGCGGCACCTAAAATGAGATTGGGAGGGTTCATGAGCCAGGTACTTTGGGAGCAACCCGTTGGCAACGGCAAGCTGGTGGTGGTTCAGGGGGACATCACCGAGGAGCAGGTGGACGCCATCGTCAACGCGGCCAACTCCCACCTTGCCCACGGCGGTGGGGTGGCGGGAGCCATCGTCCGCAAGGGTGGACTTGTTATTCAAGAGGAGTCGAACCGCCTGGCCCCCGTTCCTGTGGGTCATGCGGTCGTGACCTCGGCCGGTGCCCTTCCCTGCCGGTGGGTCATCCATGCCGTAGGCCCGGTGTGGGGGGAAGGCAACGAGGAGGCCAAGCTGCGCTCGGCGGTTCGCCAAGCCCTCGTGCGAGCCGAAGAGCTCAACGCCACGCGGGTGGCGCTTCCCGCCATTTCCACCGGCATCTTCGGCTACCCCAAGGGGGAAGGCTGCCGGATCATCACCGAGGAGTGCCGCAAGGCCCTTTTGCAAGCGGCACACGTGCGCGAAATCCGATTGGTGGCCTGGGACGAGGAAACGGCCAACTCTTTCCTCGCAGCAGCCCGTGAGCTAGCGCGTTGAGCCCTCGAGACCCGGGTAGAACGGGCCCACCTTCCGGGCTTTTTTGATTACGGCTCAGGGCCTCGCCTTGTCCAAGAGCATCGCATCTTGCCACAAATGCCAAAAGCGAAAGCAGCAAGGCCCAAAGGAAAACCGGGCTCCGCCGCTCGGCAGTTTAGGGGGAAAAGACCTTTTCCGATAGCTTGGTTTCCTCGCCGGCGCGCACGACGAAAGGCTTAGAGCGAGAAACGACCGCGCATGTTTCATCAGCAGCCACTACCCGGTACCGTCCTTCCGGAAGCCGCCGCCAGGATTTCTCGACCGCCTGCCGCTGGGCGACGGAGTGGCCGAAAAGGATATGCAAAGAACCGGGCAGGCGCAGGTCATCTTTTTCCAAGTAGAGAAGGGGCAGCTCTGTTGCCCGAACACTCGACGAGCCCGGAGCGTTACTCGAGCCGAAGCGAAACCGCACACGCCCCGATTCCCTGGAGATACGGACGGGCGACAGTACTCCGGACTGCCCCTTCTCCAAACCCAAAAACGCTACAGGCCGCGTCGATTCGCTTGCGGCAAAGGAGGCAAAGGCGAGCACGCCGTCGGTGTCGGGCACACTTTCCAGGATCACATGGCCCTCCTGATCGGTGCCAGATGCAAACTGAATAAGCAGATCGTCATCCATGGGAGCGAAGAATGGCACGAAATCTTGCAAGGGTTCGCTATCCTCTCCCACCACCCAAACCTCGATTCGACGACCCGGGCGCAAGTTGGCCACCAATTCCTTTGCCGGAAAAGTCTCGAACCGTGCCCATCCCTCCTTCTCATGCCAGACCCAAAAAACAAGCTCCTGCTCCGGAGCGAATTTGCACTCCGCGAGGCCGTCTTCACCGGTCGTGGCCGTGCACCAGTAGGCCGAATGGAGCCGGCAGGAAGCTCCTTTTTCTTTAACCCACACCTTGGCACCTTTGACCGGCAAACCCTTAGCCCCCACCACCCGCAAGGCTATGGCGCCTCCCGAGAGGGAAGCACGGACCCTGCGGATTCCCCGCTCCCCTGAACGCACAACGATCTCCCCAAGAAACCGGCCGCCAGTAAATCCTGTTTCGGAAAGCCAGAAAGTGTAACGCCCCGGGTGATGGAGGAGCCGCGAAAACCGGATGTCCTCGGTGTCCTTGTTGCCTTTGGGAAGGGTGAGCCTGGTCATGGGGTGCGACTGGATGTAGTAATCAGGCCCAGAGACCCTGACGGTCAGTTCATCTCCAGAAGCGGCATTGCCGCCAGACAGCTCCACCACAGCTTCCACCTCGGGAATGTTGAACTCGTAAGACCCTAGCCCTCCAGGCGTAACCTGGACCTCTTCCGAAACCCAGAAAGGACCCGGGGTGGCACCGGAAGGAAACGTCCACATACCGGGAGACGAATCCCAAAGAAAAAGCCGGTAGGTTCCAGCAACTAATCCCGAGAGTCTGATAACCTCTTCCTGATGGACCTGAACGCTTGTCAGTTTTTCCAGGCTCGTGATGAGCTCGTCTGTAACCTCAACACCGAGGTCGGCTTCTTTCAGCACCGGCCGCAGCCAAACACCCTTTCCTTGCCATGGTTTCGCCCCGCGAACCCGGACCTCCAAGTCCCCGCCTGGCGGGATTTGGAGCTCGCCCAAGTTGCCACCTTCGGGGCCCACTTTAACTTCGCGCACGACCCAATGGGCTAAACCAGGACCCGCGATCGCCAGAGTCGTCTCCGACTGAGGAACCACCGGAAGCCTGAAACTCCCAGCTTCGTTCGTCACGGCCAGGTGTTTTTTCCGCAGATGTTGCGTGAGCAGGGCCGACTGCAAAGGAAATTGCCCCAGTTTTTGGCTGAGGAGCTCGATGGTCGCTCCCGCTACCGGCTTCCCGCTCGCCTGATCTATGACCTTGCCTTGCAAAGAAACCAGTGCTTTGAGGTCCACGCGAATTTCCGTTGTCTCGCCAGGTAAAATTTCGAGACTCATCGGACCCTTTGCCGAAAAGCCGAAAGCCGAGCATACAAGGTTGTATCTGCCGGGTTTGAGTTCTAAAGTCCAGCCAGCGGCATCGGCGGGAAGGACGACCTCGCGAACAGGCTCGGGGCTGCCGGGGGACAGCACGGCACAGTACCGCTCGGCACGCACCTCCTGCCCCGCGCCCAGTACAGTCACGGAAAGCCTACCCATCGGCGGATCGACCAGAAGGAAGGGTAGCAACACTTGGAGGATGGCTCTCATGGGCACTCCTAAGCCCCGTTGGGGCCCAGGGGAACCCTGGGCCCCACCGATTTCCCTATGGGCACTCCCAAGCCGCGTACTCCGCAGCACAAAACCCGGAGAGATCGAACCAGGATGAGCCATCCCAAAGGAACGAGTGCGAAGGCGCTCCAGGGGCCCCTCCACCGCCGCCAGAAGGTGCTGGGCATGAATCGCCCGAGAGCGTGCATTCCATGTGGTTAGAGTACGTGCTGCAGTTATTGTTTTCCGAGCATTCCAGCCTGCCGTTCGTCACGGCGGCGACGCAGCGAAGCATGGAACAATTCTCGTCCAGCTCTTCCAACTGGCACTTTTTGCAGGTGGCAGTCTGGGCAAACGCCACGCTTTCTGCCCCCGCTAATAAAACCATGGTTATTACCATGACGACGCGCCCCATTCATGACCCTCCTTTCTCGCCTCCCCCTCGTAGGGGACTGGGCGCTCACGATGCTACCGCGTTTTTTTTTGTCAAGCCCCTTGTATCCGTCCAGTAGCTTTGGCACAAGCCGGAGGGTTGAGCCAAGATCTGGATTGGGGTGCGGAGGTCGAGGTTTTCGTGGGGGATTTGGGTGAGTGTTCGCAAACACTCGCCGCAGCCGCTGAATCTCCGCCGCCAGCCCCGCTGGCCACGAGGGCTTGCGCACCCTTTTGGGCCGGCACGACTTTGGCGCCAGCGCCGCAACCCCGCCACCCGCTTCTGGCAGTTTTGTCCGCCGGGAAAGCGTTCGCCGGGACACCTCAAAGGTACCCTCGGTGGCCGCAAGCCCATGCTTTTCCCGCCATCTCGCCCTTCTTTCCCCGAACCCCGTGCCCCACGGAGAGCAAGCTCCGCAGCCCATCGTTCTTTTGCGGTTCGGTCCGCAAGACAGGCCCCGGGAAGACGAAAAGCGGGCCGAGCGCGCCCCGAGCCTAGGCCGAGGCGGCGCTCACCGCTGCCAATGATGCAGCGGGGGCTGCACGGGTGGTTTACTCGTAGCGGAGAGCTTCGATGGGGTCGAGACGCGCCGCCTTGGCTGCGGGGTAAAGGCCAAAAAAGATCCCGACCACGCCCGCAAAGAGAAACGCCGCCGCTACCACCTGGGGCTGCACCAGGGTCGGCCACCCACCGATGCGGGAAATGAGTCGGGCAATGAAAATCCCCAAGCCAATGCCAATGACGCCGCCCAGACCGGAAATCATGGAGCTTTCGATGAGAAACTGCCAGCGGATATCGGCGCGCCGCGCTCCCAAGGCTCGGCGAACCCCAATTTCCCTCGTGCGCTCGGTCACCGAAACCAGCATGATGTTCATGATGCCAATGCCCCCCACCAAAAGCGATACCGAAGCAATGGCCGCAAGAAGAAGGGTCAGCACCCGGCTCATTTGGGTAGCGGTGGACGCAATGTCCTGCTGGCTGCGGATGACGAAATCGTCGTCCTGGCCCCTGCCAATTCGGTGGCGCTGGCGGAGGAGCTGGGTGATTTCGTCACTGGCCCGGTCAATAGCGTCGGGGGAAACGGCGGAAACCATGATGGCTTGGATGTAGGTAATCCCCATGAGCCGTTTTTGCGCCGTGGTGTACGGGACGCAAACCACGTCGTCCTGGTCTTGGCCCATGGCCGAGCCACCTTTTCTGTCCAAGACGCCGATCACCCGAAAGGGGATCCCTTTGATGCGAACGATCTCACCCACGGGGTTGGCGTCGGCGGAGCCAAAGAGGTTTTCCACCACCGTGGCTCCCAGAACCGCAACCTTGGTGGCGGCTTTCACGTCCTCGTCGCTAAAGTAAGACCCTTTGGCCACCGCCCAGGCGCGGATGGTAGGGTAGTTCGGTCCCGAGCCCTGGATGGTCGTGAACCAGTTCTGGTTGCCGTAGACCACCTGCGCGACCGTGCGCACGGAGGGCTCGGCGACAGCTACCGAAGGGCATTCGCGGGCTATGGCATCGGCGTCCTCCACCGTCAGTGACTGGACCGAGCCGATGCCGTGGCGCACCCCGCCGGCGGAGCGGGAGCCGGAAAACACGATCATGAAGTTGGTGCCCAAAGCTCCAATTTGGCTTTGAATGGCGGAGGAGGCCCCTTGGCCGATGGCCACCATGGCCACCACGCACGCCACCCCAATGATGACTCCCAGCATGGTGAGGGCCGTGCGCATGGGATTGCGCCGCAACGCCACGAGGGAAAATTTGTAAACCTCGATGAGGTTGATCACGGCTACCTCCCCTTACCGCCGGGGGGGACCCATGCGCGTCATGCCCGCCAAGCCGCCGACTTCCTCCGCCTGCGCGGTCGCAAGGCCCACGACAACCCGGTCACCTTCGGCCAGGTCCCCCTCCCTGACCTCGATGTACTGGCCGTCGGTAAGACCTGGCTTGATTCGAGCGGGCCGAAGGGGATCGCTTGGCTTCTCGCCGGGTAGGTAAACCATCGCCAGCTTGTCCTCGGGGTTGGAGCGCTGGCCCCCGGTACTGGGCCTTCCACCCCCGCGCCCTTCGGGCCACGGCCACTGGCGGCGGCCACCTGCCGGCTTGCTGCCGTTGGTCGTCGAAGCCACGGGAAGCCCCAGCATTTCGGGCCGGAAGCGCAGGGCAGCGGCAGGGACGCGCAGGGCGTTTTCCGCTCTCGCCACCTGGATGTGCACCTCGGCAGTCATCCCCGGCAAGAGCAGCCCCTCCTTGTTTTCCACCTCGACGACCACAGGATAGGTCACCACGTTGTTGGCGACCTTGGGTGAAAGCCGAATCTGCGCGACCCGGCCCAAAAACTCCTTTTCTGGGTAGGAATCCACGGAAAACAGCACCGGCTGACCTTCCTTCACTTGTCCAATGTCGGCCTCCGATACGTCGCAGGTGAGACGCATGCGCGTGAGGTCCTCGGCAATGGTGAAGAGGGTAGGGGCCTGAAAGGAGGCCGCCACCGTTTGGCCGACGTCGTAATCCCGGGAAACCACCACGCCGTCAATGGGGGCGCGGATCACCGAGTAACGGTAGTTGGTCTCGGCGCGCTCCAGGGCAGCTTCCAGCTCCGTGACCTGGGCAAGAGCCTGGTGGTAGGCGGCGCGCGCCGTCTCAAGCTGATCTTCCGACACCAGCTTGGCCTCGAACAGAGCTTGCTGGCGCTTGTACTTGGCCTCGGCATCCAGAGCCTGGATCCGCGCCCGCTCCAGCTGCGCCTTGGTCTGGTTTACGGCAGCAATGAAGGGGGTAGGGTCCAAAACCGCCAGGACCTGACCTTTTTTGACTCGGTCGTTGAAATCCGCGTGGATCTCGGCAATGATGCCGGAAACTTGGGAGCCTACCTTGACGGTGGTCAGAGCCTCGAGGGTGCCGGTGGTGGTGACCGATTGCACGACTGTCCCTCGGGTGACCGGAGCGGTGAGGTAGCGCGCAGCTTCCCCTTCCTTTTTGCCGGCTAAGCTCCAAGCCAAAGCGGCCACGATCGCAATCCCACCAAACCCCAGAACGACCTTGGTTTTCGTCTTCACGTTTCTGCCTCCAGGCCCAACGGCCAACAAAAGTTTACGCTGCCGTGGGCGAGAGGTTGCTTTGCGGGCCAGGTACCTCACCGCCCATGGCTCGTTGGCGCCGCCACGCCGTAAAATGCCGGCATGAGGCGCCTCGCTTGGTGGTTCTGGTTGGGTTTGGCTTTGCTTGCCGTGGGTGTGGCGGGGGCGGCGGCCGGAGTCCCCTGGTCTGCGCAAAACCTCACCCCCCTGGGGTGGACGGGGGTCATCCTGGTGGCCGATGGCCTTTTGGCCGCCCGTGGCCGATCGTGGTTTCGACGCTTCCCGGAGGAGCTCCTTTGGGCTGCCCTCATTTCCATCCCCTCCTGGCTTTTGTTCGAGCTTTACAACCGCCCTCGGTTCTGGCGGGACGATGGCCCTGAGCTGTGGTGGCACTACCAAGGCTTACCTCCGTGGCCGGAGCGCGGGTTCGGCTACGCCTGGGCCTTCGCCACGATTACCCCAGCCGTGCTTCTTCTCGCCGAGCTTTTCCGCCTTTGGGCGGCCAAGTTTCCGAGGGGAGAGGGGGGGAAGGTGCCGAGGGAAGTGGCGTGGGTGTTGATTTTGGCTGGGTTTCCCTTGGGTTTTTTGCCGCTGGTTTGGCCTTCACCGTACTTCGCCGCTGACGTCTGGTTGGCCTACCCTTTGATTTTGGAAGGGGTCAACTTTCTCCGGGGGCAACCGTGCCTTCTCCGGGATTTCGAGCGGGGCGACCGGTCGCGGTTCGTGGCGCTTCTGGCAGCAGGTGGGACGTGCGGGGTGATTTGGGAAAGCCTCAACTGGCTGGCGTCGGCGCGGTGGACGTATACGGTCCCCTTTGGCGGCGGCATCAAGCTATTCGAGATGCCGGTTCTGGGCTACCTGGGCTTTCTGCCCTTTGCCGTAGCCGTTTTCGACCTCTGGGTCTTTGCCCGGTCGCTTCTGCCGCGCCGGTGCCCCGCCTTCGAAGGCTAGCGGTTACTCCTTCAGTTGGGGCAGAAGCTCCAAGGCAATGGCAAAAAGCAGGAAGCCCACGGCCCCCCGCCAGTAGGTCACAGGCGCCTTGGCAAGGACGTAGGTGTGGGCGAAGGCGGCATACGTCCCCACCAGGAAGGCCAGCGCCGCCAGCACGATGAGCGCTACGACCACCTTGCGCATGATCCACCTCCTGGGACTGTTTCCCGGGCTCAAGTTTACCGCGGCTCTAGCCGCTGCCGTGTCACCGAGGTCTGTTCCAGGCCAAGAGGAGAGCGGCGGGAAGACCCACTGCAATTTGGAAAACGAGGGTCCACAGGTGCAAGGCGAACCCCACAGCTAGGGCTTTGGTGGCTGCGACTCCTGAAAGACTTAGGGCGGACGCGAAGCCCGCTTCCAAAGGGCCCAGGTTCCCCACGCCGGAAATGGGCAGAGCGGCCCCCAGGGTAGCACCGAGGACCGCAGCGGCCACCTGGCGCAGCGAAAGCGCCGGATCCATGGCTTGGCAAAGCAAATCCGTAAACCCCACGATGAGAGCCCAGGACCCAACCGAAAGCCCAAAGCACGAGGCCACGGCCATTTTCTCCTGCCCGAAGGCCGCCAGCACCCTCCGCATCCCCAGGACACCGCGAATGAGGCGGCGGGAGGGAAGCAGAGAAGACAAGGCATGCCAGAGCCTGCGGTGGGTGGCCCAAAACGCCGCAGCCGAGGAAGCCGCAAAAAGACCGAGAGCGGGGGGCAAAAAGAACGAAGGGAAGACGCCCCCTAACGCTCCTGCAGCGACAACAAGAGACAACGACCAAAGATCGAAAAAGCGACCCCCCAGCCACCAAAAAGCTCCGTGGGAAAGCCTGGCGCGCAGGGCCCAACGCGCCACAGGGGGGAGGGCCAGCTCCCCCAAGCGCCAGGGCAGCAAAGCCGAGGCCGTCTGGGTGGTGGCAAACAGGAGGAAGGCCTGAGGGTATGGCAGTTTGCCGGCGGCAAGGAGCCTGAGGCGAAAGGCGCGTGTAGCCAGGATGGCCGTGTGAACGAAAAAGGCGGCGGCGACACTGCGGGCAGGGGTGTTGGCGAATAGCTCGAGGATCCGCGCCGGCTCCGCCGCAACCGCCAGGGCCGCAGCGAGGGCCGAGCCAACCACTAGACCCGCGGCACGCAGGGTTGGCCGGCTCACTTCTTTTCCCGCTCGCGCGTGCGGAGCTCGTCCAGGAGTCTGCGGTTGACCGCCACGAGGTCCGCGAGCACCGCCAAAACCGCGAGCTGAAAACTTGCCAAAAGCAGAACTGCCCCAGCAATGAGGGATTGCAGGTGCCCGGCGGGGGAAAGACCGGTGAGGTAAAAATAGGCGAACCGGGCAAAAAGGGCAAAACCCGCGACCGCACCGATGGCCGAAAGACCCAAAAGAACCCGCAAGGGCCGGTAGAGGAGCACCAAACGGACCATGGTGGCGAGGGAAACCGCCACGTACCGGGCGTTGGAGCGGAAAAGGCGGGATGGACGCGCCGTTGGCCGGGCGGTTACCGGAACCCACCGCACGCTCATCCCCGCGATGCCGGCTTGAATCAGGGTCTCCAGGGTGTACGTGAAGGTCGTAAAACAGGAAAGGCGGGCGGCGCAGCGGCGGGAAAAGGCGCGAAAACCCGTCGTGGCATCGGTTACCGGAAGCCCGGAGATCCGCCGCACCGCCCACGCCCCTAGCCGCTGGAGGACACGTTTTATCGGCGAAAAGTGGGCGAGGGTACCCACTCCCCGGTCGCCGAGCACCATATCCGCTTCGCCGGCCAGGAGGGGCTCGAGCAAGCGGGGAATTTCCTCAGGGTCGTACTGGCCATCGGCGTCGAGGTTGACGATGGCGTCGGCACCGCGACGGAGAGCCTCCTCCAGCCCAGCTGAAAAGGCAGTAGCCAACCCGCGATGGATGGGCAGGCGGAGAACCGAAACCCCAGCGTTTCGTGCCACCTGTGCGGTGCCGTCGCTCGACCCGTCGTCCACCACCAGGACTTCCAGCTCGGAAAAAGGGGGGATGGATCGGGGGACGGCGTGGAGAACCGATGGCAACGTTTGCTCCTCGTTGAAAGCAGGGATGAGGACGACGAGCTTCATGGTCGAACCTTTCTCGAAAAACCCAAGGCAAAAGCGCTTACCCCGGGGACGAGCCAAACCCAGAAGGGAAGGCGCACCTCCAAAACCACGCGATGGGTTCCACCGGGCACCTCGAGGGCGGTCCAAAGGGGAGCAGCCAGGTGCACGGGTACCTTTTTCCCATCTACTGTGGCCCGCACGATGGCGGGCCGGAACTTCTGCCGTACTCCGAGAGTTCCCTGCGTTGCCCGCTCGGTCGCGATGACGAGCTTTCCCGGCTCGTAGGACAGGACGCGCGGGGACGGGCCGCTTTCGGCTGGGCCGTGCCACCATACCAAAGGCAGCGTTTGCCGCCATCTCCAAAGGCGCACCGTAGGGGTTTCCTCCGCCCACTCCCAACCCGACGTGTCCCAGGCTACCTGGAGACGAGGTTGGTGGCGTGCCGTTTCCAGGTCCAGGAGGAGAAACGCTGGCCCTGGGGGCACACCTTCGGGCACGAGCCACCACCACCACCCTTCGGCTTCCCCGGCTAAGGCCTTATCGTTGGCCAGAACCCACGTCACAGAGTCGCGTTGCAGCTGGGCGAAGGCCGGCGGCTTACCGGCCTTGATCCCGATGCGGGTGGCGTTCGCGGGGACCTCCACAGGAAACCTCCCCCCACGAGCTCCGCTTTCCTCGAGTCTGACGTTGGCGAAAATTTCGCCGCTGACGAGGGAAAGCTCCTTGGGCTCGAGGGCCCATCGCACGCCGAGAGTGGCAAGAGAAGGATCGGTGAGGCGTGAAAAAGGAACGGCCCCGCCGGCGCCAGGGGACAGCAGCCTTGCAAACCCCGGCTCACCGGGAAAGGAGCGGGCCCGTACGTCCGTGACCCCAGCGATCACCGCTGAATCCGGAGGGAGCAGCGTGACCAAAGGAAGCGAGGGATCCCGCCCAAGGGCATCCCAACGCGGGTTTTCCCAGGAAAGGATGGCGCGGGCTTTGGGTTGCCAACAAAACCACGATGCGGCAGCCGGGAGCAGGCGAAAGACAACCAGAGCTGCAACCGCACTTGCAACAGCGCCCCGCCTCGGCGCAGGAAGGTGGGCGAGGAGCTTCTCGCTGCCGGCGCCAGCGAGAAGGGCGGTCCCCAACGCCAAAGCCAGCGTGGGCCGGTACGCGGCAACCAA
>JBAMMG010000019.1:0-11151 GCA_039793905.1 Thermoanaerobaculum sp. | reverse complement strand
CTCCCGGGACGGCCTTTGGGGCTTCATCCTCGCCGAAGGTGCCCGCGTTGCCCCCCTGCGTCAGGCGTTGGCCGAGGACTTTCGACGGGTTGGCGGTGCCGCGTTTTGGGACGCGCTGGACGACCGCTCGACGGCTTTTGGCGTGGCCTCGGTGACCCTCAACCGCGCCGTCTCTCAGTACGCCGCCATGGCCTCCTGGATTTGGCATCACGCCGGCGGGCTCGTGGTGCCCTTCCCTGGCGACGGCCATCGCATTTTGGTTTGGAAAGGAGAGCTGAAACCCCGTGAAGCGCCTTTGCCTCGTCTCGGTATCCGATAAGACCGGCTTGGTCCCGTTCGTCCAGGGCCTCGAAGACCTCGGGTTCGAGGTGCTTTCCACCGGCGGCACCGGCGCCGCCCTGCGCGCCGCCGGGATCGAGGTCACGGACGTGGCCTCGTGGACGCAAAGCCCGGAAATCCCCGGGGGCCGGGTCAAGACCCTTCACCCCAAGGTCTTTGCCGGCATTTTGGCCGACCTCGAGAACCCCCAGCACCGGGAGGAGCTTGCCGCCGTTGGTGCCGCTGCCATTGACCTGGTGGTGGTCAACCTTTACCCGTTTCGAAAGGTGGCCAGCGACCCCCAAGCCACCTTAGCCCAGGCCATCGAGAACATTGACATTGGCGGGCCTTCCCTCATCCGAGCCGCCGCCAAAAACCACGGCCGCGTGACGGTGGTGGTGGATCCCTCCGACTACGACCTGGTCTTGAGCCTCCTTCAGCGTCACGGCACGCTTCCCGAGGAGGTTCGCAAGCGCCTGGCGATCAAAGCGTTTCACCACACCGCTGCTTACGACGCCGCCATTGCCGGCGAGCTTCCCCGTTTTTTGGGCGAGCCGCCGTTCCGCGTCCTCCCGGCTCTCGCGCCCTGGCTGGAAAGCGACGAGGAACCCTTGCGCTACGGGGAAAACCCCCACCAGTGGGCGGTTTTTGCCCGGCCGCGAAACCCTCGTGGTTTTGCCGCCTTTCAGCAGCTCCAGGGCAGGGAGCTGTCGTACAACAACCTGGTGGACGCCGACGGCGCCTGGAGTGCCGTTTGGGACCTCCCGGGTCCCGGTGTCGTCATCGTCAAGCACGCCAACCCCTGCGGCGCGGCCGTGGCGTCCGATGGGGAAACGGCGTACCGCAAAGCCTTCGCGTGCGACCCGGTTTCCGCCTTTGGTGGGGTCATTGCCTTTTCCATGGCCGTGGACGAAGGGGCAGCCCGCGCCGTCGCCGAACAGTTCCTGGAGGTGGTCTTGGCCCCGGATTTCACGGCCGAAGCGCTTTCGGTTTTTGCCAAGAAAAAGAACGTGCGGGTCCTCAAGACCCCGCCACCTGCTGGTGGCCAACCGCGGCTTCGGGTCGTGGATGGGGGCCTTCTGGTGCAGCAAGCCGACGAGGGCTTCCCCGAGAAGTTGGAAGTGGTCACGCGCCGCCCCCCAACGGATGCCGAGCGCAAAGCCCTTACCCTGGCCTGGAGGGTGGTCAAGCATGTGCTTTCCAACGCTATCGTCGTCGCCAACACCGAACAAACGCTGGGGATTGGCGGCGGGCAGCCGTCGCGGGTGGATGCCTGCCGCCTGGCCGTAAGCCGAGCCAAAACTTTCGGCCACACCCTCCAAGGGACGGCGGCCGCTTCCGATGCCTTTTTCCCCTTCCCGGACGGGGTAAAGGTCCTGGCGGAGGCAGGCGTCACCTGCATCGTGCAGCCGGGAGGCTCCATCCGCGACCAAGAGGTCATCGCGGCGGCCGACGAGCTAGGCGTCGCCATGGTCTTTACTGGGCGTCGCCACTTTCGCCACTGACCATGGGTTCCTTCCTCCTCCTGTTGGCCCTTGGCTCTTCGCCCTTGGAAGACCTCGCCGCCAAGCTGCAGCAAAAGCCGGCCTGGGAAGCGGAGTTCGTCCAGACCTTCGTGCCCGCAGGGCTATCCAAGGGAACGGAGGAAAAGGGGCGGGTTTGGTTCGCGCACCCGTCGCGGGTGCGCTTCGAGTACACCGGAAAGCCCCGGCGCGTTTTTGCCGTGGACGGCGCTATTGCACGTATGGTTGACTTCGACGCGGGGACCTGCCACGCGTCCCACCTACCCGAGGAAACCTGGGCGAGCCTCCCGTTGGCCGGGCTTTCGGATCCGGGGGCGGTGCGCTCACTCTTCCAGGTGGAGGAGGGACCTGCGACCATCACTCTGGTGCCCCGCCAGGAAAGCCAGGAGCTGGCGAGGGTCGAGGTCAAGCTGGGCTCTGACGGCCTACCCCACCAGGTGGTGGTGGAAGACGGCAGTGGTAACCGCAACGTCTTCCGTTTTTCCCAGTGGCGGACCCTGTTGCGCCTGGAAGCGAGCGTGTTTTCCCCCGGCCTTCCTGGCCAGGCACCCTGCCTCCCCCGGGATGACAACCCCGCCAATCAACGGTAGGATAGCCACGGCCCCTGGGGCCCAGGAGGTACGTTGAGCAGCCCAGAAGTCTCCGCGTCCCCCACCTCCCTTTTACGCCAGGCGATGGCGTCTCTGGAGCCCCGCCTCGCCGAGGTTGAGACTTTTATCGCCCGGCAGCTGGAGGGCGGGCCGGAGGCTATTTACGAAGCCGGGTCTTACGTCTTTGCCGCAGGCGGGAAGCGCTTGCGCCCCGCCCTTTTGCTTTTGGTTTCCCGCCTCGTGGGCTACCGCGGGGATAAAGATATCCGCTACGCGGCCCTGGTGGAAATGGTGCACACGGCCACCCTCGTGCATGACGACATCATTGACCACGCTTCCCTTCGCCGCGGGCGAGCCTCCGCCAACACCCGCTGGGGAAACCAGCTCACGGTGCTTTTGGGCGATTGGCTCTACACCCGCTCCATGGAGCTGGCGCTGGAGCAGGACGATCTGGAAGTCATGCGGGTGCTCTCCGAGGCCACCATTCAAATGATCGAAGGGGAGGTTCTCGGTTTGAGCCTCAAAGGGCGGATGGACGTGACGGTGGATCAGTACCTCGAAATTACCCGCCGCAAAACCGCCGAGCTTTTTGCCGCCGCGTGCACCATTCCCGCCCTCCTGGCGCCCGAGTTCAGCCGCTTCCGGCAGGTGCTCTCGGAGTACGGGCGCAACCTGGGGGTTTGTTTCCAAATCGTGGACGACCTTCTCGACCTCACCGGCGATCAAAACGAGCTGGGCAAGCCGGTGTTTTCCGACCTGCGGGAAGGCAAGCTCACCCTGCCCCTCATCCTCGCTTTTCCGCGCTTGGGCCCGGAACAGCGGCAGGCCATTGCCGAGGTGGCGCGCACGGGGGTGTTGGGAGGCCTCAAGCCGCAGGAACTCGCGGGGTGGCTGGCGGAGGCGGGGGCTTTCGGCGAAGCCAGGGCGGTGGCCGAAAGCTTCGGGCAAGAGGCGACACGTCTTGCCGGCGAACTTCCCCCCGGCTTCGAGCGGGACGCCCTCCAAGCGGCCCCCTGGTTCGTCCTCGAAAGGAGCCGGTAAAGCACCACACCGCGCGAGAAGCACAGTGCTTCCAGCAAGCTTTTTTGGCCAGGGTGAGCGGGCGTGTATAATCCCCGCCCACGGGGATGAAAGGCCTTTTGGCGTTATTGCGCGGCAGAAAGAGCCGAAAAGAGGTTTGGGCGTCGGCCCTGCGGCGCCAAACCCAGCGCGCCCTCCGCGAGGGACGCTACGCCTTTGCCTTGAGATATGCCCAGGAGCTCACCACGGTTGCTCCCAACGACCCGGAGGCCTGGCTTATCCGCGGACACTTGGCCTGGAGGCACGAGAACGACGTGGCTTTGGCCGTAGAGTGTTTCCGAAAGGTGCTCATTCTGGGGGGTTACGAAAGCTCCAACGCGTGCGTGGCAAAGGCGCGTGCCTGCCTGGCACAAATCCTGGGGCGCGAGCTCTAAAGGGCTTGGCTACAGGCCAAACCTGGACCTCTTTGGGCGGCGTTCCCGCCACCACCAGCACCTCCTTCACCCACTGCGGCTCCGGCTCCCAGAGGGGATCCGGCGCGCCCATGAAGACCTGCACCCGGTCCCGAAGGGACTCGGCCCCTTCGTCACCCGCGCTCACGCTGTACCAAAGCCACCCGGACCCTCCAGGACGCACGACGGGGTAGCCGTAGACGGGTTTTGCCAGTCGGTAGATGAAGCTCCTTTCTGCGAGCTTGACCGGCGGGCCTGCCGCCACCGGCTCCTCCACGAGGAGCTGATCGAGGGTTCGCGGGCGGGGAAACACCCGGGGGTATCCCCAGGGGTAGCGGGGCGGGGCTCCCCAGTCAACCGGCGGCGCCGCCAAGCCTTCTCTGGTTTTCAGGGCAAAGTCCCGCCCGGTGATGATGGCGTTGGGGCCATGTTCCGGCAAATCCAGGGAAGCCAAAAGACCACCAACTGGTGTGGGCGAGCGTACCTCGATTTCCACGCGGTTTTCTCCGGGCCGCAGGAGGTGGCTTACGTCGTACACGTCGAGACGAAACCCCGGGCGCGACCACCCGCACCCCGCCGGCACGCCGTTGACGAACGCCACGTACTCCCGGTCGGCGCACACTTTCAAGAGCGCCCCAGGCGCCGGGGAGGAAACGCGGAACGACGCCACGAACACCCCCCGCGTCGGGTAGGGTTTTTCCAACTCGGAGGTGACCCAAACCCAGCGGGCGTCGCCCGTGAGGTTCCCTACCGTGTGGCGCCAGAAGCTATGGAGCCATGTCCACCCCAAAAGCCCGAGGGCAGCCAGCACCGCGACCCGCAAACCCCGACCTCGCACCGCATGAGTGTAGCCGCAGCCCCAAGGTTTTGGCGTTTGACAAACGCCGCGGGCTTGCCTAGCATGCCGCCACGTGATGGTTCGAAGGGCGTTAGCCGTGATCCCAGCACGCATGGGGGCAACGCGTTTTCCCGGCAAGCCGCTGGTGCCCCTTTTGGGCATACCCATGGTGGCCCACGTGGTGGCCCGAGCGCTGGAGGCGGGAGTCTTCGCGCAGGTTGTTGTCGCCACGGATCACCAGGGGGTCGCCCGGGAAGCCGAGAACGCTGGGGCGGAAGCGGTGATCACAGGGCCGGCGCGAACGGGGACGGACCGCGTGGCGATGGCGGTCCGAAGCATCCCCGGCGAGGTGATCGTGAACGTCCAGGGGGACGAGCCCGCCGTTCCGCCGCAAAACTTGCGGATTTTGGCGGAGTTCCTCCTGGCGCATCCGGAAGTCCCCATCGCCACCCTGGCCTCGCCCGGAACCCTCGAGGATTTGGCCAACCCCAACGTGGTCAAGGTGGTGTGCGACGACAACGGGCGGGCCCTCTACTTTTCGCGCGCCGGGATCCCGTTCCAGCGCCATCCGTCCCCTTCGCTTGTACGCAAGCACGTGGGGCTTTACGGTTTCCAAAGGGAAAGCCTGGAGCGCTTTGCCTCGCTCCCGGAGCACCCTCTGGAGGCATGCGAGGGTCTCGAGCAACTGCGGGCGCTGGCAGCCGGTATGGAAATACGGGTTCTGGATGCGGTGGGCGAGTCCGTAGCCGTGGACGCCCCCGGGGACGTTCCGCGGGCTGAAGCGGCCCTTGCCAAGCTTTTAGGGGGAGGTGGATGATGGCCACGAAGTACGTCTTCGTAACCGGTGGTGTGGTTTCGTCATTGGGCAAGGGCATCGCTGCCGCCTCCATGGGGGCGCTTCTGGAAGCCCACGGGTTTTCCGTCACCCTCATGAAGTGCGACCCCTACATCAACGTGGACCCGGGCACCATGTCCCCCTTCCAGCATGGCGAGGTTTACGTCACCGACGACGGCGCCGAAACCGACTTGGACCTCGGGCACTACGAGCGCTTCACTTCCGTCACCACGTCTCGCAAGAACAACCTCACCACCGGCCGGGTTTACCTGAGCGTGATCGAGAAAGAGCGCCGGGGGGATTTCTTGGGCTCGACGGTCCAGGTTATTCCTCACATTACCGACGAAATCAAGGCTGCCATTCGCGCCGTTGCCGAGGATCACGATGTGGTGATCGTGGAAATCGGCGGCACCGTAGGCGACATCGAATCGCTGCCGTTTTTGGAAGCTATCCGCCAGTTCCGGCAGGACGTGGGCCGGGGCAACGCCGTGAACGTGCACGTGACGCTAGTCCCTTACCTTGCCGCGTCGGACGAGCTCAAAACCAAGCCCACCCAGCACTCGGTCAAGGAGCTGCGGGCCATCGGCATTCAGCCGGACATCCTCATTTGCCGGGTTGACCGTCACCTTCCCGAAGACATGCGGCGGAAGATCGCGCTCTTTTGCAATGTGGAGGAGCGCGCCGTCATTCCCGCAAAAACCGTGGAAACAATTTACGAAGTCCCCCTGCGCTTCGCCGCCGAGAACTTAGACCATATTCTTTTGGAAATGCTCAACTTGCCGCCTGGAGCCCGCGATCTTTCCAAGTGGCAAAAGGTCGTTGATCAGCTCAAAAACCCGAGACACAAGGTTCGTATTGGCATCGTTGGCAAGTACGTCAACTTCGTGGACAGCTACAAATCCCTGAACGAAGCCCTCATCCATGGCGGCATGGCCAACGACGCGCGGGTCGAACTCGTCTTTATTGACGCCGAGCAGCTCGAGGGCGAGGCCTACGTGGAGGAGCTCTTCCAAGTTGACGGCATTCTCGTGCCGGGCGGTTTCGGCAAGCGCGGCATCGAAGGAATGATCAAAGCCATCGAGTTTGCCCGCGGTCACAGGATTCCTTATTTCGGAATTTGCCTGGGCCTGCAGACGGCGGTCATCGAGTTTGCCCGCCACGTGTGCGGGTTGGAGAAAGCCAATTCCTCGGAGTTCGTGCCCGACCCCCCGTACAAGGTCATCTACAAGATGCGGGAGCTCTTGGGCGTGGACACCATGGGCGGCACCATGCGCTTGGGCAAGTACCCGTGCCAGCTGAAGCCGGGGTCCAAGGCTTGGGAGGCTTACGGTGCCGACACCGTTTGGGAGCGGCACCGCCACCGCTACGAGGTGAACCAGGACTACGTGCCGATCCTGGAGCAGCACGGCTTGGTGGTTTCGGGACGCTCCCCCGACCGCATTTTCGTCGAGGTCATCGAGCTCCCCGACCACCCGTTTTTCGTCGCCTGCCAGTTCCACCCCGAGCTCAAATCCAAGCCATTTGCCCCTCACCCGCTTTTCGTGGCCTTCATCAAGGCCGCTTTGGCGCACCAAAAGCGGAAAATGGAGGCTCTCCTGGCCAGCCGTGAGCCGGCCACCGTGCCCGCCGAATCCCCGGAGGCGCGGTGATGGCTGTGACCAGCTGTCCGGTTACGGCAAACCTTGCCATCGGGCGGGCCGAACCCCTGGTCTTCATTGCTGGCCCATGCGTGCTGGAATCCCGCAACCTCGCCCTGGACGTAGCGGGAGCGTTGGCGGAGCTCGCTGAGGAGCTTCGCATCCCCTTGGTGTTCAAGAGCTCCTTCGATAAAGCCAACCGCTCCTCCCTGCGCTCCTTCCGCGGCCCCGGGTTGGAGCAGGGGCTCCAGTGGCTCGCTGAAGTCAAAAAGACCACGAACTTGCCAGTGCTGACCGATGTTCACGAGCCGTGGCAGGCAGCAGAAGCCGCGACCGTCGCTGACATCTTGCAGGTGCCGGCGTTCCTGTGCCGGCAAACCGACCTGGTGGTCGCCTGCGGCCGAACGGGGAAAGCCGTGAACATCAAAAAGGGCCAGTTCATGGCTCCGGACGACATGAAAAACGTCGTCGAAAAGGTCCTTTCCACCGGCAACAGCGCTGTTTTCCTCACCGAGCGGGGAAGCTCCTTTGGCTACCACAACCTGGTGGTGGACCTGCGCAGCCTCGCCATCATGCGCCGCTTTGCCCCGGTGGTCTTCGACGTCACCCATTCCCTGCAACTCCCGGGGGGCCTTGGCCACGCCACCGGTGGGGAAAAGCAGTTTTTCCTCCACCTCGCCCGCGGCGCCGTTGCTTGCGGGGTGGATGGGGTTTTTGCCGAGGTGCACCCGCAGCCGGAAAAGGCCCTCTCCGACCCTACGACCCAGCTTTCCTTGGCCGAGTTTCGGGAGCTCGTCACCCAGGTGTTGGCCGTTCGAGCTGCCGCTTGGCCGTTCACCCGAGAACCCTTCCGGGAGGGAAACCCATGCTGACCCCTGACGATCTCATCCCCGAGCTTCGCGGCACCCAAAAATCCTACGTGGCCACCCAACTTTTGGACGGCGTGAAAGTTTTTCCCCTACGCCGTTTCGTGGACGATCGCGGCCTTTTCCTGGAGCTCTTCCGGAGGCACGCCACCCATGCCGGCAGCGAGGAGCTGGCCGCGTTTTTCTCCGGTATCGAGGTCGCCCAGCTCAACTACTCGCTGGTCACGGTCGGCGAGCACATCAAGGGGCTTCACTACCACCTGAAGCAAGCGGACGTGTGGTTTTGCCCGCCTCCGTTCAAGCTCAAGGTGGTGCTTCTGGACCTGCGCCGCAATTCGCCCACGTCTGGCAAGACCCAGGTCGTGGTCCTCGGCGAAGGCAAAGACGCCTGGGTGTACATCCCTGCCGGGGTCGCCCACGGCTACCGCCCCTTGACCAACCCTTGCGGGCTCTTCTACCTGGTCACCCGCTGCTTCGACCTCGCGGACCCCGACGAGTACCGCATCCCCTGGGATCACCCCGCGGTGAAGGAGCTCTGGGAGGTCAAGAACGAGTGAGCCCTGAGCCTTGCAACCCCTTCACTCAAACGTGAACGCGTCCACCGGCACGGGAGGTCCCCAGCTTTCCCCTTCCCGCCGCGATACGAAAATGTCCCAGTCGAGCTCTCCAGGGGTGTAGCGGGGCAACCGGTAGAAAAGCAAGCTCCCGTCGGCCGTGGGTGCGGCTTCCTGCAGGGGCAGGCGCTGCTTGCCCGGAAGCCGAACTTCCGTCACCGTTTGCTTGGCGAACACGAGTTGCCGGTCGCCCCGGCAAAAGTAGAGGGTCGTGTTGGGGGCCAGGCGGGGCGCCCATTCGGGCCCGAGGGTGTTGATCTTGGGCTCGAGGGGCTGCCCGTTGCCTTCGGCAAGCTTGAGCCAGAGGTCGGAAGATCCGAGGTCGTAAACCGTCCAAACCAACGCTTGGAGCTTTTGACCGAAGCGCTGCCCGTCCCCAGAAGCTTTCCCGGCCGCTTCCGGCACCGCCTCGATCGGTCCCCACACACCCTTACCTTGGCGGGAGGCTTGGACGAGCTGCGGCTCCCGGTCGGGCAAGCGGAGCTCCCCGAGGAGGGCCGTTTCGTCTTCGGAAACCCACGTCACCCTCAGCGAGGCGTCTTCCGCCAGGTTGGGAAAAACCAAGGGTTCCGGCGCGGTCCATGCGCCGTTGACAAACTCGGTGCGGTACGGTCGCACGCCTCCGCCTTTTACCCACGGCAGCAAGCGGTCACCCTGGCTCATCCCTGGCCTCACGGCTCCCCGCGGTGAACCCCCCTCAGCGAGGGGCGACAAGAGCCCCGCTGAAAAGTAAAGCACCCGCCCCCCCTTGACCGGCACCGGCGAAACTTCTCTCCCCGAACTGTTGACCTTGCGCGGGTCCTGGCGCTCCCCGACCCAAGCCGGCAGCTCCTCCAGGGACTTGGGCAGGAACCTCACCTGGTAAGACCTGAAGTCGTAGACCTCGGCAGCATCGGCCAAAAGCTCCTTCGTGCCGACCATGGCGCAGCTGCCGCTCGCCGGGACCACCACCACTTCCTGCCCAACCCGCAGTCTCGAGACCTCCCCCGGCTGGCCCTCCACGACGCACACCGAGGAACGGTCCACCCGCACCTTAGCCACCGTTTGCTCCTCGGCTTCCGGTATGGGCCTCCCCTCCTTGCGCATCACCGGTTTGAGGCTTTCCGGAACCCCCATGCGGATTTCCAGGTTTACGACCCCAGCCTCCGTTGGGGACTCGGAAGCCGAAAGGAGCCGCCCCACGATGAGCACATCTTCCTGAGGGATCGGCGTCTTCGTCACGTCTTTCGCGCACGCCCAAAGGCCCAGAACAAGCACCACCAGAACTCGCCGCATAATCGCCTCCTAGAGAAGGATACCTGCAATGGCCGCGTTGGCGAGGTTGGCCAGGGTCCCGGCCACCAGGGCTCGGCCGCCGAGACGCGCCAGATCCCCCTGGCGGCTGGGAGCCAAGGCCCCGATGCCTCCAATTTGAATGGCCACCGAACCGATGTTGGCGAAACCGCAGAGGGCGTAAGTGGTGATGGCCACCGTGCGTGCTGAAAGCGCCCCGCCTTCCACAATGGCTTTCAGATCCAAATAGGCAATGAACTCGTTGAGCACGGTCTTTTTCCCCAAAAGCACCGCAACCTGCGAGCACTCCCCCCAAGGAATCCCCAAAAGCCACGCCGCGGGTGCAAAAAGTACCGAGAAAATTCTTTCCAGAGAAAGGCCCGGAACCCCTACGGCACGGCCAACCAACCCCAAAACCCCGTTGATGAGCGCCAAAAGTGCCAAAAACGCGATCAGCATGGCCGCCACGTTGAGGGCCAGCTTCAAGCCGTCGGCGGCCCCCGCCGCCGCCGCGTCTACGGGGTTGACCCAAGTCCGTTCGATGGCAGTCCGGGCCTTTCCCCGGGTCTCCGGCTCTTCCGTTTCGGGGAACATGAGCTTGGACATCACGAGGGCCGCCGGGGCGCCCATCACGGAGGCTGCCAGAAGGTGTTCGGCCGGGATGCCAAACCCAATGTAAACGGCTAAAACTCCCGCAGCCATAGTGGCGAACCCCCCGGCCATCACCGCGTGCAGCTCCGAGTTGGTGAGGCGTGGCACGTAAGGCCTGATAAAAAGCGGGGCTTCGGTTTGGCCCACGAAAATGTTGGCGGCCCCACACAGGGATTCGGCCCCCGATGTCTTCATGGTGCGCATCATCACCAGGCCGATCGCCTCCACCACTCTTTGCAGAACGCCATAGTAGTAAAGGAGCGTCATGGCGCTGGAAACGAAAATGATCGTGGGCAGCACCTTGAAAGCGAAGAAATGCTCGCTGAAAGCGTCACCAAACACGAAACGGGAACCGGCATCGGAAAACTCGAGAAACTTTCTAGCAATCTTTGCAAGAAAAGAAAAAACAGCAAACCCGGCCGGCACCTTGATGATGAGCACCGCAACGGCCACCTGGAGGCCCAACCCCCAAAGCACCGTCCGCCACGACACCGCTCGCCGGTTGGCAGAAAAAACGTACGCCAGCCCAAGGAAA
>JBAMMG010000018.1:0-11289 GCA_039793905.1 Thermoanaerobaculum sp. | reverse complement strand
GCTTCCTCATCGCCACCAACACCCACATCCCCCACCACAGCCTCAACCTCCGCACCCCCACCGAGGCCCTCGCCCGATCCTCCGGCTTGTGCCAAAGCTACTGGACGGATACAAGTCGTTTGCTGGCCTTTTCGTGATTGGCTAAACTTGGGGGCGGCATGCACGAGACCGGGATTGCCCTGGAAATCCTCCACGCGAGTACGAAGGTGCTGGCGGATCACGGAGGAACCCGGGTGGTGCGGGTGAAGGTGGCGGTGGGGGAGCTTTCGGCGGTGGAGCCCGAGCTCCTGGCGTACGCCTGGGAAGCGGCCGTGGCCGGAAGCCCCGCGGAAGGCGCGAAGCTCGAGGTGGAGTTTGTCCCGGCCCGGCAAAGTTGCCCGAACTGCGGCCCAGTGGTCCGCGAGCCGGGAGCCTGGGTCCCCCTTTGCCTTTCCTGCGGCTCGCCGCTCAACGTTGAGGGCGGAACGGAGTTGGACCTCTTGCAAGTGGAGTTCGAAACCGACGGGGAGGGGGTGTGAGCCCGACAGCCGACGTTCGCACGCAGATCCTGGAAGCCAACCGGCGAGCTGCCGAGGCGTTGCGTCGTCATTTTGCCGGGGAAAAGACCCTGGTGGTGAACCTGATTTCCTCGCCAGGGGCCGGGAAGACCACGCTTCTGGAAGCGACCCTGGCTCGCCTTGGAGATCGCTATCGAACGGCGGTCCTGGTGGGGGATATTGCGACCGAGAAAGACGCCGATCGCATCCGCCGCTTGGGGCTTCCCGCCTACCAGATCCTCACCGGGGGGGCATGCCACCTGGACGCCCGCCAGGTGCAAGGGGCCCTGGAAAAGGCTTCCTTTGGTCCTTTGGACATCCTGTTCATCGAAAACGTGGGCAATCTCATTTGCCCCACCTCCTACGACCTGGGGGAGGACTTCAAGGTCGTGCTCTTGTCCCTCACGGAGGGTGACGACAAGCCGTTCAAGTACCCGGCCATTTTTTCCCGGGCCGCCGTAGCTGTCCTGACCAAGATGGACCTCCTCGGGGTGGTGGATTTCGATCTCGCCGCCGTAGAGACACAGATCCGCACGTTGAACCCGAGTGCCGAGATCCTGCGGGTTTCGGCCAAAACCGGCGAGGGCATGGAGGCGTGGTGTCGCCGCCTCGAGCGCGCCTTGAGCGCCAAACGCGGGTAAGGGTGCGGCTCGTCTGCACCGGGGTGGTGCAGGGGGTGGGGTTCCGCCCGGCTGTTTACCGCCACGCCGTGGCTTTCGGTCTTGCCGGTTTTGTGGCCAATACCCCCGAAGGGGCTGTGGTGGAGGTGGAGGGGGACGCGACAGCGGTCGAGTCCTTCGTGGGGGAGTTGCCGGCAGCCCTTCCGCCGCGGGCCAAACTGGAGCGGGTGGAGCGGTTGGATCTGCCCCCACGGGGCGAAGAGGGCTTTTCGGTGGCGGCCAGCGTTGCCGGGGCCCGAAGCCGGGCCCTCGTCCCCCCGGACTTGGCCATTTGCCCCGACTGCCGGCGGGACATGGAAAACCCCGCCGATCGCCGCTACCGCTACCCGTTCACCACCTGCACGAACTGCGGCCCCCGTTACTCGCTCACCCTTTCGCTCCCGTACGACCGCTCGCGAACGGCCATGGCATGCTTTCCCCTATGCCCGGCCTGCCGGCGGGAGTACGAGGATCCGGAAAACCGGCGCTTCCACGCCGAGCCGGTGTGCTGCCCGGCCTGCGGGCCTGCTCTCCAGCTTCTCGACCGGAAAGGGCAGGTGCTCGCCCGGGACCAGGAGGCCATTGCCCGTACGCGGGACCTTTTGGCCTCCGGCAAGATCGTGGCTCTCAAAGGCATCGGTGGTTTCCAACTGGCCTGCCGGGCCGACCGTGAGCGCACCGTTCGCCGCCTGCGGGAGCTGAAGAACCGCCAGGCCAAACCTTTTGCCCTCATGGTTCGCGATTTAGCTGCGGCCCGAGCTTTGGTGAGCCTTGGGCCGGCCGACGAAGAGCTCTTGACGTCGCCGGAGGCCCCGATTCTCCTGGCCCCAAAGCGTGCTGGCGCGCGAGTAGCTCTGTCCGTAGCGCCGGGGCTCGCCGACCTGGGGATCATGCTGCCGACGACCCCGCTGCACGTCGAGCTGTTCCGGGATGCCCCGTATTCGGCGTTGGTCATGACCTCGGGCAACGCCTCGGACGAACCCATCTGCCGCGGGAACCGGGAAGCTTTGGCTCGCCTCGAGGCCATCGCCGACGCCTTTCTCCTCCACAACCGGGACGTGGTGCGGCGGGTGGACGACTCGGTGGTCCGCAGCCACGAGGAGGGCCCGTTCCTGCTTCGCCGCTCCCGGGGCTACGTGCCCCAGGCGCTGCCGCTGCCGGCGATAACTCCCGAGCCGGTGCTGGCGACGGGGGGCTTTTTGCAGTGTACGGCCTGCATCGCTGTGGGTGACCAGGCTTTTCCCAGCCAGCACGTGGGGGACCTGGACACCGAGCTCGCCAGAGGGTTCCTGCGGGAAGTGGTGGACAACCTCGAGGCGTTTCTGGAGGTCCGGCCCCATGGGCTCGTCGCCGACCGGCACCCGGATTACCCGTCCCGAGCGTTGGCTTGGGCCTTGGCGCGAGAGCGGGGAGGGGAGGTTTTGGAGGTACAGCACCACCTCGCCCACGGGGCCGCGGTCTTGGGAGAGCACCGGGCGTTTCCGGCGGAGGGGGAGGTGGTTGGGGTCCTGGCCTTGGACGGTACCGGCTTTGGCGAGGACAGCACCGCGTGGGGCGGCGAGTTCCTGCGTCTTTCGGGTTCTTTGGCCTGGAGTCGCGAAGGGTTTTTTCTGCCTCTGCCCCTGGTGGGAGGGGAAGCGGCGGTGCGCGAGCCCTTGCGGGTCGCGGTAGCGGCTTTGTCGAAAGCTGGCCAGACCGAGCTGTTGCTTCAGCTCTTTTCCCACGAGTGTGCCTGGATCGAAACGCTTTCGAGCTTGGCCGGAGGACCTTGGCCCCTGGCCTCGGGGGCAGGGCGGGTCTTCGAGGCTGCCGGGGCCATCTTGGGCCTGGGGAAAGCCAACCGCTACGAGGGGGAACTGGCCATGGCGTTGGAGGCAGCGGCAGGTCATTACAGAAGGAAAGCGCAGCCGTGGCCGGGACTGGTGGCTTTCCTGGAAGGGTCCGTGCTGCGCAGCGACCTCCTTCTCGCTGAGCTTGCCGAGAGGCGGGCTGCGGGTGTGCCCCGCCGTCTGTTGGCGGCGGAGTTTCACGCGAGCTTGGCGTGGCTGGTGGCGGAGTTGGCGGGCCGCGTGTTCCACGGCTTGCGGATCGTCGCCTGCGGGGGTGGTTGCTTTGCCAACCGCTTGCTGCGAAGCTATGTCCGGAGGGAGCTCGAGGAGCGGGGGTTTGAGGTGTTGTTGCCGGTGAAGCTGCCTCCTGGGGATGGGGGGTTGAGCTACGGCCAGGCGGTGCTCGCGGCGGTGGCGCTGGCGAGAGGTGTGCGGCCAGCGTTTTCGGGAGGTGCCTCATGTGTTTAGCGGTCCCCATGAAACTCGTACGTCGCGAAGAGCTCAAAGGCACGGTGGAGCTTTCGGGCGTGCGCCGGGAGGTTTCCCTCATGCTCTTGCCCGAAGCCGAGGTGGGCAGCTACGTGCTGGTTCACGCTGGGTACGCCATCGCCGAGGTGGATGAGAAGGAGGCCGAGGAAACCCTGGCCTTGCTGCGGGAGGCCCTGGCCGCGGCGGAAGCATGAACGGCTTTTCCGACCCGCAATTGGTTCGGGAGCTCGCCGGCAAGATCTCGGCTCTGGCCGAGAAGTTGCCCCGGCGTGTGACGTTCATGGAGGTCTGTGGCACCCACACCAACGCCATTGCTGCTGCCGGCTTGCGGCGCCTGCTCCCGAGTACCGTTCGCCTCATTTCCGGACCCGGATGCCCGGTGTGCGTCACCCCCGTGGGCTACGTGGACCAGGCGATTGCTCTCGCCCGCGACCCGCACAACGTCGTAGCCACCTTCGGGGACCTGCTGCGGGTCCCGGCCAGCGAGGGTTCCCTGGAGCAAGCGCGAGCCACGGGGTGCGACGTGCGCGTGGTGTACTCCCCGCGGGACGCCGTGGAGCTCGCTGCCACCCACCCCGATCGGCGGGTCATCTTCCTGGGCGTGGGTTTCGAAACCACGGTCCCCACAGTGGCGGCCGCGGTTCTGGAAGCGGAGGCCAGGGGGTTTGCGAACTTCTTCGTGCTTTCGGGGCACAAGGTCATGCCCCCGCCCCTGGAGGTGCTCTTGGCCGACCGGGAGCTGGGCCTGGACGGCTTGATCTTGCCGGGGCACGTTTCGGTCATCATTGGTACCAGGGGGTACCGTTCGGTCTTTTCGCGCTACCCCATCCCGGCGGTGATATCAGGGTTCACGCCTGTGGACGTGCTGCGAACGGTGCGGGAGCTCGTGCGCCAGGTGGTCGAGGGGCGGGCGGAGCTCGTCAACCTCTACGGTCGGGTGGTCCGCGACGAGGGCAACCCCACGGCCTGGGGGATGGTGCAGGAGGTCTTCGTGCCTTGCGATGCCCGTTGGCGGGGGTTGGGCGACATTCCCGGCTCGGGGTTGGCGCTTGCTCCCCGCTTTGCCCACAGGGACGCTTCCCAGTTTCCCGTATCGCTCCCGGTGCCCAAGGAGCCCCCAGGGTGCCGTTGCGGCGAGGTGCTGCGGGGGCTCATTGACCCGCCCGAGTGCCCCCTGTTTGCCCGCACCTGCACCCCCGATACCGCCGTGGGCGCGTGCATGGTTTCGGCTGAAGGGGCCTGCGCCGCCTGGTACCGCCACGAGCGCCTGGCGGGGGCGGCATGAAAAGCCGCATCGTGCTGGCTCACGGCGGGGGCGGGCGGCTGACCCGGGAGCTCGTGAAGAGCGTTTTTCTCCCGCCCCTTGCCAACGAGGCGCTTCTGGAGCTGGCGGATGCCGCGGTGCTACCTTTCCCGGGCGGCAACCTCGCCTTCACCACCGACGCCTTCGTGGTGGATCCCCCGATTTTCCCGGGTGGGGATTTGGGGTACCTTTCGGTTTGCGGCACCGTCAACGACCTGGCCATGGCTGGCGCCAGGCCTCTGGCACTTTCCTGGGCCTTGATCCTGGAAGAGGGCGCGGAGGAACGTTTCCTGCGCACCATTGCCGAAGGGGCCGCCCGGGCCTGCCGGGAAGTTGGCGTGGGGGTGGTAGCCGGAGACACCAAGGTCGTGCCCCGGGGGAAAGGGGACCGGGCTTTCGTGACCACCGCGGGGGTGGGGGTGGTGAGCGGCGAGGCCCTTTCCGACCGAAGGGTGAAGCCGGGGGATGCGGTGATCGTTTCGGGTCCCATTGGCGAGCACGGGGCTACGGTACTCGCAGCTCGCCACGGCTTGGGGGGCGACCTGCGTTCCGACGTGGCCCCCGTTTGGCCTTTGGTGGAGCACCTGCTGCAAAGCGGGGTGGAGGTCCACGCCCTCCACGACCCCACACGGGGTGGTGTAGCGACAGTTTGCTACGAGGTGGCGGAACGCACGGGTTTGCGGGTCGAGCTTTGGGAAACCGCGGTACCGGTGCGGCCAGCGGTAAAGGCGGTCATGGACATCCTCGGGCTTGACCCTCTCTACGTGGCTTGCGAGGGGCGCTTCCTCGCCTTTGTCGCCGAAAGCGATGCCGAGCGCGCCGTCGGTGTCCTCCGCGCGCACCCCCAGGGGCGCGAAGCCCAGCTCATCGGCGCGGTGCAGCCCCGAAACGAAGGACAGGCACCGGTGGTTCTGGTGACGGCGTTCGGTCCGGCCCGGCCTTTGGATCTGCTTTCGGGTGCCGAGCTGCCGCGGATTTGCTAAAGGGGGTCGCCATGGAAGCCTTGAGCGTGAACCTTGCCGTGACCGCTGCCGGCGTGGCCTTGGTGCACGTGGTGGCGGGCCCCGATCACACCGTACCTTTCGTCATGCTGGCAAGGGCCCGGGGGTGGAGCGCGGCAAAAACGGCGTTCGTGACGTTCGTTTGCGGTGTTGGGCACGTGGTGTCCTCCCTGCTCTTGGGGGTGGTGGGCCTGGCCTTGGGCGCTGGGATCGCGCACATTACCGCTTTGGAGGAGGTGCGGGGGAGCGTGGCCGCCTGGGGTCTCGTGGCCTTTGGCCTGGCGTACGCCCTTTGGGGTATCCGCTGGGCTTTGGTGGCCAAAAAGCAACTGGCCCTCCATGAGCACAACGGCCATGTCCACATTCACGGTGGAGGGCTGGTGCCCCACAGGCACGGAAGCGATGGGGAATCCAACGTGACCTTTTGGACGCTCTTTTTGATCTTTGCCTTTGGCCCCTGCGAGCCGCTCATCCCTCTGTTCATGGTTCCGGCCAGCCGCGGCCGGTGGGATTTGGCCCTGGTCACCGGCGGCATCTTTTCCGCCGTGACCCTGGCAACCATGGTGGCCGCGGTTCTGCTGTTGCGGGCTGGGGTCAAGCTTTTGCCCTTGGCGGGACTCGAGCGCTGGTCCCACGCTTTGGCCGGTGGCGTCATTGCCGCTTCCGGGCTGGCGGTCATTTTCTTGGGTCTTTAAAGGGGGTGGCCGTACAAACCCGCGGCGAGATTACCGCGCCACGGCCCAGCTCGCCTCAGGTCCGCCTTTCCACGCCGTCCCTAAGGCCCCGCTAGTCTGAAACGACCTTCGCCTTGCGCTCCCGCGAAATCAAGACCAAGTTGCGGGTGTACACCACGAGCCCGGCCGCTTGCCCGAGGGTGAAGACCGGGTCGTGCCGGAGGATGGCGTAGATGAGGAGCACCACGCCACCCGCCACCGAAAAGTACCAAAAGGCCATGGGGATGACGCTTTTGCCCTTGGCTTCGGAAACGATCCACTGGACGATGAAGCGAGCGGAAAACAACGCTTGGCCCAAGAAACCAAAAGCCATGAGCCACAGGGGCGGTACGTTCATGAGCGGATCCTCCACGAGATGGCCCGGTCCTGCAGCCACCGAACCCCCAGGGCGTCGCGCAAGCCCCGGAAAGCCCGATCCCACGTACCGTAGTGCGATTTCCCAGCCCGGCGCGGGCGGTGGTGCACGGGAACCTGCGTCACGCTAAAGCCTTCCAATTTCAAAAGCGTGGGCAAGAAACGGTGGGCCCCGTTCCACATGCGGATTTTCTTGATGGCTTCGGCGTGGAAAACCTTCAAGGGGCAACCGGTGTCCTCGATGTTCTCGCGGGTGAGCCAGTTGCGCACGGCGTTGGCAAAGCGCGATGAAAACCGCTTCCACAAAGAATCGTGGCGCACCTTGCGGATGCCCACCACGGCGTCGTACTGGGAAAGCAACGGCAAGAGGGCGGGGATGTCCTGGGGGTCGTTCTGGAGATCGGCGTCGAGGGTGATAATCACGGTGCCGCGGGCGTGGGCGAAGCCGGCCGCCAAGGCCGCCGACTGCCCGCAGTTTTTCTCGAAGTGAAGCACCCTGACAGGAGGGTTTTCTCTCGCGAGCTCGTCCAGGAGCTCGGCCGAGCCGTCGGTCGAGCCGTCGTCCACCAGCAGCACCTCGAAGGGTTGGCCCAGCCCCACCATCACTGGAAGCACAGCCGCCACAAGCGGCCGCAGGTTGTCACGCTCGTTGTGGACCGGGACCACGACGGAAAAGGCAAGCTCGCTCACGGGCGGATTGTAGCCCACGGCTCGGGTCCGGTTTTGGCGTACAATCCCAACATGCGGGTTTTCTTGGTTCACAGCGACGATCGTCCCTTCGAGATGGAGCGTTTCGGGGCCGCTTGGGAAGCGGCTGGGGGTGCCAGGGAGGAGCTTGTGCCCGTCACCCCCACCACCCGCGAGGAGGTCCTTAAGCGTGCTTCCAGCATTTGCGGGGTACTGACCACCGGCGGGCCTGACGTGGACCCCGGCCGCTACGGGGCCCCCCACCACCCTCTTACCGCTCCCAACCCCGAGCGGGAAGCCTTGGATTGGGCGCTTTTAGAGCGAGCGGCGCAGGAGGAGCTTCCGGTTTTGGCGGTGTGCTTCGGCTGCCAGCTCCTCAACGTCTTTTACGGTGGGACGCTGATCCAGCACCTTCCGGACGTGGGGAAGGAGGGCCACCGCATTTCGAACCCCAAAGACCACATTGCCCACCCGGTGCGGATCGCGCCCGGGTCTCGGCTGTTGCTGGGCTTTCCGCAGGAGTTCGGCGTGAACTCCCGGCATCACCAAGCTTTAGACCGGATCGGGACGGGTTTGCGGGTGGTAGCCACGGCGCCCGACGGGGTGGTGGAAGCCGTGGAGGTGGAGGACGGCCGTTTCGTTCTCGGGGTCCAGTGGCACCCCGAGAACCTCCTGTTCGAGCCGCACTTGGAGCTCTTTCGCCGCTTTCGGCAGGCGTGTTTGCAGAGGTTATCGCGGTGAAAAGGCCCGCCTTTGTTGGCCTCGTGACGCTGACGCTGCTCTTTGGGGCGTGCGAGCGGGATACGCCGACCCCCGACGAGCGGGAAGCCATCACCTCCCTGACCCGAGCTTTCCTCCTGTCCCTGGCCAGGTCGTACAGCGAGCTCGACGTCAAGTACCTGGAGGGGATCGCGGCCCCCCGCTTCGTTTCCGAAACCTACGATGCCATCCTCACCCTTCGGGCCAATGGGGATCGCTTGGACCCTGTACTTGTGGATTTGGCCATCACCGATCTGAAGGTCCTCCGCCATACCAACGCCTACGTGTTCTGCACGGAAACCTGGGACACGCGGCGTCTCGACGTGGTCTCCGGGCAGCTCAAGGGCCACGATCCCCATTCGGTGCTCCACAGCGTCATCCAGATGAAAAAGCTCGAAGGGCGATGGGTGGTCTTGTACCGGGAGGTGGAGGAAACCGCCACCGGCCCGCGCTTTATCGTGCGGACGCCGGCGCCAAAACCATGATCCCCACCGTTGCCCTGGTGGGTCGCCCCAACGTGGGCAAATCCACGCTTTTCAACCGCCTGGCCCGCAGCCGCAAAGCGTTGACCCATGACGTGCCGGGGGTTACCCGGGACCGGGTGGCGGCGGAAGCGGAGCGACCGAGTGGTGGGCTTGTTGTTCTCGTGGACACCGGCGGCTTCGACCCGGAAAGCCAAGCCACGATTCCAGCGCTGGTGCGGGAGCAGGCACTGGTGGCGGTGGAGCAAGCTCAGGTCGTGCTTTTGGTCGTGGATGGTGCCGAAGGGTTGGTGCCAGCCGACCAGGAGCTGGCGGAGCTCCTTCACCGCTCGGGCAAGCCCAGCATCGTGGTGGTCAACAAGGCCGACCGGAAGGATGCCCGCTTCGGAAGCAGTGACTTTCTCTCCCTGGGTTTCCCGGTGGTGGCGGTTTCGGCGGAGCACGGAAAGGGGATTGAGGACCTTTGGGGGCAGGTGGAGGCGTTGCTCCCCCCGCCGGAAGTGGTTGAGCTCCCGCCTCCCGAGCTGGCTGTGGCCATCGTCGGGCGCCCCAACGTGGGGAAGTCATCCCTCTTGAATCGGCTTTTGGGGGAGGAGCGGGTTTTGGTTTCGGAAATTCCCGGCACCACCCGCGATGCCGTGGACACGCCTGTTACCTTCGGTGGCAAGCGCCTTCTCCTCGTGGATACCGCCGGGATCCGCCGGAAGGGGAGAACGGAAAAGGGTGTGGAGGTCCTTTCGGTGGTCATGGCGCGCAAAGCCATCGAGCGCGCCCAGGTGTGCCTTCTGGTTCTGGACGGAAGCGAAGGGGTCACGGCTCAGGACGCCCATGTGGCTGGCTTGGTGCAGGAGGCAGGAAAAGGCGTGGTGGTGGTGGTGAACAAGAGCGACCTTCTTTCCCGAGAAGACAAAAATCGGCTCGTCGGGGACGTGGAGTTCAAACTCAAGTTCCTCAAAGATACCCCGTGCCTTTTCGTTTCCGCCCGCACCGGAAAAGGGGTGGGCAAGCTGCTGCCCGAGGCGCTTCGCGTTGGTGAGAACTTCCAGCGCCGCATCGGCACCGGTGAGCTCAACCGGGTGCTGCGGGAAGCGTGGGAGAGCCATCCCCCGCCGGGGGGCAAGGGCCCTGCCAAGCTGTACTACGCCACCCAGGTGGGGACGAGCCCACCCCGCTTCAAGCTTTTCACCAACCTCAAGGGGGAGCTGCACTTCTCGTACCTGCGTTTTTTGGAAAACGCGATGCGCCGGGCTTTCCCCTTGGCCGGGGTGCCGGTTCGGTTTATCATTGCAGGGAAGCCGTAGGAGCGGCCCATGGTCCAATTCCGACCCACCGCCCGGGAAATTGTGGTCAAGATCGTTTACTACGGCCCTCCCTTGAGCGGCAAGACCACCAACCTCAAGCTCCTGTACCAGGGCTACCCCAAAGACATGCGTGGGGAGCTCATCGTGACCCCTACCGGCACTGATCGGACCATTTACTTCGATTACCTGGCCATCACCTTCCACAAGCTCCGGGGGATGGATTTGCGCATTCAGCTGTACACCGTTCCTGGTCAGGTTCGTTTCGACTCCACCCGGCAAGTGGTGTTGCGGGGCGTGGACGGGGTCGTTTTCGTGGCCGATTCCCAGCGCCAGGCCATGCAAGGGAACCGCGACTCCTGGGCCAACCTCAAAAAGAACTTGGCGCTCCAGGGGCTTTTCTTGGATCAGTTGCCCCACGTCTTGCAGTACAACAAGCGGGACCTTGAGGACATTGCCAGCGTTGAGGAGCTAGACCAGGCCCTCAACGAGTTCAACGCTCCCTTTTTCGAGGCCGTAGCGGTTCAAGGTATCGGTGTGGAAGAGACCCTCGAGGGCATCACCAAGCTGGTTTTGCGTTCCTTGCGCGAACGGTTCAACCTGGGGGTTGAAGCTCAACCCACCCTGCGACCTGTCCCGCCGCCGCCCACGGCGGAGCTCGTGACCCGCCCCGTAGCCGTGGAGCCCCAGCCTCTGCCGCGGGACGAGTTTTTCCCATCCCAGCCCTTGCCGCCTCCGGAGGTCACCCCACCCACCATTCCGGTGCTGCCGTTGGAGGAGCAGCCGGCACGCTCTGCGCCCATGGCGGTTGCCCCGGCGCCCGCAAGGGAGGAGCCGCACCCCGAAGCGGAGGTAGCCGAAGCTTTTGCCGCGGAGCCGTTCGCACCGGCAACGCCTGCCGAAGCTTTCGCGCCGGTTTTTCCCGAGGTCGAACAAAGACCTGACGTTCCGGCCCCGGGTGCGAACGGAGGAGAGGGTGCGACGCTGGCGCTCGAACCCCCGGCGGCGCCGCTTCTCTCCGCCCCTTTTGGAGACGAGTTCCTGGAGGTGCGGGAAAGCCCCGAGCCCGAGCTGTTCTTGGCGGATCTGGGTGAGGCAGTCTTCCTCCAGGCTGCTCCGGAGCCCGGCGCCGAGGGTTCCCCCATGGCCCCAGCCGGC
>JBAMMG010000017.1:4420-11478 GCA_039793905.1 Thermoanaerobaculum sp. | reverse complement strand
CTGGCGGTTCTTGTGGGCAGCGCGTTTACCTGCGACTTCCAAATTGGTGGCGCCGAAACCAGCGCCTCGTATTACCTGGGCGTTCCATACTATCCCCAGAGTTGTGCCTTCTGCTGCGCTGCGGCTAGCATGCAAATGCTCCAGGGCTACTGCCAATGGGGCCTCATGGCCCAAGTGCAAATTCTTCAGGCTATTGGCGGCTCGCTCGGAGGGGGCGCCTGGTGGCCCGAAATTGCTGACGGCGTCAACCGCCTCACCTGCTACGAGCAAGCCACAGTCAGGTATCACGCCCGCGATTTGCAACCTGACTTTGACCTGGCCGTAACGGAGCAAATTGCTGCGGTTGTCCGGGGCGAACCGCACTTCCCCGTTCTCGCCCAGGTCAGGTTCAACCACGTTGGGGTTCTCGTTGGGGGCGCCGCCCACGAGTGCGGGTGTGCCCAGTACTGCTGGGACAGCGTGGCTTTTTGGGACCCCGACCTTACCTACGGACAGCAATACGACATTCCGGCAACACTATGGCTCCAAAAAGGGGGCAATTACTTCGCGAGCTCGGATGTTCTCATCCAAATCATCCCCGCAGCAGTTGCCAATGCCGGTCCCCAGCTTCTGGACGAGTTCCGCAGTAAAGTGCGTATTTGGGATGGCGAAGGCTTCGAGCCCCCCTTCGAAATGCTGTAGGAGGTGACGATGACGAAAAGCCTCGCTGCTCTGCTTTGTGTTTCGGCCACTTGGGCTTCCGCCCAGGAGCCCGAGATGTGTCCGCCCATCCTGAGAGCCCAGTGGGAAGCAAAGAGGAAGGCAATCCTCGAGGCCAAAAAGGGCGATAAGGACTACCTCCCCAGGCCGTTTCCTGAAACCGAGGAGGATTTTCGGGCAGACCTTCGGTATTCCTTTTTTAAGCTCTTTTACCCCCGCACCAAGGATCCCGAAAAAGCCCGTCCCTGGCATAGGGAGTTGTTCCAAAGGCTAAAGGATAACTCTTTCGATCTCCAAGTGGTGCCCGTCACCGTGTGGGCGGGGCCCCCTTGCGAGAACCTCGCTTTTTCCGTCCGGGTCTTCCGGAAACCCGCGCCGGGAAAAGCGCGCTTCAATCCCGGCGATCTTCTTGCGGCTATCGAGATGGGCCGCCACGGTGAAATCGGAGTAGTCCAGGTGACCACGCCCCAAGGGTATCCCAAAGATATGGTCGTCAAGATCCCCAGGCCGGAGGACCGGCTTTCGCACTCGCCGCAGGACCCGAGCCTTTTGCAGCACGTCGTCGAGGAGCGTTTGGGCATGGAAGGAGTAAGCATCTTGGGGTATGTGGCTGCCATATGGTACGACGGTGGTTGCCCTGTAAACTGGCCGTGCATCCTCTTCGAAAGCGCGGGCAAGCGTTACCTCTTCGCTAAGTCTCCGGATCCTAAGTTCGATGTTGTTTTCTTGCTTGAGCGTGAGCCCCGACTTATGCTCAGAAAGCAGTTCCTCGCCCTCGGCGGTCCCATGGACGCTGACCAGGCCCGTCGGGCTTTCCTGGTCATCCGCGAACAAACGGGCCGGCAGGTTCTTTCTTGGGGTTACGACCACGAGGGCAACGAACTCATGGCATTGGTAAGCTATTTTAAGCCCGGCGAGCTCCCGACCCCGAAGCCATAGAGGTGCAGGGCCTGCCTTTCCCGGTCCGATTGCCCCAACGGCTGCCCGGAGTGCTTCCGCCAGGCTCCGAAGCGGTGGCAAGAAGTTCCGTAAGTCCCTACCCAGCGCTCGTCCACCACGCGGCTTCCGTGGGGCGTTTTTTTACCGCCCAGGGTCGAGGAAAAGCGAGCAACGGCGGATGAAGGTCTCCAGAGCCTTTTCAACACTTCAAAAAAGCCCCGGATTTACCCCGGCCAGGTGGTTGGAACAGTTGGAAACACCGGCTGCGGCTTCAGCGGGTGCCACCTGAACGTTCAGGTGCAAACGGCGGGCCAGCGGCCCCCGGTTTTTGAAAACACCCTCGACCCGAGGGTTTCTTTTGGGAACTGCTGAGAAGAAGGCTTGATGAGGGCAAACGTATTCCCTTTGGCTTTGGCCGTTACCTTCGCCGTTACGCCATCCCTCCACTCGCAAACGCGAGAGCGCGTGGTTTTCGACCCGGCAAGGGACGAGGCGCTGGAGGTGCGGGATGGGAACCTTGTGTGGTTGGAACCGGGGAAAACCACCGGGGTCCTGACTCCGTAACGCTTGGGCGGGCCGAACCCAATACCCGTGGCCCTGCGCAACGGAAAGGCCGCGGTCATCGTGGACAGCGCCGAGGACGACCCCGGGGAGCTAGTGGTTCTCACCCGGTAGGGAAAAGTCCTCTCCAGGGCTCCCCGCACGGTGATGTGGGAGCACCTTCCCCATTTGTCCTTCGACGGTAGAGTCCTTTGGCAGCGGTCAGTCCGCAGCAAGGGCTTGTTCCCGGAGGACAAGGCCACGGGGGTGCGCCCGCCGCACCCCCGTGCCGTTCCCCGCCGCTCTCGCGCGCTTTATCCCCGCATGGCCTCCACGGGGGTAAGGCGCGCCGCTTGGCGGGCTGGCCAGAGCCCCGCAAAGAAACCCACAGCCACGGCAAAGGCGAAGGCAAAGGCGAGCCCCGGGGGCGACAGGGGCAGACCCGACTCGAACGCGCTCGAAGCGAGGCGCGTTACGACAAAGCCCAGGCCGACCCCGGTAAGTCCTCCCAAAAGGGAAAGGAACGTGGATTCCACGAGCACCTGGGCGAGGATCGCTTGGTCGCTGGCGCCAATGGCTTTGCGCAAGCCGATTTCGTACAGGCGCTCAGCCAGAGAAATGCGCAAGACCGAGTAAATCCCCACACCGCCCACGAGCAACGAGATGCCGGCAATGGCGGCAAGAACGATGGTCCAGTTGCGGAGGAGAACCCGCACCTCTTTTTCCGCCCGCAGCATCTCGTCGGCCACGTTTTCCACCTCGAAGTCGTCCACACCGTTGTGGGCGCGGCGGATCAGGTGCTCGATTTGCGCCTTCACGGCAGGAAGGTCATCCTTGCGATCGGTGCGCACGGTGATGAGGTTCACGGAGGCACCCCCTGCCAGGTACGCCCGAAAGGCCGCCAGAGGGATCAAGATGCCTTCCATCTCCCGCCGCGTCCAGCTCGAGTTGGCAAAGCGGTTGCCAAGCCTTTCTTCCACCCCCACCACCTGGAACGGCGTGCCCCCGACCTTGACCGTGCGTCCCACGGGGTCGTCGTGGCCAAAGAGCGTCTCGGCCAGATCCGCCCCCAGGACCGCAACCCGCCGGGCGTTTTCTTCATCGCCGTCGTGGAAGAAGCGCCCCTTGGCCACATGGCGATCGTGGACCACAGCGTAGGACGGCGTCACGGCGTAAACGCGCACGCGCTTGGACACACCGCCCGCCTGCACCAGCTGCTCCGAAAACCTCACAGCGGCAACGGCGGCCAAGCTTTCCCCCCCTTTGTTCAGCACCCCCGCATCGCGGATGGAAAGCCCCCGGCTTTGGAACGCTTTCTTTTGGCCGAGCAACGACCGGGGCGCCTGACTGCTCACGAACATGACGCCGTCAAACCCTAGGCCCCGGATCCCCTCCCAGACCGCCACCCGCACCCCGGCCATGAGGGTCATGAGCACCACCATGGCTGCCGTGCCCAGGGTGATCCCGGTGAGGGTCAAGACCGAGCGCAGCTTATGGGTCCAAACCTCCACCAGCGCCGAGCGCACGCTTTCGGAAAGGGAGAGGCGCATCATTCGTACCTCAACGCCACTACCGGATCGAGCCGCGCCGCCTTCCACGCCGGGTACAGGCCGAAAACCACGGCTACGCTCACCGCGCAGGCCACCGCCGCAAGGATCATGGTGGGGGTCAGCACCGCAGTTTGGTCCAAAAGCATCGCCATGCCGTGGACGAACGCCACACCCAGTGCAAGCCCAAGAAAACCTCCCAGCCCGTTGACGATGACGGTTTCCACCAGGAACTGCACGAGGATGGAGGAGCCCTTGGCGCCGATGGCTTTGCGGATCCCCACCTCGCGCATGCGCTCGGTAAAAGACGCCAGCATGATGTTGGCCACCACGATCCCCCCCACTAGGAGAGCAATGAGCCCGCAAACCAGAAAGGTAATGTCGTAAATCCTGCCTTGCTGCTCCATTTGTTCGATCCTGTCCTTGCGGTCGAAAATCTGGAAATCCTCCACCCCGTGGCGGGCCAAGAGCAGGTTGCGCAAAGCCGGAACGGCGGTGGCGTGAGCTTGCGGAGACGCCAAGCGCAAAGCCAGCTCGTCCACGCGTTCCACCCCGGCCCCCAGGTAGCGGCGGGTCAGCGTGGTGGCCGGCACGAGGATCAGCTCGTTCATCCACCCCAAGGCGTTGAAGCTTTCGGCTCGGTTCCAGTAAAACTCCCGGTACGCCAAAACCCCTACCACCACGAGGGCGTGGTCCCCCACCCGCAAGGTTTTGCCCAGGGGATCGCCGGACCCGAAAAGCTCCCGGGCTCTTTGGGCGCCCAAAACGCACACCGGCGCCGCGGTCACCATGTCATCCTCGGCGAGCATTCGCCCTCGCCCCAGGCGCAGCTCGTGGAACTCCGCCCATTCCGGGGTAATACCGGTGACGGTGAGCCGCTCCTGGTGGATCCCCGAGCGCACCCAAAGAGGCCTTCGCACCGCTGTGGCCACCAAATCGAAACCGGAAAGGCGCTGCCGCACCGCCTCGACGTCGGCAAGGGTCAAGCCCTTGCTGGCGCGTTCCCGGGCCGAGGAACGGGCAGAGTCCACCGGTTTGGGGTAAACCGCCACCTTGAGCGTGCCCCCGGTTTCCTCCCAAAACGCCATGGACTTGGCCCGCTGGCCAGCGGAAAGGCCCAGGGTGGCCACCACCGAAGCCACACCCAACACCACGCCCACGGTTTGCAACGCCGTGCGGGCACCGTAAGCCCGAACGTCCGCCGACCCATCGGCCACGAGAGCCCAAAGCCTCACGATCCCCTCCGCTGGTCACGGGCGATCCGCCCATCCACCAAGTGCACCACCCGTCGGGCGTGGGCCGCCACCTGGGGATCGTGGGTCACGAGAATCACCGTTTGCCCCTGGGCGTTGAGCTCGTCGAAAAGCGCCATGACCTCCGCGCCTGTGGCTTGATCGAGGTTACCCGTGGGCTCGTCGGCGAGAAGCACTGCCGGCTGCGTGACCAACGCGCGGGCAATGGCCGCCCGTTGCCGCTGGCCCCCGGAAAGCTGGGAGGGGAGGTGCTTGGCCCGGTCGGCAAGGCCCACCCGCGAAAGCATGGCCATGGCCCGCTCCCGTCGCTCGTTTTTGGCCACACCCCCGTACAGGAGCGGCAGCTCCACGTTGCGGAGGATGCTGGCCCGGGGCAGCAAGTTGAAGGCCTGGAACACGAACCCCACGAAGCGGTTGCGAATCTCGGCAAGCTTTCCCGGCGAAAGGTGGGCAACCTCCTGCCCGGCCAAGCGGTAGGAGCCGCGCGTGGGCGAGTCCAGGCACCCCAGGATGTGCATGAGGGTGGACTTCCCCGACCCCGAAGGCCCCATGATGGCCACGTACTCCCCCGCGTCCACCGTCAGGTCCACCCCGCGCAGGGCCTGCACCTCCACCCCGCCGTTGTAAACTTTCCAGATACCCGAAAGCTCGATGAGCGGTGCTTCCTGGCCCATGCTCACGACTCCTTCTTCTTGGGGCGGGTGGGGTCTTCCAGGGCCACCTCCTCGCCCGCGACCAGGCCCGAGAGCACCTGCACCCGGGAAAGGGAAGCGATCCCCGTCTCCACGACCCGCTCCTCGAACCACGCCTTCCATGCGTCAGGGGCAGGGGTACCCTTGGGCACCGCGCCTTTGCCCGGGGTATCGTGCTTTTTCACGTACACGATGTCCCTGTCGTCCTTGCGGAACACCGCTTCCACCGGCACCGTGAGGACCCTTTCCGCTCGCTCTCCCAAGATCTTGACGTTGGCCGTCATCCCCGTACGCAGCTCCTTGCCCTGGGTTTCGAGAACGACCTCCACGTCGTAAACCTTCACATCCCGATCGAGGCGGGCGGCAGGGGCAATGCGCGAGACCTTCCCGGTGAACTTGGCTTTGGGGAAGGCGTCGAGGGTCACCTCCACCGGTGCCCCCACGCTCACCTTGCCAATGTCCACCTCGGAAACCCCGGCCTTTACGATCATGCGCGAGAGATCCGCCACCGTGGCAATGACCGTGCCGGCGTTGAAGGACCCGGCCCCTGTCACCGCTTCCCCCAGCTCCACCGGCCGGCGAATGACCACCCCGTCCATGGGCGAAACGATGTGCAGCACCTGCTGGGGGTTGGTGGACAGGGGAACCCCTGAGGACTCCACGATCTTGGCCTTTTCCCGAGCCGCCTCCAGGGACTCCCGCGCCGCCTTGTAGCGGGTCTCGGCGGCACGGTGAGCTTCGAGGGAAATGAGCCCAGCCTTGAAAAGCTCATCCTTGGCCAGGAAGTCCTTTTCGGCATCGGCAAACTCGATTTCCTGCTGGGCCACGGCCCGCCGAACCGCCGCCAGCGTTTGCGCCTGGTTCACGTCCGGCTCGATGGCCGCAATGAGGTCCCCTTTCCGCACCGCATCCCCTTCCCGCACCGGCAAGGCCACCACCTTCCCCGAAAGCGCGGACTTCACGTCCACCTTCACCTCCGGCTCCACCGTCCCCACCTCCACCACCTCCACCTGCACGTCGGCCACTTCGGCCTTGCCCGCGGGCACCGGCGGATCCGCACTGGCACTCCCCTGACTCCGGCGCGAAGCTAACATCCCGGCCGCGGCCACCACCACCAGGACGCTGCCCGCAATCCACTTGCCTTTCCGGCTCATGCTCACCCCTCCAACACCTGCCTATACGTACTTCGCTCTGGGAGAGTTCCCCCCAGCAAGCCGCCTTTCAGCTCCAAGGAATCAGCAGGGTTTGTCGAAAACAACAAAGCCTTGACAAAGATTGCAGGGTATTCCAAACTCAAAGGCATGGAAGGGAAGTCAGCATGAGGGGCGTGAGGACAAGGTTGGTCTCCTTTTTTGTTTTTGGCTTGGGAACGAGCTGGGCGCAAAACC
>JBAMMG010000017.1:0-4410 GCA_039793905.1 Thermoanaerobaculum sp. | reverse complement strand
CCGTAAAGGCCGGGGACGAGGCCCTCGGTGCCTACCCCTACGACCGCTTCGAGCGTCCGCAGGCTTGCGCCACCTGTCACGTGGACATCGCCCGGCAGTACGAGCAAGCCATGATGTCGCAGGCCTTTACGCACCCCTGGGACGAGATCGAGTACTTCGAGCTCGCGGTGCCCCATGCGGAGAAGGAGCCGAAGGTGGCCGGGGTGAAAGCCGGGTGCAACGGCTGCCACGCCCCGTTTTCGTTCCTTGCGGGTGACATTCCCCCCAAGCGGCCGGAAGCCAACACCCGTGCCAACGAGGCCGTTTCCTGCGACCTCTGCCATGCCGTCACGGGTTTTGCCGGTGACGTGCCGTTCAACTACAACTACATCGTTTCCCCCGGCAAGGTGAAGTACGGGCCGCGGCCGGGGCTCGTGAGCCCCCACCACGAAACCCGCGAGTCGGCGTTTTTGCGGTCGGCCGAGTTTTGCGGCACCTGTCACAACGAAAAAAGCCCTTTCGGCGTGTGGGTCAAGGCCACGCACCTAGAGTGGAAGGAAGGGCCGCACGGTAAAGCCGGGATCGTGTGCCAGGACTGCCACATGCCCAAAGCCGCAGGGCGGTCGGCGCGCATGGGTGAAGAGCTCCCCGACGTCCGCCAACACCTGTTCCACGGCGCCCACGACCCCGGCAAGCTTTTCGGGGTGGTGGAGGTGCGCATCCACCCCGAGGTCCGGGAAGTGGAGCCTGGAGAAACCGTGAAGCTGACAGCAACGGTGGTCAACGCCAAAGCTGGGCATAAGGTGCCCTCGGGTTCGGCCGAGGAGCGGATGCTGTGGCTCCACGTCGAAGCGGTGGACAGCAAAGGCAAAACATACCACCTGCCCGTGGACAGGAAAGGTTTCCAGGGGGAGGAGTACACCATCGCCTCCGCTACCGCCCTCGCCTACCAAGATATCGGTGACATCAAGGGGATCCCCAACTTCCCGGGCCTCCTTCGGGACGGGACGTATCCCCACCTGGCGGCGGGTGACCGCATCTTCCGGCTGCCGTTTTTCGACCCCCAAGGGCGCCAGACCATCGCCCAGTGGAACACGGCGAGCCTCGGCACCGATTACCGCTTGGCGCCGCTGGCGGCGGTGAACGAAACCTTTACCTTCAAGCTCCCCCAAGACATCTCGCCGGGCCCCGTGAAGGTCAAAGCCAGCATTTACTACTCGCGTCTGGTGTCTTCCGTCGCGGAGTTCATGAAGGTTCCGGCCGAAGAAAGCCAGGAAGTGCTCATCAACGGCCACGAAACCAGCTTCACCGTGCTTGAGTAAAGGAGGTCCCCGTGAAAGCTCATTGGACAGCCGCAGCAGCAACGGTCCTTCTTTTCGGGTCAGCGGCCCGGGTCGAAGCTATTCCAGCCTTTGCCCGCAAGTACCAGTTTTCTTGCTCCACCTGCCACGCCCCGTTCCCACGCCTCAAGCCTTTTGGCGAGGCTTTTGCAGCTCGCGGTTTCCGCCTCGAAGATCCGACCCAGGAGCCGAGCCGGGCATTTTACGATGTCGGGGATCCTTGGCTCATGCTGCCTCGGGAGCTCCCCCTCGCCGTACGACTCGATGGCTACGCCTCCCTCGTGGACTCGAAAGGCCAAACCACGTATACCGATGTGGAGTGGCCTTGGTCCGTGAAGGTGCTTACTGGCGGCCAGCTCACCAAGAGCGTTTCGTACTACGCCTACGGCATCATCGAAAAAGGGGAAACCCTGAAGCTCGAAGACACCTGGGTTCAGTTCAACTCCATCTTCAAGCTGCCCGTGGACCTCATGGTCGGGCAGTTCCAAGTTTCCGACCCGCTTTTCAAACGCGAGCTGCGATTGGAGCGCAATGATTACGCCATCCTCTCCCTGCAACTGGGTCACGTCCCCACCAACCTCACCTACGACCGAGGTCTCGTCCTCACCTGGCATGCCCCTGCCGGCGTGGAGGTGGTGGGGCAAGTCGTCAACGGCAACGGCATCGACCCGCCGGAAGGCGACCGCTTCGACGACAACCGTTTCAAGGCGGCGAGCCTGCGTCTGGTGCGGAGCTTCGGCCCCGTACGGCTGGGCGTCTTCGGGTACCGGGGCAAGTCGGGGCCCGATCCGGGGCCCAAGGACACGGTCACGTACCTGGGGCCCGATGTGGTGGCCGAATTGAGCGACAAATGGCAGCTTTCCCTCTGTTACCTGCGCCGGACCGACAACGACCCCTTTCTCGTTGGCCGGCATGGATCCTCCCTTGCCACCAAAGGCGGCTTTGCCGAGCTGCACTTCTTCCCCCAAGGCCAGGACGGGCGGTGGGTGGTGACCCTGCTTGCCAACCGCATTACCTCGGACGTGCCTGGGGTGGAGGTGAACAACGCCTCCCTCACCGTAAATTACCTGCTGGCTCGAAATTTCCGCCTCGTGGCCGAGTTTCTCCGTAACCAGACGACTGACCGCAATACGTTGTCCTTGGGGCTCGTCACGGCCTTTTAGAGCTGCGGTGCAAACCTCTCCAGCCGGGCCTGGCGCAACGCCGCCAGCGCCCGGCCGATTTTTTCTTGAGGAACAAAGAGATCGAAACCTTTGGCGTGGGCAAAAACCAGCGCTGGAACTCCAACCTCGGCCAGGGCCGAACAGGCAGCGGCAATAGCCTCGATGCGGCCCAACGCCGTCCGAACGGCGATGCGGCGCCACCTCTCGACAGACACCTGAGTACCTCCGGGAAGCCGCTGGAGATCGGGCTCCGAGACCACGAAGGAGCCGCCACCTAAAGCCCGCACGTCGTCCCCGAGCCCGGCTGCTGCAAGCAGGCGTTCGTGTTCCGGCAGCGAAACGACCGCCCAGAGATCCGGAGACACCACGAGGTTTTGGGAGCTCCTGGCCACCATCGCTGTTTATTTTCCCGTTCCGGTCAGTAGGCGTCGAGGATGAAGTGCAGCGGGTTTTGCTTTTCCCCGTCCTTCCAAACTTCGTAGTGAAGGTGCGGACCGGTCGTCCTACCGGTCATACCTACCCGGCCAATGGGCTCCCCGCGCTTGACCCGCTGCCCCTCCTTCACGAGGATGCGGTCCAAATGCCCAAAAACGGTCACGAACCCGTAGCCGTGGTTGATCTTCACCATCTGCCCGTACCCAGCCTCGCGGCCGGCAAAAACCACGAGCCCGTCAGCGGGGGCTTTCACGGGTGTGCCAAAGGCAGCCGAGATATCCAGCCCATCGTGGAACGCGGCTTGGCGGGTGATGGGGTCTATGCGCGGCCCGAACCCGTCGGTGATCACCCCCACCACTGGCGCGATGGTGGGCGTGTGGGACAGCAGCATCTGTTGCTCCGAAAGTCGCTGCTCCACCGCCCCCAGTTGGCGCTCGAGGTGCTCCTCGCGCTCCAGGAGCTTTTCGGGGCCTCCGGTGAGGCGGTCAAGGGGCCCCCCCGTGCCCACAGCGCTCTTGGGCGGTGGGGCCGGTGCCACCAGGGCGTCGGCGACGCCGGCGGCAATGGCCAGCTGCTTGGTGCGTTGCTCGAACTGCTCCAGGCGGCCATGGACCTCCGCCAAAGCCTCCTGCAGCCGCTGATTCGTTCGCTTGAGTTCCCTGTTTTCCTTCTCGAGAGCCCGGAAAAGCGCCCGCTGGCGCACGAAGTTGCCGGAGCCAAAAAGCGCCACCAGGGAAAGAACCACAGCGACGACGGCCATCGCCACCACGCTTTTGAGAAGCCAAGGGGAGAGATGGATCTTGTAAACCCGCCCCGCGGCGTGGGGAATAATGACGATGGTGCTGTGGCGCTTCAAAGCCAACCTCCAACCTCCTCCCCTGACACAAAACTCACCGCAAGCGCGCCGCCGCTCGCGTTTTATGCTCGCACCCCTAGGCGGCCCTTGTCAACCCTTCGCTATTCCATTGAAGGGAAACCTTTTAAGCGGTGTCGCTGGCGCCCTCTCGGCGTGTTGTCTCCCCCAAAACCAGACTCACCCCCAAGAGCACCAGGGCGCCTCCCCAAATCCCGTGGCTTCCGGGCCACTCACCCAGGACCACCCAACCCAGAAAAACGGCAACCACGGGGTTGAGGTAGGCCGAGGTCGCCACCCGTGCCGCCGGCCACGCCCGCAAAAGGTAGAAATAAGCCGAAAAAGCCAAGCACGAGCCGAAGACCACGAGATACGCGAGACTTGCCAGGGACGCAGGGCGAAGCGGCCCGTGGAGCAGATGCTCCCCCCGAACTCCCGCCAAAAGCGTCAAAAACGATGCCCCTGACACCATCTGCCACGTCGCCATCTCCAAGGGGTGGTACCGCTCCCGCAGGTGGCGGACCCACAGGGACCCGGCCGCCCACACGACAACCGAGAGCTCCACCACCAGCGCTGCCGCGAGATCACCAGCCCTTTGCACCTGGGGACGCAAGAGCACGTAGGAACCCAAAAGCCCGAG
>JBAMMG010000016.1:9846-11530 GCA_039793905.1 Thermoanaerobaculum sp. | reverse complement strand
CTCCCGGGAAAGGGCGAAGAAATCCTGGCCCTTGAGGAGCCGCTCCCGGGCCTCCTGAGCTTGGGCTTTCCCTGGAAGGATGAGCTGGCGAAGGAAAACCCGCTCCTTGACCTCCCCGCCCCCTTCTTGAGCCAGGGCGTGCTGAAGCTCCTCAGGGGCGGGTGGGGGCGGGGGAGGACAGAGCTCGATGAGGAGCTGGCGGGCCCGTTGGGAGCGGTGGGGCTCGGCGAGGACGCGGTCTTCAGGGTTACCGGAGGCGGCGAGGACCACCTCCTCTTCCAGGAGATCGGCAAATACCTGGCCCACGAGCTCGGGCGCCACCTGGGAAGCCGGACGGCCGGCGTTTCTTTCGACTGCCTGCTCCACATCGGCCCAGGTAATGGGCTTGCCGGCCACCAGCGCCAGCGGCCGTGGCCCACGCTGGCACGCGGAAAGAAGAAGCGCAAGACCCAAAACCAGCTTTGGCCGCACGGCGGCCAGTGTAGCAAAGCCTTGGTGGCAACGCTTGGGGTTGGTAGGATAGGAGCAATGTGGGGAGCCCTGGTCTTGATGCTTGCGGCTGCGGTGGCGGCGCCTCCCCCCCAGGGGTTGGAGCACCGGCTTTGGCTTTTGCGAAAGGTACGGCCTGGGGTGGTGGAGGAGGCCCGCCGGGTTGGTGTGGATGCGGTGGTGCTACCGGTGGGGGAGGTGACGGTTCGGGGTCGGGAGGCCACCGTTACGTTGGCCCCACTCCCCGCGCCTTCAGACCTCCAGGGGTTGCCGCTGTGGGCTGCCCTATGGGTGCGCGGCGAGGGGGCCACGAAGGAGGCGGCATTGGCCCTTTGGAACCAGCTCGGCCCGGCGGTGCGCGGGCTGGGGGTGCCGGTGCGGGGGTTGGTTTTGGTGGCGACGAGCCTTCCCCCGGGCTGCGCGACGGTTGCGGCCGAGCTCGCGAAGCTTTCCAAGCTCCCGGTTGAGCTGGGAGCACCGGTCGGGGATTTGCTGCGGGAGACCCAAAACGGCAAGCCTCAAGGGATTACGCTCGTGGCCTTTGCCCTGGGGAACCTGGGGGTCCTTGGTTTTCCCGAGGTCACCCCTCAGGACGCCGCCGATCTCCTGGCATCTTTGGACGAACAGGGGTTGCCGTTCCGCGGCGCCCTGGTGGTGGGGGGCGGCATCGAGCCGCCGCCCCCCGAAGGGGCTAACCCCTGGGAGCTGGTTTCGCAGCTCGACTACCAGCCCACCGCTAGCGGCGACGTGCTGGTGGCCACGAGACCGCTCAGCGGGGGTGGCTGGAGCCTCTCCGCTGGTGCCAGGCTAACCGTCCGCGCCTACGATGCGGCACGACTGGAGCGGGACTTGGGGGTTCTCCTGCGCCCGGTCCGGCGCAGCCTCATTGGCTGGGACAGCGTCGGGGAGCTCCCCCCAGCGCCGGCCCTGGGCTTCACGTGGGAAGCCTTCGTGGGTTTCTTTTCCGGCCAGCCGCCGTGGCCGCAGCCGGCAGTGCGGGGGGAGTGGGTTTCGCCCACGACAGTCAAGCTCACCGTGGAAAACCCTACGCCTTTCGCCAGCGCCTTCGCCACCACCGGCAACTTCTTGGATGTGAGCTTTGCCGGCACCGAGGTCAAGGACGTGACGCTCGCTGTCGCTTCGGGCGCCGATTTTGGGCAAAAGGGGCGTGCGCACGAACCCCCGCCCCTTTTGC
>JBAMMG010000016.1:2068-9836 GCA_039793905.1 Thermoanaerobaculum sp. | reverse complement strand
GTTCGTGCGCACCCCCCGGGGGGCGGCCACAACCGTGCGCCTTTACCTCAAGGTGGTGCCGCCCAATGCCAGCCTGGAGATGGCCACCGTCAGCTTCATATCGCGCCCCAAGGAACTCAGCGCGTCTTTCACCCTGCGGCTGGGGGACGGGCGGCAGCTCGAGCTGCCGGTGGTTATGAGCTTACCCAGGTAGCCACGAGCGACTGCACCGCCTCCAAGGCAGCTTGCGTCTGCAGGAGGAGGTGGTCGCCGGCCGCCCACAGACGGACCGTAGAGCCCTCGGCCCTCAAGAGCGCGGCCAACGGCTCGGCGTGACCAGCGACCTGGGAGGGTGTGAGCGGCTTTCGCCCGCGATGCAGGGCAAACCCAGCGCCCGCGAGGAGGTGGCGCACATCCCGGTCGGCGGCGCGGTGGGCTACCTCTACCGTGGCCTGCAGGGAGTGAGCGTGAAAAACCCCGGCCAACAAGGGGTGCACGCGCACCTCGAGATCCGGGAAAAGGGCGGAAAGATCGGATTCGAGACCCCCCTCCCGGTTTTCGGGGTAGGGGAGGGCGTCAAAAGCCAGGGTCTGGGGGAGCACGTGGCTTTTCGGTTTTTCCCCCGAAAGGCGAGCTACGGCTTGAGCAGCCAGCTCATCCAGAGCCTCGCCTCCCAAGACCGAAACCGGCGCGAGCACGGAAAAAAAGGCTCGCCGGGGTGAGAGGGGCCGTAAGGCCTCCAGGACCTTGGCCGGGAGGAGCAGGGCCGGATCGGGGAACGCGACGCGGTTGCCTCCCGGTTGGGGGTGGAAAGCCCGGGGACCGGAAAGAACGCTGGGGTGGGCCAAATCCAGGCACGCGGGGTGGGAGGAGGTGGCGAAGAACGCGGACAGACGTTCCCGAACCCGGCGGGAGGGGGTGGCGGTGATGATCACCAGGGACGCCTGGCCCAGATCTTCCCCATCGGCCAGGGGCGGTACTGCCCTTGCTTCCCCCGCCACCTCCACGATGAGGTGGTCGCCCCCTGGTTGGGAGTGGTAGTACGAGAGGCGGGCGTCCGGGTAGGCTTGGGCGAGACGCGGGACCAGCTCTTCTCCCACCAGCGACGTGGGGTCGAGAACCACGATGCTAGGTGCCTTCGCCAACGGAAGCCTCCTTGGGTTCGGGCCCGGGCTGTCGCGCCTTGCGCAGGCGCTGGGCCACCCAGCTTACGGGCCCCGAGAGCAGGTACAGGCCGAGCATGGCGCCCATAGCGGGAAGGGGGGAAAAGGCCACCACGGCCACCACGGCGGCAATGAAAAAGAACGCCTTGGCGGGCCAGCGCTGGCGCAAGTCCAGGTCTTTGAAGGAGCGGTAGCGGATGGTGGAGACCATGAGGAGGGCAACGGCAAGCACGAAGAGGCATGCCAGCACGCTGCCAGCCGGCGTCATGACCGGCTCTGGGGCAATGAGCACCAAAAGCGTCACCGCCCCGGCACCCCCGGGGATGGGCAGCCCCACGAAGTAGCGGCGGTCGGTATGGTCGGCGCGCACGTTGAAGCGGGCTAGGCGCACCGATCCGGCAACCACGAACAGAAACGCTGCCGCCCACCCCAGCCGTCCCATTCCCCAAAGGCCCCACTGGAACGCCAGTACCGCCGGGGCGACCCCAAAGCTCACCACGTCGGCTAACGAGTCGTACTCCTTGCCGAACTCCGAGGTGGACTTGGTGAGGCGGGCGATGCGGCCGTCGAGGCCGTCCAGGATCCCAGCCAGGAAAATGAGCCAGCCCGCCTGCTCCAGCCTTCCGGCAATGCTGTGGAGGATCGAGGCAAAGCCGGCCAGCATGTTGCCGACGGTGAAAAGCGTTGGAAGCAGGTAAATGCCGCGGCGAAACGACTCCTTGCTGGGCCGGCGGGGGCGGCGCAGTTTCATGTTTGGCTCACTTTCCCGAAGGTGGCTACCGGCGTTTCCCCGGCTTTGGTGCGGTCGCCCACCCCCACGAGAATCGCGGCTTCTTTCGGGAGGTACAGCTCCACGCGGGAAGAAAACTTGATGATGCCCACGGGCTGGCCACGCTCCAGGACAACTCCCGGTGTCACCTCGCACACGACCCGCCGCGCCAAGGCACCGGCAATTTGCCGATACGCCACGGGCCCAAAGGGCGTCTCGATGAGGACGAAGGCGTGCTCGTTCAGCTCGCTGGCCTTTGGCCGGAAGGCTGGCCACTTTTTCCCCTTCCGCCAAAAAGCCTCCGCCACCTTGCCGGCTGCGGGCGCGCGGTTGACGTGGACGTTGGCTGGGGACATGAAAATAGCGAGAGCTTGGACGAGCCCTTTGGCCCGGACCCAATCGGGGGGCTCGCCAATGCTCACCACCTTGCCATCGGCTGGAGCCAGCACCACCTCAGGCGGGGCGGAGGAGGCTCGCTGGGGGTTGCGGAAAAAGGCGGCAAAGGCCACCAAGGCTAGGCCGAACAAGGCGGCCAGCCACGGGTAGCCGAAGATCACGCTGGCAACGGCCAAAAGGGCAGTCCACGCCAGATAAGGGGTGGCGGAGCGGTGGAGACCCATGGTTGGCTTACGAGGGGCGGGTCTTGGCGCGCAACAGGGCTTCCATCCTGTCCTTGAGCTGCAGTTTTTCTTTTTTGAGCCGCTTTTCTTCCTGCTCCTCTTCGACGGTGAGGAAACCCTTGCGATAAAGCTCCTCGAGGCGGCGCTCCCGCTCCTGGTGCGCCTCAAAAAGCTTGCGGAACTCGGGATCTTCTTGGGCCAACTTGGCGCGGAGCTCCTCCGGGTAGCTCATGCTCACCTCCCGCTCGCGAAGCCTGCAAGCATCACCTCGATGCTAGCACGAACGGCCCGCGACTAAAATGCCCCGGTGGTGCAAGCCCCCACCTTTGCCTGCGACGTCATGCTGGGAAAGCTGGCCCGCTGGCTTCGCCTGGCCGGCTTCGACACGGCGTACGACCCCCGGTGGGGGGACCGGCAACTTGCCGCCTTGGCCCGGGCCGAAGGGCGGTGGCTTTTGACCCGGGATCGCCGCCTGGCCGCCGCCGCTGGGCCTCGGGTTTTGCTCCTTGCCGGCGAAACCCTCCCCGAGCAGGTTCGCGAGCTGCGAACGCGCCTGGAGCTTGCGGCTCGCCCCGAGCTTTTTTTCACCCGTTGCTCCCGCTGCAACGCGCCCTTGGTGGAGGTGTCGCGAGGGGCTGTGGCCCACCTCGTACCCCCTTACGTGGCGGCCCACGCCCCGCGCTTTGTCCGCTGCCTGGGGTGCGGGCAGATGTACTGGCCCGGAAGCCACGTTACCCGCATGACCCCCATGCTTGCCGAGCTCTTCCTTGGGCGTTGATGGCCTGAGGGTGGTTTGCCGGCACCCGGGGTTTTTTAAACCTCGCGCTTTTCGCGAAAACGCACGATGAGGCAAGGAGAGGACTTAGCGCTGGAGTCCCAAGAGAACGGCAACAGCGGATCCGCCTCCGGCAAGGGCCGTGACGAGCGCGGTGCGGGGCGGAAAGGCGAGCTCGCCAAGGGCAGGAAAGCCCAGGTTGGCCAAATGCGGCGGCGCCGGCCAGGCAACGGGGCAGGCCTCGGCAAAAACGAGAAACGCGACGATGAGGCGCAGGGCCGAGCTGTACGCGCCTTCCCCCAACCGCTCGCTTGGGCCACCCAGAACCGCCGGCCTGTGGGTGCCGAAGACCTCCACCAGCGCTTGCCGCTCCAGAGCGGCGAGCTGGGGCGAGCCGTTGGCCAGGCTCACCACCAGGTCCACGTCTTGCGGGGCCAGGGATGCGTCCCCAAGGGCCCGATGGCACGCGGCCACCAGGCCCTTGGGGGTCGAAGGGTAAAGGTACGGCGGGCAGGGGCTGCCAGCGGCGCCGGCGCCGAGGACGAGCACCGGAGCTTCGGGGGCCAGCACCAGAGCCGCGGCCCCTTCGCCAACGGTAAAGCCAGGACGCGTTGCGGTGCGGAGGGCGCGCAAGCGGTCGAAGCACTCGGCGTTGAGCCATTCGGCTTCGTCCACGCCTCCAGCTACGCAAGCCTTCAGTCTTTTCGAGCGCACGAAGCGGAAAGCCTCGGCAACCGCGCGCAAGCCTCCAGCTTGCTTTTCGAAAAAGGTGACGTTGGCGCCACCGAGCTTTTCCAGGATCCCCACCTGGCTTGCCGGGGCGTTGGCCACGGAGTTGGGAAAGTGCATGGGCGGCGCCTGGTCTGGTCCCAGCTGAAAGACCGCCTGGAGGATCTCCAAAAGCGGCGAGGTACCGGCGGTCCACGTTCCCATGGCCACCCCGACCTCCTCCCGGGGCCAGGGGAGAGGTTCCCCGAACGCGGTCAGCGCTTCCCGTACGGCCACCGCCAGAAGGCGGGAGGCCCGGTCCAGCCGGCGGGCCACCAGGGGGGGCAGGAGACCCTTGGTGTCGAAGCTGTGGCAGGCGACGACGGGAAGGGGCGGCGCGTCGGGGCGGGGCAGCTCCAGCTTGGGGGCAAAATCGGGGTTGGCGAGCGCCTCGCGGAGGGCGGCAAGCCCCGTCCCCGCCGGGGAAACCACGCCGGCGCTGGCGATGCCGACCCTCACCACGCCCTCCCCAGAACCAGCACCGCCGAGTTCCCCCCAAAAGCAAAGGAGGAGGAGAGGGCCACCTCCACCTGCTGCCGCCGGGCTTTTCCAGGAATGGGGTCGAGGGGGCAGGGGGGGTCCAGCTCCTCGCAGCCAACGGTGGGGGGGAGCCAGCCGGTGCAGAGCGCCAGGGCGGTGACGGCGGCTTCGATCCCGCCAGCAGCACACAGGCAGTGGCCGATGGCCCCCTTGACCGAGGAAACGGGGATGGAAGGTAACCGGTCCCCGAAAACCTGGGCGTAGGCCGCCCATTCAGCGGAGTCGTTTTGCTCGGTGGCGGTGCCGTGGGCGTTGATGTAGCCCACATCTTCAGGAGCCATGCCGGCGTCGGCGAGGGCCGCGCGTACGGTCCGCGCCCATGGGGAACCGGAAGGCTCCGGTTGGGTCATGTGGTAGGCGTCGTTGGTGATCCCCAGGCCGAGGACCGCGGCCAAGGGGCGGGCACCGCGCTTTGCGGCGCGCTCGGCGCTCTCCAAAACCAGGACCGCTGCACCTTCGCCAATGGACAAGCCCTGACGGCGGCGATCGAAGGGGCGGGCGCGCTCGGGGTCTACGGCCCGCAGGGAGTTGAAGCCGGCGAAAGTCAGCCGGCAAAGGGCGTCAGCTCCACCCGCCAACACCACCTCGGCCCGCCCTTGGCGCACGAGCTCCGCCCCGAGTCCGACAGCAATGGTTGAGGAGGAGCAGGCCGTAGTTACCGTGATGCGCTCGCCGCACAGCCCCCAGGCCGCCGCCACCCGGTCGGCTGGCGCATCCTGAGGCACCTCCACGAACGCCTCCACTCCCCGCGCCTTCGGGCCCAGGCGCAAGCGCCGCTCCACGAAACCTTCGGCCTCGAAAAGCCCTGCCGCTCCGCCCCCAAACACCACGGCCCAGGACACCCCAGGCTCCGGCATCAGCTCTGCTTGAGCCAGAGCTTCGGCCGCTGCGGCCAAAGCGAAGCGACTGGCGCGGCTGGCGTGGGCCAAGACGGGAGGGGGAACCTGCGACAGATCAAGGGCCTTGTCGTCCACCTGGGCCGCGGTTTTGGCCCGGAACCCCTCCGGGGAAAACAGCGTCACCCCCCGGATGCCCGTCTCCCCAGCGAGAAGCCTTTCCCATGTGGTCTCCCTGCTGGTCCCCAAAGCTGTGACCAGCCCCACACCCGTGATCACCACCTGCGCCACGGCCGGGAGTATAACCGGAGAAAACTTTTTGGCTAAAAGCTGTTGTCGCCGTCCACAACGTAGCCCAAGGGCCCAAGGATGGATCCCTCTTCCCGCCGCCTTCCGGGAAGGGCCGCCTGCAGCATGCGGCCCGCCAATCGGGAGAAGGGCAGGGACTGCAGCCACACCCTTCCCGGGCCGCGGAGGTTCGCGAAAAAGACCCCTTCGCCACCGAAAAGCATGGACTTCACGCCCCCGACGGTTTGAACGTCGAAATCCACGGAGGGCTCGAAGGCCACCACGCAGCCGGTGTCCACATGGAGGGCTTCCCCCGGCGCCAGGTGCCGCTCCACCACCGTACCGCCGGCGTGGACGAACACCACCCCGTCCCCTTCCAGCTTTTCCATGATGAACCCCTCGCCGCCGAAAAGGCCCGTGAGGATCTTCCTTTGGAAAAAGATGCCGATGCTCACGCCGCGAGCGGCGGCCAAAAACGAGTCTTTCTGGCAAACCAGTTGGCCGCCCACGTCGGGGAGACTCACGGGGAGAATGGTCCCGGGGAACGGCGCCGCAAAGGCCACCCGCGCCTTGCCCGCGCCTTTGTTGGTAAACAGCGTGATGAACAGGCTCTCCCCGGTCAGAAGGCGCTTGCCGGCGGAAAGCAGCTTGTCCATGAGCCCGGCATCCCGGGAAGCGTCGCCGAAGACCGTTTCCATGACCACGGCGGGGTCCTTGTACATCATGGCCCCAGCTTCGGCGATGGCTGATTCCCCAGGGTCCAGCTCCACCTCCACGAACTGCATTTCGTGCCCCACGATGCGGTAGTCAATTTCGTCCGCCCGCCGGGTGCGGGGCGCCGGGGGTGGTGCGGGTTCTGGCCCTGCAAGCTCGGGCAGGGAGCGGATAGGCACCCAGTCCGCGAAACCCTCGCGCCAGGCGAAGCCTTTGGGGTTTTGCGCCGCTTGCATCCTGGCCGCGGCGTCGTCCAAGGGGCCGATGCGGTTGTTGCCGTAAAGGAAGTACCAGCTCGCCATGGGTCCTCCTCGTGGCATTGTAACGAGGTCCATGGGCGTGCGGTTCGTTTTGGCCGGAAAGGCGCCCTAGGCTAGACTCAGGTTGCCCGCACGGGCAGGAGGTGTCTGTGGACAAAATCGCCCGCATGCAAGCCGAGCTTGCCCAGGCCGGCATTGACGGCTGGCTCTTTTTCGACTTCCACAACCGCGACCCCATTGCCTACCGGGTTTTGGGCCTGGAGTTCGGCAAGTTCACCAGCCGCCGGTGGTTTTATTTGGTGCCCAAAAGCGGGAAACCCGTGAAGCTGGTTTCCGCCGTGGAAGCGGGCAAGCTGGATTCCCTCCCAGGGGAAAAACGGGTTTACCGCTCGTGGCGGGAGCTCTCGGAGTACCTCCGGGCGGTGCTCGATGGCCTTTCCACCGTGGCCATGCAGTACTCCCCGCGGGGGGACGTCCCCTACGTTTCCATCGTGGATGCCGGCACCGTGGAGCTCGTTCGGGCCTGCGGGGTGGAGGTGGTGTCGTCGGCGTCGCTGGTGCAGGTGTTCGAAGCCATCCTCACTCCCGAGCAACTGGAAACCCACCGCCTTGCGGGCGAAAAAGTGTGCCGCATCAAGGACGAAGCTTTTGCCCTGGTGAGCCAAAGGGTGCGCCAAGGCGAGGTGATTACCCCGTACGATGTGCAGCAGTTCATCGTTCACCGCTTCGGCGAGGAGGGGTTGACCTGCCAGGGGGAATACCCCATCGTCGGCACCAACGAGCAGCCGGCCGATCCCCACTTCGAGCCCACCCCCGAAAACGCCCGTCCTATCAAGCTCGGTGACACGCTGCTTGTGGACCTGTGGGCCAAGCTCGACAAACCGGGAGCGGTTTTTTACGACATCACCTGGTGCGCCTTCGTCGGCCAAAATCCCCCAGCCAAGTACGTGGAGATCTTCCGCCTGGCGTGCGAGGCCCGAGATGCTGCCTTGGGCCTCGTCGAGGAGCGCTTTGCCAGGGGCGAACCTCTTTTCGGCTTCGAAGTGGATGACGCGG
>JBAMMG010000016.1:0-2058 GCA_039793905.1 Thermoanaerobaculum sp. | reverse complement strand
TACGGCCAGTTTTTCATCCACCGCACCGGCCACAACATCGGCACCGAAGTCCACGGCAACGGCGCCAACCTGGACAACCTGGAAACCCGCGACAACCGGCCTTTGGTGCCGGGGCTTTGCTTTTCCATCGAGCCGGGGATTTACCTTCCGGGGGAAATGGCGGTGCGAACGGAAATCAACGTCGCCATCACCCACGACGGCGCCCCCGAGGTCTTTGGCCCCATCCAAAAGGAGCTCGTGCTTTTGTAGTTCTTTGCGCTGGCGCAAAAAGACGCGCAAAAACTCCTCCCATGATGGAAGCGGGAAAGCCGGGAGGGGCTTTCCCGGAAAGAAGGGGAGTATGAGCGAAAAGCACGCCAAGCTCATCTTTTGGGGCGGCACGCTTTCTTCCCTGGCTCTGTTCCTGGCGCTCACCGTGGACACGCACCGGCAGTTCGATGCCTTGACCCACGCCGATCGCCTCGACGACCAGGTGGTGGCTGGAAAGCGGGCCTTTGAAAAGTACAACTGCAACGACTGCCACACGATCCTGGGGTTCGGGGGGTACTACGCACCGGACCTCACCCGCGCCTACGCCCGCCTGGGGGAGGATGCCATCGTCCGCCGGCTGGAGGCTCCCGAGGTGGCTTTCGCGGATTCCTACCGCAAGATGCCCAAGCAAAACCTGAGCAAGGAAGAAATCGCCAATATCGTGGCGTACCTCAAGTGGGTTTCGGAAATCGAAAACAACGATTGGCCGCCTCAGGACTCCATCCGGCGCTGGAAGCGCTCCACGGAAAACCTTTTAGCTGCCGCCACTCTTTCCCCGGGGGCGGCGCTGGTGAAGCAGGAAGAGTGCCTGGCGTGCCACAGCCTGGGTGAGGCGGGGGGCAAGAAGGGGCCGCGCCTGGAGTGGATTGGGGCTCGGCGCAGCGCCGACTCCATTGCCCGCTACCTGGAAAACCCTGAGGCGATGGCCCCGGGCGCGGCCATGCCCGCCTACGACCACCTTTCGCCCGAGCAGCGGCAGCTCGTGGCGGATTTCATCGTGAGCCTGGCCGCCAGTCACGGGAGGTGAGGTATGACCCACAAGAGCCAAAGCGTTGCGTACCCTTACTTTGTTGTTTCCCTGTTGCTTTTCGGTTTGCAAGTGGTGGTTGGCCTGTGGCTGGCCACGAACTACTTCGCGACCATCCCCCAATCCATCGTAGACGTTTTTCCCTTCTCGACGGCGCGGGCGTTTCACACGAACCTTCTCGTGTTGTGGTTGCTGTTGGGGTTCATGGGTGCGACCTATTACCTGGTGCCTGAGGAAACCAACTCGGAAATTTACTCTCCCAAACTGGCCATTGCTCAGCTCGTTCTTCTTTCTGCCACCGGTGTTGCCGCCCTCGTGGGCTTCGTGTTTGGCTGGACCCAGGGGCGGCCGCTTTTGGAAATCCCCCGTCCCCTGGATTTCCTGGTGGTCATTGGCGCCCTCATGTTCCTCTTCAACGTGGGCATGACCATCGTTCGTGCTCGGCGCTGGACGATGACCCAGGGCTCGCTCCTCGCGGGTCTGTTTTTCCTGGCGATCCTTTACCTTTTCGGTATCCCCTTTTACCGCAACCTTTCGGTGGACTGGTACTACTGGTGGTGGGTCGTGCACCTTTGGGTGGAGGGGGCATGGGAGCTCATCGCTGCCGCCATGACCGCCTACATGCTCATGAAGCTTACGGGCGTCGAGCGGGCCATCGTCGAGAAGTGGCTGTACGTGGAGCTGGGGCTGTTCCTGTTCACGGGCATCGCCGGCACCGGGCACCACTACTACTGGCTGGGAGCTCCCAAGTACTGGCTGGCGGTGGGCGGCGTCTTCTCAGCCCTCGAGCCATTCCCGATCCTGCTCATGGTCTACGACACCTGGCGTGACATTCGACACCGGAAGGAACCCATGCGCCCGAAGCTGACCTGGGTGTACCTGGTGGGTGGGGTCATCCTCCACTTCCTGGGCGCCGGGCTTTTCGGCTTTGCCCACACCTTGCCGCAGATCAACTACTACACCCACGGCTCGCAGGTGACGGTTTCCCACGGGCACCTGGC
>JBAMMG010000015.1:0-11599 GCA_039793905.1 Thermoanaerobaculum sp. | reverse complement strand
TGCCGCCAGGTGGCTTGGAAAGCGTAGCCCGAGGCCAAGGCCTGCAAGAACCCCTGGGCCGTGGCTGCCGCCCAAAGCCGCCGCGATAACACCAAGACCTTCCCAGGATTCCGGGCAGATCTTTCACGAGCTGACCCACGTCCCTTGGGGAAGCGTTTCACGTCAGGCTCGACGGCGAGGTTGCTTCCATGCTTTCCAGGAAGAAAAGAGGGCCCCGGCAATACGTCATTTGGCATGGTGTGGCGAATCGCGCCAATGAGCTACCACCGAGCGAACCACGTACCGCCCCTGGTACAGCCGGTCGGCGAGCAAGCCGGGAAAAAGGCGCTCCACGACCTTTTCCTCGCGCGGCCACAAAACCGCAATGGCCTTTGCCGAGGTAGGCATGGCTTCAAGGATCGAGGAGAGTTCCTGGGGTTGCAATCGGTCCCAGCGGACGAAAGCATGGGTTCCGTAAAACCAAATGGCGCCGGAGAGGTCGCCACACAGGACCCAACCCTCGTCGCCGGTCCAGCGTCCTGCGCTCATCGCCGCTTCACGCCACACCTCCTCCTCAGCGGCCAGTTCCGGGAGCTTGAGCCTCAAGCTCCAAGACAAACCTGAAAACAGGGCCCAAACGGACACCAGAAGCCCTGCCAAGGGCCGCACCAGCCCTCTGGAAAACCCAACCTCGAAACGGCGAACGCCCAAGGCGGCGGCCACCAAAAGCCCAGGGAGCGCGGGCAGAAGAAAACGGAGGGACCACCACGCGTCCTTGGAAAACCAATAGAACCCATAAAAGCAGAAAAAGACGACAAACCAGACGCTCATTCCCCAACGCAATCGGCGTATCTTCTCATCAGTACGACGGGTCAAAGCAGAAATCGCCATGGGGAAAACAAGCGGTGTGAGGAAGCGGCTGAGCCAAGACAAAAAGTGCCAAGCCCGTGGCGGAAAGTAGCGCCAACGGAAGCGCCACCCCACATCGCCGTAGCCAAAACGCCAGGGGCTGCCAAACTGGGCGGCATTGTAGAGGCCAAGTAAGGCCACCGGTATGAGCAGACCAGCAACAAAGAGCGCCCAAAGCCGAAACGAGAGACCAAAGGCAAAAAGGAGGCAAAGGCAAATCAAAGCGTTGGTTGGCCGCACCGCCACACCTACCCCAAAGGCGAGACCTGCCAAAAACGCATAGCTTTTCTTCGATCGCGACCGAAACGCAAAAAATACCGACGCCAGAGCCCAGGTGGCTGCCGGACCATCGCTTTCGGGAAGCAAAAACGACCGTAGGAAAACGGGGTTAGTGGCCAACACCGCAGACAGCAGGAAACAGTGAGGTCGCGGCAGATCGGCCACTCGACCCAAGCGATAAATCAGCAGCAACACGAGGAGGCCGTGCAAAACCATCACCCCTCGCACTGCGAGCTCGAGATCGCGAAAAACAAGCCAACCCGCGGCGAAAAACGTCGGCAATCCCGGTGGGTACACGGAAGCAATGGTCGCGTCCAGAGGTTTGGGGACGTAGCCGAGGGGAGTGGACACCCAGGGCGACAGATGAGCAGAAACGTTTGGCAATACCGGCGCCGCGTCGGCCAGGGCCCCCCGTGCTAAGCTCCGGGCCAGGCCTAAATAGCCCACTTGGTCGGCCCCAGATGCCACAGTACTGACTCGCAGAAACAGCCACCAGCCAAGGGCGGCGAGACCGCCCGCTCCAGCGCCAGCCGCAAGGCGCCGACGCATCACCGCTTGATAAGGAGGTTCCATAGGCTCACTGCCGGCTTGAAATCGGGCTGGAGCAGGCAGGAATCGCATTCCATGAACTGAAAGGCTGCCGCAGGGTCCGGCATTGGCTGGTCCTTACACCCGCTTCCGCGACCAGAAGGAACGTAGGTGGCGTAGTTCCCCGTAACCGTCACGTTGGAGAGCCGAGCGAGAGCAATGCCATACCCGCCATAGGGGTAGGCAGCACTTCGCTTCACCAGGGCGTTACCCGAGATAACGGTGCCCGTGGCGTCGGAATAGGTACCGTTGCAATGACTCCAGACGGGGCGCCCCACAGCGATGGCAACGTCGAAACTGCCCCCGTCCTCTGGCTCACAATTGGGCTCGCAGGGGGGAGGCAAAAGGGGCTCATGATCGGTTTCGGGTTTGGAACGCGCACCGGCATAGTACAGACCTTGCCGGATGGTGTTGTTCAGGATTTGCTGATTCTTGTACGCACCCATCGAGATTGCTGCAAATGCGAAAGTGTTCGTATTCTCAATGACGTTGTTTTCAACGCGAACGTTATTTACAAAAAGGACGATTCCCACATCGGTGACGTTTCGGACCGTGTTCCCGCTTATGGTGCCTTCGCAAGCCATGGAAATGCCGTCTGCCCACAAGCCTCCATACGGGACCCCGGCGTCGTGGATGAAGTTGTTCGATACCGTAGCGCCATAGCACATCCCGTAGCCACCGCTGGTCATTCTTCCCTCGAAAAGCTGGAGACAACTCCAGCCTTGAGGCGCAAAGAGCTCCACGTTTGTGACCGTCACGTTTTGCACGTTGATCCCCCCTAGCTTAATGAGCGCTTCACGATCAGCATTCCCGTTACCGAACTGCCCCGCGCCGCCATCGATTCGCAGGAAACTCACCTCGACCCCAGATTTCCCGATGCCGTAAATCGCCGTAGCAAAACGATTATTCACCCGCAACAAAGCTTGCCGAGAACGGTCAGCAGGTTTACCAGCTGTGAATATTTTCTGTCCGTGAGCAGCAAACGTTATGGGACCCTTGAGAAGGTATGTGGTTTGCGGGCAAAGGGCAACGTCCCGTCCTCCCGCTAGGATTGCGTTGATGCAAATCTCATCACCCCCCCGGGGCGAGGGAGCAGGCAACCTTGCTGGGTACACGTCTAGGCCGAACTAAGCCCCGAGGCAAAAAACGCAAAGATCGCAGCCCAACTCCTCATTGTTCTGTTCCTCCTTTTCAAACACCTCGCATCATACCATACCAGCTGTTCCCGCTCCTCTTTATTTGCCCGCTACCTTCGCCACAACTCCAGGAATCCGGCGAGGACCTGGCTGGCGCCGTGTCGCTTCCCTGCGTCAGGGGAGCAAAGCTTTGCCGGAGAGCAGCCTTCGGCCGGCTAGTGAACGGCTCCAGGGCCTGAGGGGCGGACGTTCTTGGCCACGAGGATGCCAGCCAGCGCCAGGAGGCTGAACAGGGCCAGGTGCCGCCAGGTGGCTTGGAAAGCGTAGCCCGAGGCCAAGGCCTGCAAGAACCCCTTTACCGTGGCTGCCGCCGTCGTTTCAACTGCGGGATCGAGAAAACCGGAAGCCCCCGCGCCGGCTCCCAAGCGCGCGAGCAGCTCCCCGACTGCGGCCGACCCCGAATCCAAGCGGCTGGCCAAGGCATCGTAAAAAGCTGCTGAGCGGTTGGTGAACACGTTGGTGGCGTACGCCGTCCCCACCGACCCCATCACCAGCCGGACGACGTTCATGATCATCGAAGCATCGGAAAACTCTTCCTTGGGCAAGGAGCCCAAAAGGATGAGGAAGACCGGCGTGAACACGCCTCCCATGGCCAGACCCCACCAAAAGTTGTCCCACACCGTTGCCGAGCGCGGCTCGAAGAATCCGGTTCGGAACTGCCAGGTCGCCACAAACATGCAGATGAGAAAAAAACCACCAACCCATTTAGGCGGCAAGCGGTCCGAGAGGGCGCCCGAAAAAAGCGTGGTCAGCGCAGCCGCCAGCGAACCTGGAAGCATGATGAGCCCCGCTTGGAGAGTCGTAAATCCCTTGAGCTTTTGAAGGTACACGGGCAGCATCAAGAAAACGCCGTACGCTGCCATGGAGAGAAACGCCATGGTCACGAGGGCCACGACCACGTTACGGTTGGTGAACAGGTTCCGGGGAAGGAGGGGGTCGGGCGCTTTCATTTCCCAGATCACGAAGGCAATGAAGGTTACGGCAAAAATGAGAAAAGCGTTGAGGATAAAGTCGGAATCGAGCCACCCCTTTTCCTGCCCTTTGGAGATGAACACGATGAAGCTCATGAGCGACGTGGACAAAAGGACGAGCCCAACCCAGTCCAGCTTTCGTACCACCTTACCACGGACGTTCGAAAGGAGGAGAAACACGAGCAGAGCATCGGTAAGGCCGATGGGAACGTTGACCCAGAATACCCACCGCCAGGTCAAATGCTCGGTGATGAACCCTCCCAGCGACGGGCCCACGGCGGGCGCAAACGATGCGCCCAAGCCGTAAACACCCAAAGCCAAACCGCGCTCCTCGGGGGGAAAGGCATCCATGAGGATGAGCGCCCCCACCGGCAGCATCATCCCCTCAGCAACCCCCTGAACGAAGCGGGAGGCCAGCATGAGCTCCAAGTTCGGGGCCACCCCGCAGAGAGCCGAAGTCGCCACGAACATGACGACCCCCAAAAGGTAGGTATTGCGGTGCCCAAAGGCCTCCGCCAACCACCCCACCATGGTCATGGACACGGCGGCGCCCATGAAGTACGCGATAATGACCCACTGGATACCGTAGAGGTCCGCTTCGAGCGTGGCCATCATTTTCGGCAAGACGATGTCTACGATGGTCGTATCCAAAAGGGCAATGAAAATCCCCGCGGAGATGAGCGCCGCCACCACCCATTTGTTGGTGTCAGCCGAACCGATCATGACGTAGCCCCCGCCCCTTTGCGAACGGAAACAACCACGGAAAGGCCCGGCACGATTTCCCGGTGCTTTTCCATGTCGTCAATGGTGAGCTCCACCGGTACCCGTTGGGTGACTTTAGTAAACTCGCCGGCTGTGACGTCGCGAGGAATGAGGGCAAACTCCTGGGCTGCTGCTGGCGTGATTCTCCGAATCGTTCCCGTGAGCTTGACCCCGCGAATGGCGTCAACGGTAATTTGCGCTTTGCTTCCCACCTTGAGGTGGGCCACTTTGGTTTCCTCGAACCGGGCTTCAACGTAACGAGTCTGAGGGTCGTACATGGCGACGACTGCGCGGCCAGGCGCGGCAAAATCCCCAGGCCGGAGGAAAACCCGCGCCACCACACCCGAAATAGGGGCCCGGATTTCCGCTCGCCCTTCGGCCCACGCCGCTTGAGCCAGGGCCGCCTGGGCTCGGGCCAAGCCCGACTTGGCCTCCGCTAGGCCTGCTTCCGCCTCGGCCACCGCCAAATCCCCCGCGAGAGCTTCCTTGAGCTTGGCCTCCGCTAAGGCCAAAGCCCCCTCGGCGGCATGCACATCGGCTCGAGCCGCTTCCGCTCCGGCGTGCACCTCGTCGTAGCGGGACTTGGGCACCGCCTCGCTTTCCAGGAGGGCTGCCAGGCGTTTTTCCTGCTTTTCCATGAACTCCAGGTAGGCTTTGGCCTTCGCGAGCTGGGCCTGGGCCGCCTCGACCCCGGCTCGGGCCGCGGCTTTGGCCGCCGCTACGGTTTGCCGGGTACGGGCCAGCATCGCTTCCTGCCGCTTGACGGTATCTTCCAGTTGCGAGACCGCGGCTTCGGCCTGCTGCCTTCCCGCTGCCAGGTTTTCCCGCTCCAAAACCGCCAGGACTTGCCCTTGGGTAACCCTCTCACCTTCCTCCACCAGGACTTGCAACACCCGCCCGCCGACTTCCGGCGCGACTTCCGCCATGTCGGCTTTGACGTACGCGGCGTCGGTGGTCACATGGGTGAACCGGAAGTGCAGCCACCGCGCTGACCACACGGCACCCACCACCAGGGCCACCACACCTGCCACGAGGACTGCTTTGCGAAGCCAACCGTTGTTCTTGACCTCCTCGTTCATCGTCCACCTCCGAAAACCGCAACGAAATCCTCACCTGCTGCTGCTACTTTTTCTGCCAGAGCCGAAAGAAGCGCTGCCTGGCTTTGGGCAACGGCTGCCCGCGCCGCCGCCAGATGCTCCTGCGCCTGGAGAAGGTCCCGGGTCGTGGCCAGGCCCTGCCCGTGCCGGAGCGTCTCCAGGCGAACCTCCTCTTCGGCCGCGGCTACCGCTTTTTCGGCTGCCGCCAGCGCTTGTCGGGCCGCTTTCTCTTTCGCTTCTGCCACCGCCATTTCCCGCTCGACGGCCCGCTCGGTGGCTTCGAGCTTGCTGGTCACGGCGTTCCTCTGGCTTGCAAGTTCGGCAACCCGCGCCCGGCTTTGCCCGCCATCGAAAAGGCTGGCCTTAAGCACCACGGCCCCGAAGCCGTTGGTCTGGTGGAGGTAGTAGGAGTCCCGAACGTGGTCAATGCCCCCCACCGCCGCCAGTACCGGCCAGTTTTCCCGGCGGTAGGCGCGGGCCGCAGCATCGAGGGCCTCCTTTTGGCGGCGTAGAACCTCCAGCTCCGGGCGCTGGACCGCCCCGTCCATGGGCACTCGACCAAAAGCCTCGAAAATCCCCTCCCCAACGGTCACTCCCGTCACCGCCACCCCCGTGAGCTCCGAAAGGACCGCCAAGGACCCTTCAAGCGCCGCCTGCGCCCGCGCCGCCTCGGCTTCCCGTTGCTGGACAAGGAACTGAGCCGCCAGTTCGTCGGATTTGGGCAGGAGCCCTTGCTGGACCATGGCTCGGACAACCCTCAGGGTCTCCGCTGCGGCTTTTTGCGCTTCTAAGGCTGCTTGGAGCTGGCCCGTGGCGCCCCACGCCTGGGCGAAAGCCTCCACCGTGGCTCGGGCCACCTCCTGGCGTACCGCCCGCGCCTGCGCTTCGGCCGCAGCCGCTTGCGCTTTCGCCGCATCAACCGCCAGCCCGGTGCGGCGCCAGTCCCAAACGAGCTGGCTCACCGTGAGGCGCCCCGTCTGCACCTCCCGCTCCCCCGTGACCAGGGCGAGGGGGAAAGGGTTTCCGAAAGCGCCCCGTGGTACCAAAAAACCGGGGTCCCTTGTCAGCCCGCGGGCTTGCGCTTCCACCTCCACATGCGGGAGCCGCCACGCCTGCGCCTGGTCCACCCTCGCCGCCTCGGCTTGGGCAGCCGCCTTCGCGGCCTGCACCGCGGGACCCCGGAGGGCCAGCTCCAAGGCCTGGGGGAGGGTCAGCTCCTCACCCGCCCCAACGAAAGGCACGAGCAACAACACCGGGAAAAAGGCTTTCGCTGTCATGCTTGCCTCCGGTTCGAGATGCCAAAGAACAAAACGTCCACGAGCAAATCGCTCAGCGCTTCCGCCGAAAGTGCCTCGTTTTCCACTGCCTTTTGCGTGACCTCCAAGAGCGCGGCTTGGATAGCTGACGCTAAAAGCTGAACGTCCATCGGGCGCACCTCCCCCGAAGCCATGCCATCGGCCAGAACCTTTTCGAGGAGGGCGCGCTCCCTCTCTTGAAACGCCTCCCTGTGGGCCCGGCAGTAGGAAGCGATCTCGCCGGTGACCGACGTCGAAACGCTGAAAAGCCTCGCCAGGTTCATGATCGTCTCAAGTTTTGCGAAAGCCATGGCCCGCAGCTTTTCCCGGCAGCCCAGGGCGTGCGCCGCCGCCTCCTCCATGGCCTTGAGCACCTTGTCTTCCTCCCGCTGGAAAACAGCGTTCACGATCCCGTTTTTCCCCTCGGGAAAGTAAAAGTACAAAGCACTCTTGACCACTCCCAGCCGCTCGGCAACCTCGGTTACCGAAAAACGCTTGAGGCCTCGCTCCAAAAGAAGCTTCAAAGCGTGATCCAGGATTTGCTCTCGCGTCATAACCCGCAGGTTCGGACTGAACACCCGAACCTTTTGTTCGTTTAACACAACTTCGAGCTGTTGTCAAGCACCGGCGCCTCCGGCCGGTGAGAAGCAGCCGTTTCCCGTCGTGGGTATACTCGAACCATGAGCGCAGACCTTGCCCTACGCCCTTTAGCCAGTTGGAACGCCTTTACGGTTCGCCTCGACCGGGACCTCCTCCTTCTCTTCGCCAAACGGGCCCTGGCTAGACGGGCGCCTGAGTTGCGGGACCTCGATCTCACGGGTCACGGCGACCGTCTGTTGGTGCAGGGCCGGGCAGCGGTTGGCGGGGTGTCGTTCCGCTTTTCCGTCGAGGTCGAGGAAATCCGGTTCAAAGGCGGGTTTTTGGGTTTTCGTCTCGGTGCCTTGCGCGGCCCCCTGGGGATTTCCCTCCCCAGTTTTCTCGTGGGGGTTGTTTCGCGGCACCTTCCGTTCCCTGCCCATTGGGACGGCGCCGACCGCATTTTGCTTTTCGACCTGCGCCGGGTCTTGCCCGACGGTTTCGACATCGAGGTTCGGGACGTCCGCATGGTCGCCAGCACCCTCGAAATCCACTTGGGACCCGGCCGCCTGACGCCCCCGGTACCCGAGCCGGAGGCGGAAGGCAGCGACCTTCCCCTTGGCATCTAGGCCTGGACAAAATCCACAATTTTCTTTACCCTTCGTAACCGTGCCGTGATACAACGTTTGTTGTGTCACATAGCGCACTGAAAGGGGGAGCCCATGAGCCATCGCGGGGGACCGTTCACCAACATGGTGCACGCCGGACAAGAACCTGACTGGACCGGAGCGGTAACGGTACCCATTTACCAAACCTCAACCTTCGCATTTCCCAGCGCCGAGGTGGGAGCGGCACGGTTCGCGGGCCAAGAGCCAGGCTTCATTTACACGCGCCTCGGCAACCCCACCATTGCCGCCCTCGAGGCCTGCGTTGCCTCCTTGGAAAACGGCCACTTCGCCGTGGCCACCTCCTCCGGAATGGGCGCCGTTGCTACCGTGTACTTCGCGCTTTTGGGCCAAGGCCTGCATATGGTAGGGACCGCCTCCCTTTACGGGCCAAGCCGCGTCTTGGCCGAAAGGTACCTGGCGCGGTACGGGGTCGAAGCGACCTTCGTGGACACCTCGGATCTCGCGCAACTTGAAAAGGCCATGCGCCCCAACACCAAGCTCGTTTACGTGGAGTCCCCGTCCAACCCCGCAATGATCGTCACCGACATTGCAACAGCCGCCGAAATCGCCCACCGCCACGGAGCCCTCTTGGCGGTGGACAACACCTTTGCTTCACCACATCTCCAGAAGCCCCTGGAGTTGGGAGCTGACATTTCCCTGCATTCGGTGAGCAAGTTTCTCAACGGCCACGCCGATGTCATCGGCGGCATCATCATTCTCAACGACCCTGAGCTTGCCAGCAAGCTGCGGGCCACCATGACCATCCTTGGTTGCAACATGGACCCCCATCAAGCCTTTCTCGTGCTTCGGGGCGTCAAAACCCTGGGTCTGCGGGTGGAGCGGGCGCAAGCCAACGCCCTCGCCATCGCCCGCTTTCTGGAGGCCCACCCCAAGGTGGCATGGGTCCGGTACGTGGGCCTGCCATCGCACCCTCAGTACGAGCTGGCCAAAAAGCAAATGGCGGGGCCGGGATGCGTCCTTTCCTTCGAGCTCAAGGGAGGCCTCGAAGCCGGCGAAAAGCTCATGAACAGCGTCAAGCTCGCCACCTTGGCCGTGTCCCTCGGCGGTGTCGAAACCCTCATCGAGCACCCGGCATCCATGACCCATGCCTCCCTCCCCCGGGAGGAACGCTTGGCGGCCGGCATCTCCGACGGCCTCGTTCGCCTCGCGGTGGGCATCGAGGACCTGGAGGACCTGATTGCCGACCTGGACCAAGCCTTGGCCTGCGTGTAGTCTTCCCAAGGGGAGGGCACTGCGTTGCGCGGGCTTCACCGTTACGACAGCATCCTGGACGCCATTGGCTGGACGCCGATGGTCCGGCTTCGGCGCATTACCGCTGGCTTGCCGGCAGAGGTATGGGCCAAGCTTGAGTTCCTGAATCCAATGGGCAGCGTCAAGGATCGCATCGCCCGCTACATGATCGAAAAAGCCGAAAGCGATGGAAGACTACCCCCCGGGGGATTGATCCTCGAAGCTTCTTCCGGCAACACGGCCCTGGGGATGGCCCTCGTGGCCATCCAAAAGGGTTACCGCCTCAAGGTGGTGGTCCGGGATTCCACCTCCCCGGAAAAGCTCGCTCTCCTCCGGGCTCTGGGGGTGGACATCGAGTTTGCCGACGCTTCCCTGCCCCCCGAGCACCCGGAAAGCTACAACAACAAAGCCCCGCGCCTGGCTGCCCAGCTCCCCGACTGCTACTTTCCCGATCAGCACAACAACCGGGAAAACAACGAAGCCCACCACCTCACCACCGGTCCCGAAATTTGGGAGCAAATGGAAGGCCGCATTGATTACTTCGTGGCCGGGATGGGCACCGGTGGGACGGTAGCCGGGGTTGGGCGCTACCTCAAAGAGCGGGATCCCCGCATCAGGGTCATTGCCGTAGAGCCCGAAGGCTCGGTTTTCGCTGAGTATTTCCGCACCGGCCACCGCCCCCAACCGCGGCGCTACCTCATCGAGGGTTTAGGCGACGAGTTCATCATCGGGACCGCCGACTTCGAGCCCCTGGACGATGTGGTGCAGGTTTCGGACCGGGAAGCGTTCCTCACCGCCCGCCGCCTGGCGCGGGAAGAAGGGATCGTGGCCGGGGGCTCCAGCGGCGCGGTCTTGGCGGTGGTCCTCAAGCTGGCCCGCGGGCTACCCCCCGGAACGCGGGTCGTGACCCTTTTTCCAGACTCCGGCTTCCGCTACGCCAGCACCATTTACAACGACCAGTGGATGGCGGCCCACGGCTTTCTTGAGGGGGATCAGGCCTAAAGCAAGTACGCCAAAGCGAAACCTACCTGGGCCGTCATCATCATCAGGTACATGTGGGTCCAGGAAGGATGATTTTCGGTACGGGACAAGGCTTCCGGGTCGCGCAGCAGAAGCCGGCAGGTGAAAAGCCCCCACACCGTCAAGATTGCGGCCAGAGCGTCCAGAAGCAAGGGATTGCCGGAAAGAAGCGGGACCCCCGCGACCCGAACCCGGAGCCCCATGGGGATGAGCAGCCACGGCACCACGAATGACGGAGCGATCATCCACGCCGCTTTTCGCTCCCCGTACTTCACCGGGAGGGTCAAAACCCCGCTCGCCCGGTCACCAGCCATATCCGAAAAGTCCTTGGTGCTGCTGGCACCCAGGAGAAACGCACCGAAAATGAGGCCGATCCACCACGCTTCGGGCTCACTCACCGCCGCCACCGTCCCCCACCCCGCCACCTTGAGCCACACGCCGCGAGGAACGGCAATGGTGACGTTGGCCCAAATCCCGAACCTTTTGGTGCGCCCCAGTTGGGGCAAGGAGTAAACCCAAGTGGCGGCGGCCGCCCCCAGGTACAGCAGGAACACGCCGTGCTCCCCAAAAGGCGCTGTGAGCTTTTCCCCGAACGACGTGTATGGGTACGGCACCAGCAGCCAGGAGGGCAAAACCCCCAGGACATACAAAACCCACGCCAGCCGCCAGGCTTCCTTTTTCGTGACCCTCCCCGATGGTAGCGGGCGTTGCGGCTTGTTGATGCGATCAGCGTCGAGATCGGCAATTTGGTTGAGAACGTTGGACGCGGCGTTCAAGAGGGAGGCGCATAGGGCGCCCAAGAGGATCGTGGCCGCCACGGAAAGGGAAAAGAACCGGCCGGGATCGGGGTTGTGGGCCGAGCCAAAGGCGCACAATCCGCCGGATACGATCCCCAAGGCCGGCGGGAAAAGGGTAAAAGGCCGGGCGAGGTCCCGTACCTCCCGCCACCTCACGGCAACCTCCCCCCTCCCAAGGCCACCAGCAACACCAGGGGGAAAAGCGTTACCG
>JBAMMG010000014.1:0-11877 GCA_039793905.1 Thermoanaerobaculum sp. | reverse complement strand
ACCAGCAAATTACGGAAGTTGAGTCCCGCCTCAACGAGCGAATTACGGAAGTTGAGTCCCGCCTCAACCAGCAAATTACGGAAGTTGAGTCCCGCCTTAACGAGCGAATCACCGAGGTGGAGTCCCGATTGAATCAAAGGATCACCGAGGAAGTAGGCAAGCTTCGCACCGAGATGGTTGCATTCAAGTCCGAACTCATCAAGTGGATGTTCCTGTTTTGGCTTGGGCAGCTGGTGGCGATTTTCGGGTTTATAAAGTATTTGCGCTAAAAGCCAGCGAAGATTTTTTCTCCGCCGGGCGTGGATGCTCCTGGGAGCCGCTTTTATCCTTTGACCACGCCGATGGGCCGCAACTTGGCCACGGCGCGGGCGATCCCGGCTTCCTCCACGGCTTCCACCACGAGGCTCACGTCCTTGTACGCTTCGGGCATCTCTTCGGCCAGCGTCTTGGGGGAGCGAGCCGCGACGATGACCCCTTGCTCCCCCATCTCCTTCACCAGGTTGCGGTGCCCAGCCGACCGCCGCGCCGCCGTGCGGGAAAGCATGCGGCCCGCGCCATGAGCCGAGGACCCCCAGCACTGGGCCATGGCCTTTTCCGTACCCACCAGCACGTACGAGGCCCGACCCATGTCCCCCGGGATGAGGACCGGCTGGCCGATGGCGCTGTAGGGCGCCGGGGTTTCCGGGTGGCCAGCGGGAAACGCCCGGGTGGCCCCTTTGCGATGCACGATAACCTTGCGCTTGCCCCCCTCCCCCACGTGCTCTTCCACCTTCGCGATGTTGTGAGCCACGTCGTAGACGAGCCGGAACCCCAAGCTCTTGCGGTCGCCCCCCATGACCCGCGCCAAAGCTTTTTCCACGAGCGCCATAATGACCTGGCGGTTGGCCCAGGCGAAGTTGGCGGCCGCGCGCATGGCTCCAAGGTAGCGTTGACCTTCGGGAGAGTTGACCGGTACCGAAACCAGTTGAGGATCCGGAAGCTCGATGCCGTACTTCTTGGCCGCCAGGCGCATGAGGTCCAGAAAGTCGTCGCAAACCTGGTACCCCAGCCCCCGCGAGCCGCAGTGGATCATGAAGGTCACCAGGCCCTTTTCCAGACCGAAGGCCCGGGCCGCTTTCTCGTCGTAAACCTCTTCTACGACCTGGACCTCGCAAAAGTGGTTCCCCGAGCCAAGGGTCCCCACCTGGGGCGCCCCCCGCTCTCGCGCCCGCGGCGACACGTACTCGGGCTTGGCTCCTTCCAGCGCACCAAAAGCTTCGGTGAACGCCAGATCTTCCTCCAGGCCGAACCCCCGCTCCACCGCCCACCGCGCGCCCTTGACCATCACCTCGTCCAGGTCCCGATCCGAAAGCGTGAAGATGGCACCTTCGCTCCCCACCCCGGCGGGCACGTCGCGCTGGATCTGGTGCACCAGCTGTTTGAGCCTGGGGGCAACCTCCTCCAAGCTCAAGGACGTGCGCACCAAACGCACGCCGCAGTTGATGTCGTACCCCACTCCCCCAGGAGAAACCACGCCTTCCTCGAGGTCGAAAGCCGCCACGCCGCCAATGGGAAAACCGTAGCCCTCGTGGACATCGGGCATGACCAGCGAGGCTTTCACAATCCCGGGGAGCTGGGCGACGTTACAGGCTTGCTGGACCGATTGATCCTTCTTGATGGCTTCGACGAGCTTCTCGGTGGCGAAAATGCGGGCCGGTACCCGCATCCCACCCTTCGGCGCCACTTCCCAGGTCGCAGGTCCCACGCGCTTCAACTCGCTCATGCCTTCAATATAACGCCCGAAACCGCCCCGGACCGCTTTCTCTCCGGAAGCCTCGGCAATGGGTTCGGCCCCTTTCCGCAACCCCTTCGGGGCTTTCCCGGCACCCTAGGGATCCGCGAGGGCGCCTGCTTCCACCAAGGTGAAGCTCCCACCCTCGGGGTCGAGCTGCGCCACCACGCCAGCGGCGACGAACCACAGCTCGCAGCGGGGAAGGCGCTCCAGGGCCAATGCCTCGGCCACGGCCCGGGCGTAAAGGGAAAGCTGCGGTCGGTACGCCTCCACCCGCAACCCCAGGTCTTCCGGCGAAACCTCGTCGGTCTTGAAGTCCACCACCACCGGCCCGTCGCGCCCCCGGTACAGCAAGTCCACGGAACCGCTGGCAAACCCGGCTACCCGCTCGCCATCCCCCGCAAGCAAAACCGGCACCTCCCGCCCCAAGACTCGGGGACCGAGGCGGTGGAAAGCCTCGGCGAGGCCTGAAGCGGAAAAACGCTCGAGGATGCGTTCCGCGCGGCGCAGCCCAGCTTTGGCCACCTCCTCCGGCGTACCCGGAAGCACGTAACGGAAAAGCCGCTGGAGCTGCGCCGCAAGCTCCCGTCGCCCATCGGGTATTTCGAAGTTCCAGCTCTCGAAAACGCGGTGAATCACGGTTCCAGCCACGGTAGCCGCGTTTTCCCCGTCCCCGTGCCGCACCTCGGCAGCCACAGCCCAAGCTTCGCGCAGAAGCTGGTGGGACTCCGCCGAAACCGGAGCTGCAAACGGCAGGTTTTGCCGCCTCACAGCCCACGTTCGAGCCACCACCAGCTCGTGGGCTTGCTCCCGCACCGTGGCTACCGACACCCCGAGCGCCTTTTGACCGCGGGTTGGCGGCTCGCCACGGGTTGCTTTCCCAGGGAAAACCCAAACCACGCCGTCTTTGACGATGCGGTCCTCCTCCCCGCAAGCTGCCGCCAGCTCTTCCAGACTGGCGTCCCCATGCCGCCCCGCGAGCAAACCCACAAGTGAACCTTCCTTGGGTTTTTCCGGCCAGTGCCCGGAAATCACAAGCCTTTCCTTGGCGCGCGTGAGGGCCACGTACAGGAGCCGCACGCTTTCCGCTGACGCCACCTTCTCCTGCCATTCCTCGAGGCGGAAGACGTTGGGGGTCACGAACTGCCCAACCCTCAAAGCCACCTCCCGGCTCACGCCGGGGCCAAACCACCAGGCACCGGCCTCGGGGGCCCGCCTGTCGGCGGTGGCGCGCGCCACGTCGGCCACGAAGACGTGGTCGAAATCCAGCCCCTTGGCCTGATGGATGGTCGTGACCAGCACCGCGTCTTCGGCTTCCGGGGGGTGGCTGCCCGCTTCCTCCCGGGTTTCCTCCACCGCCCGCCGGAGCACCTGCACGACCTCCCCGGGCTCGCGCCCCAGAGCTTGAACGCCCTCCACGAACAGCCGGAAAAACCGGTCCACATTGGCCAGGCGGACCTTCCCGGGAAAACGCGCCGCTTCGGTGGCTTCGAGCAAAAGCCAGGAGCGCAGGTTGGCCAAGAAAACGTCCACAGGATCCTCGGCAAAACTTTTCCGCAGCAAGCCCAAAACCGAAAGCGCCCAGAGGGCCGAGCGCTCCCACCCTTGGATGCGGTCCCTCCCGGGGAGCTCCTCGGGGAGCCCAGCCGCCACCTCCTGGAGCAAAGCTCGCAAGGCTTGCAGGGTTTCCCCATCGCGGCCGCAGAGCCTTGCGGCCATGTCAAAAAACCCGCGTTTTTTGAGCTCCAACCATGCGGCGTCGGGGATCCCCGCCCACGGCGAGCGCAGAAAACCCATCAGGGAAAGCTGGTCCTCGGGGTCCACCACCGCGTGCAGGAGGCAGGCCAGGTCCAGGACTTCCCGGCGCTGGAAGTAGGTCCGGTCGTGGGTGGTGGCGTAGGGGACGCCGTACCGGCGAAGGGCCTCGAGGTACGTATCGGCGTCGGAAAAGGCGCGCAGGAGAATCGCCATTTCGCTGTAGGGAACCCTGTGGGCGTCGTGCAGCTCTCGCAGGTGGCTGGCAAGGGCTTCCGCCTCTAGGGCTCGGGAATCGGCGAGCCGCGTGGCGGCAAGGGCGCGATCGCCATCGAAACGCCAGCACACCCAGTACTCCACCGCGCGGTGTGGTCCGGCTTCGAACCCCATGTCGGCAGGACCGGCTCGGAACGGCACCAACTCCTGGTAGGCGGGCTGGACCCCGGGTTCCTCCAACATCACCGGAGCCACCACCCGCTGCACTTCCCCGAGAATTGCCGGTACCGACCGGAAGTTCACCACCAGGGGCAAGATTTCGCCACCCGCGGCCTTGACCTTGTCCTTGAAGGCGTCGTACACGGCGAGGTCCGCCGAACGCCAGCCGTAAATGGACTGCTTGGGGTCGCCCACCAGCAAAAGCCCTGGCCGTTCCCCTTCCCCGGAAAGGGCCAAAAGCTCCACGAGCTCCGCTTGAAACCGGTCGGTGTCCTGGAACTCGTCCACCAGAAGCTGGGTAAGCCGCTGCCGTTCCCGGCGGGCCACCGAAGGGTTTTCCTGGAGGAGCCGCACGGCTTGCGTCAGGAGGTCCTGGTAGGTCACCAGCCCGTGCTCTCGCAGGCGCGCCACAACCCGCGTCAAAAGCGGCTGGCCAAAGGCAAAAAACGCCCGCCAAAAACTAGGCCGGCAACGGGATGCGGAAGCCATGAGAGCCACGAGCTTGCTCGCGGTGAGCTGCACAGCCGTGAGGCGATTGGCGAGCACGGCTTCTTCGCTGGCGGCAAAGCGCCCAGAGCTCCAGTCTTTGAGTTTCGGCAAAAGCTTTTGCGCCCGGAGCTCCTCCGTGATTTTTTCGAGGAAAAGGTGGTCTTTCAACGGCGCTTCTACCAAGGCGGCGGCCACATTCCAAATTTCTTGAGCTTTTTTCAGCCGTTTCTCCGAAACCAACGGCGAAACGAGCTGGGCCAGCCGCCGCAGATAGCGGCGGAGCTGGGCCGCAAGCTCCGCCACCTGCGAATCGAGGGGGTAGCTCGCCAAATCCTCCGGCCCTACGCCGGCTTCCGCCAGGGCGACAAGCGCTTCACGGAGCGCTTCAGGCCCCACCCCCGCCGCCGCCAGAGCGCGAAACGCCGGCAGCAGGGCCTCATCGGGGGCCGCCAGGAACTCGGTCAGCGCCTCCTCCGCCGCCTCCCCCAGGCCGAGGCCCTCCGCGTCCACCTGGAACCCCGGGACGAGGCCCGCCTCCAGGGGGTAGCGGGACAGCAGGCGAAGGCAATAAGCGTGAATGGTGCACAGGGTAAAGTGGTCCAAAACCCCCAGAAGAGCGCCCGCCCGTTCTGCCAGGACCTCGCGAGCGGGCAAGGTCGCGAGCTCCAGCCCCGGGGGGATGCGGCCCGAAAGCAGCGAAGCCAAGCTTTCGGCCAGGCGCATCCCCATTTCCGCCGCCGCTTTTTCCGTGAAGGTGATGGCCGCCACTCCCGCAGCCACGCGGCCCCCCACTTCCCGGGGAGTTTTGGCATCCAGCTCCGCCTTCGTCCAACCGGGTCCCAGACTCCAGGCCAAAATCCTGGCCACCAAAAGCGCGGTTTTGCCGGTACCGGCTCCCGCTTCCACCAACAGCGGCCGGGCAAACTCGCCAACCGCCAGGGCTCGCGTCTGCCGGTCTTGCCCTCGCAGAAAATCCCAGCCCCGCTCCACCGTTCAGTTCCTCTCCCTCTCGCGCCCCAGCCACCAGTGGTCGAGGGCTACTTTCGAAAGGGCGTCCTCGCCCCGTTCTCGGTCCCCCCAGAGCTCGAGCCGCCGGCGCGCGGCGGACTCGCCGCGGGAGCACGCCAACCGCACGTCACAGCGCTGGCAGGCGTGGGGCTCCCGCCGCTCCTGGGGATCAAAGAGGCGAGGGAAAAACACCCCGAGCCGAGCCGCGGCCATGAAGCTGTCCAGGGTTTCCCATAAGGCCTCGGCAAGCTCATGGGAGTACGGCACGTCCAGGATCCGCTCCCCGTCCCAGCTCGGGTCCAAAAACACGTACCGCCCTAAATGCCCGCCCATGGCGTACATGGCTCCCTGCAGGAGCTCGCCACGTCGCACCCGCCCCAGGAGGTTGCTCTTCCCTTGGAAATAGCGGGCCGGATTGCCGGTCTTGAAGTCGTAAAAGGTGTCGAAACCCTGGAAGCTGCCGAAGGCATCAAAACGAAAAAACCATCGGGGACCATCGGCCTGAGTCCAGCGCCGCCCCTCACCCTCCCCTGAGGTAAAGCTTCCCGTGCGGGGATCGGTGATGACATCCCGGGCCACCTCCAGGTACGGCAAAGCGGCGGCCACCAGCGCCTCCACCAGACCGGGGTACAGGGCGCCGGGAAAGCGCAAGAGCTCCACCGCCGCACCCCGCGCCAGCGCCTCCTCCCGTCCGTGGGGCCAGACCACAGGCACGCCCTCCGTGGGCTCCCCCCGCCGCCGCATGGCCCTGAGCTCCTCGTGATGGGCCGAGAGGACCTTCTCCAAAACCCGGTGAACGAGGCTTCCCAGGAGCTCGGGGCGAAGTTCCGCCCCCGGGCGGCCAGTGCTGGCGTTTGGTTCGAGGCGCAATACCCGTTCCAGGAACGCTTTCCAGGGACACTGGGCGTACAGCTCCATGGCGGTGATGGCGGTGAGGGGGCTTTCCCTGGCGCCAACCCAGGGGGCGTTCCCCACAAACCCCAAAAAAGGCGAAAGGGCCTGGGCCTCTCCTGGTGGCGGCGACCACTCCTCGAGGAGCCGCCACCGGACTTCGGCTACCTCCTCCGGAGCAGGAGCGCTTCCGGTGACGGGCAACGAAGTGTTTAACGCCAGGGCAAACGCTTCCCGCCAGAGTCGTTTTTCCTGGGCCAAGCCGGCAGCCACCGCCCACTCGCTGGCCGGAGCGAGCCGCGGCGTCGCGCCTGCGTGCAACGCCCACCGCCCCGGCAACGGCTGCTCCTGCAGTTCAGGGTGGGCAGCCAAAAGCTCGTCCAGAAAAGGCGAGCGGGCCAGGGGCCTGCCGTCCGGGTCGAAGGCCGGCCACAAAAGGAAAACCGATGGCGCCGAAACCAAAAGCAAACCAAAGAGGTAGCGCTCTTCGAAAGCGGCGCGTTCGCCCAACGGGATATCGGGCAAGAGAACCTCGAGTTTGCGGCGAACGCTGTCAGGCAACAACGGATCTTCCCTGGGAACCCCCGGAAACACGTCCCGCTGCAGGCCTAGCAGGTAAAGGCAATCGAAGGTGCGGAAGCGCGCTTCCATGGCCGAGAGCACCGCCACCCCACCCCCCACTCCACCCAACGGTGGCGCAAGGTTTTGGGTCAGCGCTTCCTTGGCCAGGTAGCACCACTCCTCACGGGCAAGCGTCAGCTCCCCCCCTACCCGAGCTGCCTCCCCAGCTGCCGCTGCCAGGGCACCTTTGTCCTCTTCGCTGAGCCCCAAAAGCGACGCCAGCTCGTCCGCTTCCCGAGCAAAACGCTCACCGGGTGCTCGTTCGGGCAGTTCAGTGAAAAACACCGCCAGGCCTTCCAAAAGCGCGGCCAGCCTTTCGGGGACGATGGGGCGCTCCCAGACCGACCCCGGTTCATCCACCCCCTCGAGCTCCCGCCGCCGCTCCCCAAGCTGGCCCACCGTGTGCGCCCCCACCCGCCCGGCGGCGCGCTGGAGCTCGCCGGCTACGGTCCGAAACCGCCGCAAATGGCGAGGCGCCCCTACGTCCCCCTCCCAAACGACCCTGTCCTGGACGTGAATCTGTACCTGGAGCCGGGATGGCGCCATATGAAGGCCCTCGTCAATCACCCTGGCAGACGCAGGGAGCGCGCGCACGAGGGTCGCTATGGGCGCGTGCGAGCCACGCTCGAAAAGATCGAGGACCGCCTGCAAGCGAAACTCCTGGGGTGTCGCCACAGGGGAAGGCGCAAGGGCCGAAAACGGCACGCCAAGGGCCGCAAAATGCTGGCGGATAGCGCAAGCGTACGGTGCCAGGTCCCGAGCCACCACCCCGATGCGCTCGGGGGCGACCCCGGCCACCAGCTGCCGGCGGATGGCCTCGGCCACCCACCGCACCTCGGCTTCGAGCTCGGGGGCCCGGAAAACGGCCATTTGCGGCAACGCCGGACCTCCCCTGGCTTCCTCGGTTTTGACCCACGAAAGGCGCCGCCGCAACCTGTCCAAAAACGCGCCACCGGCAGCTTGACCTGGAACGACCGGATCTGGCGGCGCCACCACCAGCGCTTGCCCTTGGCTCGCCTTGAGGAGGGCTTCGAGAAAGTCGCCCGCGACGCCTGTGACATCGGCAAACCCGTAGCAAAAGACCGCATCCCACGGCACAACCTCGCGCCCCCGGGCGTGCACGGTTTCGGTCGCCGCTTTCAGGATGTCACTCCGGCGCCAGGCACCCACCTCGGCCATGACCTCGCCGGCGGCCACGGCCAAGCGGGCCACGGCAACAGCCCGTGAACCCAGGGCCTCCCCGACCTCGGCAGCGAACAGGTCCTCCACCGCGTCCAGGTGAGCCGCGGTGAGACCCGCATCCAACAGGTCGCGGACGGTGCCTGCAAGGGAGCTCACCCGTGCCAAGGGAGCCACCACCTGCAAGGTTGGCTCCCAGCGGGCAAGCTCACGCGCCAAGCGGCTCGTGACGATGGGTAAAAGGGCGTCACGGGAAACGGGGACTGCCCCAGTTTTCTGCAAGATGGCGAGAGCCGCCCCGTGAAGGGTTCGGATCTCGACCCCAACCCACCCTGGCCGAAGCGTCACCAGAGCGTGGGCGAGCCCCTCCCGCACGCTGCGCGAGGGAACCACGACTACGGCCCGTCGCCTGAGGCCGCTTCCCCTCGTGGCCAGCCGCGAAAGCTCGGAGGCCAAAAGCGCCACCGCTTCCCGCGGCGAGCCCACAACGACGCAACGGGCCTTTTCCACGGGCCCATCTTAGCGGAGCGAGCATGTCGTTTCGAGAATCCTCGGCGCGCGTGTACACGGCCTGTTAACGGGGGCGAGGCGGTGGTGCCGGAGGTGGGAGTCGAACCCACACGCCCTTGCGGACACGGGATTTTGAGTCCCGCGCGTCTGCCATTCCGCCACTCCGGCGCGGAACGCATTGTGCCGGAGGCTCGCGGCTCCTGTCAACGCTGAGCCTCTGGTACCATCCCCTGCGTTTGCGGAGGTGGCGATGCCCGGGTCCCTCATCCCCCCCCACGGTGGCGTCCTGGTCAACCTGCTCGTGGACGAACCCCGCCGCGCGGCTCTCAAAAGCAAGCTCGTCCACTGGCCGTCCTGGAGCTTGTCCCCTCGCCAGCTTTGCGACTTCGAGCTTTTGGCGAGCGGTGGCTTTTCTCCCCTGCGGGGCTTTCTCACGAGCAGTGACTACCGCAGCGTCCTGCGCACCATGCGCCTTGCCGACGGCACCCTCTGGCCCATCCCTGTATGCCTCGACATCCCTGAAGAACTGGCGCGGGACCTCGCCCCCGGGGACCACCTGGTCCTCCGCGACAGCGAGGAGGTGCCCCTGGGCGTGCTTCACGTGGAGGAGGTTTGGCAGCCGGACCTCGCGGAGGAGGCACGAGCCGTTTACGGGACCGAATCCCTGGAGCACCCGGGAGTGGCGGCGCTTTTGCAAAAAACGCACCCTTACGCCGTGGGTGGCCCCGTGGAGGCCCTGCAGCTCCCCACCCACTACGATTTCCAGAGCCTCCGCCTCACGCCGGCCGACGTTCGCGCCGCCTTTGCCCGCCTGGGCTGGAAAAAAGTGGTGGCGTTTCAAACCCGCAACCCCATGCACCGGGCCCATGTGGAGCTCACGCTCCGGGCCGCCAAGAAAACCGGCGCTTCGGTGCTCATCCATCCGGTGGTCGGCATGACCAAACCCGGCGACGTGGACCACTACACCCGGGTGCGGTGCTACCAGGCGCTGCTCCCCCACTACCCGCCGGGGATGGCCATGCTCGCGCTCCTCCCACTCGCCATGCGCATGGCCGGGCCCAGGGAAGCCCTGTGGCACGCCATCATCCGCAAAAACCACGGCTGCACCCACTTCATCGTCGGCCGCGATCACGCCGGCCCCGGCACGAACTCCCAGGGGGAGCCCTTCTACGAGCCCTACGCTGCCCAAGAGCTGGTCATGGCCCACCAGGAGGAGTTGGGTGTTGCCGTGGTGCCGTTTCAAAACATGGTGTACGTGGACGAGCTCGAAAGCTACGCCCCGGAAGACGAGGTGCCGCCGGGAAGCACGGTGCGAACCCTTTCCGGAACCCAACTCCGCAAGCTCTTGAACGAAGGCAAACCCATTCCCCCCTGGTTCACCTACCCCGAAGTGGAAGCGGAGCTGCGCCGCACCTACCCTCCCCGATCCCACCAGGGGTTCACGGTGTTCTTCACCGGCCTTTCCGGATCGGGGAAGTCCACCCTGGCCCGCATCCTCCAGATCAAGCTTTTGGAAATCGGCGGCCGATCCGTAACGCTTTTGGACGGCGATTTGGTGCGCAAACACCTCTCCTCCGAGCTCGGCTTTTCCAAGCGTGACCGCGACATCAACATCCGCCGCATCGGCTTCGTGGCAGCGGAAATCACCAAAGCTGGGGGCATCGCCCTTTGCGCCCCCATTGCCCCCTACGACAGCGTGCGCAAGGAAATCCGCCAGGAAATCAGCCGCCACGGCGGCTTTGTGTTGGTTTACGTCGCCACTCCCCTGGACGTGTGCGAGGCCCGAGACCGCAAGGGGCTCTACGCCAAGGCCCGGACCGGCCTGATCCCGGAGTTCACCGGCATTTCCGACCCCTACGAGCCCCCCGACGACGCCGAAATCACCCTCGACACTACCGACCTCTCCCCCGAAGAAGCTGCCCACGAAATCCTCCTCTTCCTCGAGCGCGAGGGGTTCGTGTCTCCCGCCTGAACCCGGGCCGGCAGGCGAGCGTCACCGCTCTCGCGGGACGCCTGATCGGGGCCGTTGCGGACAGAACATGCAGGTGCCCGAGCCTTCTTCCCCGGGCCTCGCGACCACCTTTCGGGAACCCCTTGACACCGCGCGGAGGTTCGGCGATATTAGGAACAACCTCGGAGTGGTGGGTGTGCTGGGTTGCCGAGGCCACACAGGGAGCGCCAGCCGCAGAGACCCCAAAAGGCTTTGACGGCAGGGCGCAGGGAACTTTGGCTTTCGGGACGGCAGGGACCCTCGTTATGAGGGCCTTGACCGGTAACAGCGAGGAGGCAGGATGAAGACAGGGCACGAGGGCCGCGCTCCGCCCCCCGGAAGTCGGCGTTCCCCTTGGCTTCTTTGGCTTCCATAAAACTTGAGGTTTCCTTGCAGCGAACTCGAACGCGAGGAGGTACCAAATGAGAAGAATCGTGGTTCCGTGTTTGGTCCTGGGGCTTTTGGCGCTTTGGGCGCTGCCGGCTATGGCTGCCGACACCCAGCCCTTCAAGCCCCAGGTCATTTATCCGAGCAAGTTCGATATTTCCAAGCCTCTCCGTGAAGTTAAGGTGGGCAAGCCGGTGGAAATGGGCAAGCCTCGGGAGGTGGTGAACCGCAGCATTCCCAAGGTTCAGCCCACGGGTGGGGGTAAGTACAACCTTACTCAGAACCTCCCCGGGCCCCTCTCCACCCCAAGCCCGCTCTTGACCTTCCAAGGCCTGGACAGCGATGACAACCAGGCGGTTCTGGGCTTCCGGGTCATGCCCCCGGACACGGAAGGGGACGTGGGGCCCAACCACTACTTCGAATGGGTGAACTTGGTTTTCCAAATTTACGACAAGACCACGGGCAACCCTGTCCTCCCCAACCCATTGCCTGGGAACGCCTTCTGGCAAGGTTTCGGGGGTCCCTGCGAAACCGACAACGATGGCGACCCCATCGTCCTTTACGACCACTTTGCCGACCGCTGGTTCGTTCAGCAGTTCTCCACGACTTCGCCCTACCGCTTGTGCTTTGCCCTCTCCCAAACCACCGACCCCGCAGGCTCTTACTACCGTTGGGAATACGTGTTTTCCAACAACAAGTTCCCGGACTACCCCAAAACCGGCGTTTGGCCCGACGCGTACTACATCGGGTTCAACCAATTCTTGAACCTCTCCTCGTGGTCCGGCGCCGGCGTCCTGGGCTTGGAAAAGAACGCCATGCTCACGGGTAGCCCGAACCCCGT
>JBAMMG010000013.1:0-12054 GCA_039793905.1 Thermoanaerobaculum sp. | reverse complement strand
GTGGTTGCCTCACGGAAGAATCTGCCCGAACGGGAGCAGAGAAGGCCAACGGGTTTGCGGGGAGCACGGGGATAGGCAGGTGGCTCGGGCTTGCCAGGGGCATGCTCACGAAGACACGAACCAGGCCTTCATGCTCATGCACCACCTGGACGCCGCCGCAAGCCTTGCGGTGCATGTCTCCTTGCCTTCCCGAAAGCTCGTGAGCAAGACCCGAAACAAAGCCAAGGTGCGCAAGGGCTCCGATTCCCCTACCCCCCCTGCAAAGGGGACTGCCCCCAGCTTCCCCAAGAGCTTGCCGGCAGCCTCCGCGAGAAGGCTTGGTCCCTCGATCCGCGTTGCGTTGGCGGAGCAAGGTAGCAAACTCCGCCCTAGCTCGATGAGGGGCATCGGCGTGCAAAGCTGAAGCCGGACGCTTGGAGGGAGTTCGAAGGTAGACTTACCCTGTTCGGTGGAGGGAGCATGAAAGCCACACCTCTGGTGGTTTTGCTTGTCCTGGCGTCCGGGGCGGACGCCGCCGACCTCGCGTCCTTGAAGCACGACGTGTACTTCCTGGCTTCCTCGGGGCTCGAGGGGCGACGGGCGGGGAGCGTGGGCGCCGAAGTGGCCGCTCGCTTCATTGCCCAGCGCTTCGCCGCCTTGGGGCTTTCCCCTGCTGGGGAGGACGGGAGCTTTTTCCAAAGCTTCACCTTCGTGGCCAACGTGACTGCGGGACCGGGCAACGCCTTGCGCTTTTCCGGCAGTCTCGACCACCAGGCCCAAAGGGAGGAGTTCGAACCCCTTGCCTTTTCCGCTTCCGGCCAGGTGGAAGCCGAGGTGGTTTTCGCGGGCTACGGCATCACCGCCCCCGACGTGGGCTACGACGACTACCAAGGTCTCGATGTCAAGGGCAAAGCGGTGTTGCTCTTGCGCTTTTCCCCTGCCGGAGACGACCCCAACTCCCCCTTTGCGCCGTACCTCCCCTTGCGCCGCAAGGTTTCCGATGCCGTGGCCAAGGGCGCGGCAGCGGTGCTCATCGCCACCGGACCGGCCTCCCGAGAGTCCGGGGAGCCGGTGAAGGTGCCTTTCGATTACTCCTTCGCCGATGCGGGCGTACCGGTGGTAGCCATTGCCACCGAGCTGGCGGAGCAGCTCTTTGTCGGCCAAGGGTTCAGCTTGCGGGAGCTGCAGGAACGCATGGACGCCCGGCGGGAGCCCGCTTCCCGGCCCTTGGCCGTCGTCGCCCACATCACTACCGACTTGCGCCCCGAGCGCCGAAAAACCGCCAACGTCCTCGCCATGCTCCCTGGGACCGACCCCGCCGTGGGGCACGAAGTCGTCGTGGTGGGAGCCCACTACGACCATTTGGGCTTTGGCGGGCCGGGGAGCAACTCCCTGGCCCCCGAGCAGCGGGCCGTCCACAACGGCGCCGACGACAACGCTTCGGGGGTAGCCGGCCTTCTCGAAATTGCCCGCCAGCTTTCCCAAAAACCCCCGAAACGCTCGGTCCTTTTCGCGGCGTTTTCCGCCGAGGAAATCGGGCTTTTGGGCTCCTCGTACTTGGTCCAAAACTTCCCCCTCCCCAAGGACTGGATCGCGGCCATGGTCAACCTGGACATGGTGGGAAGACCCAAGAAAGGGCCGGCTTTGACCCTCGGCGGGTACGGAACCGCAAAGGAGTGGGCCGAGCTCATCCCCAAGGTGAACCGCAACCACCACCTGAAGCTTTTGCCTTCGGCAGGGGGGTTCGGGGCTTCCGACCACGCCAGCTTCTATGGGGCGGGGGTCCCGGTGTTGTTTTTCTTCACCGGAGCCCACGAGGATTACCACAAGCCCAGCGATGACGCGGAAAAGCTCAACTATCCGGGGTTCGCCAGAGTTGTCCAGTTCGCCGCCGACACCGTGCGCGCCGTTGCCGACCTGCCACACAAACCCACCTACCAAAAGGTGGCCCAGGAGGAAGGCCCTCGCCGCAGCTTCAGGGTCCGCACCGGCCTCATCCCCGAGTACGGGTGGGAGGGCCGAGGGGTCAAGGTTTCGGGGGTGCGGGGCGGCTCCGCCGCCGAAAAGGCGGGCCTCGCAGCCGGGGACGTGGTGGTCAAGGTGGGCGCTCGCGCTGTGAACAACATTTACGACTACATGTACGCCCTCGGCGATCACCAACCAGGGGAAACCGTGGTTTTTACCGTCCTTCGCGACGGGCAAACCCTCGAGCTGGCCGTGACCTTCGAAGCGGGGGGCGGTGGCCGGAGTTGAGAGATGGATGGACACCATGGCGGGCCGCGCCCTCACCGCCCACCCGTCCAAGGAAGCCACAGCTGAAGGGGTCCTGGCCGAGATGCGGGCGCGCTGTTTCCCGCCTTGCAGACGCTGGCCGGGACCTCGGGGGGTTTCGGGGAAGCCCGATGAAGGGCAGCCTCGGTCGGACACCTGAGCTTTTGGCTGCCATGGAGCTCCCCGTCCCGCAAACCTTCGACGTTTTGCTTTCTTCCGAGATTGCCGACGCCTTTCGCGCCCACATGGAGCGGGTCGGGGCGGTGGCTTACGCGCGCCGCCCGGTTTCGTAGCCCGCGCGTCCTCTACAATGCCAGCCATGGGTGAGCTGCACCTGATCACCGGCGGCGAATCCCACGGGCCGGAGCTGGTGGCGGTCCTCGTGGGGATCCCGGCTGGACTTGCCCTTTCCCGGGACGACATTGACCGCGAGCTGGCCCGGCGCCAGCATGGCGCTGGCCGAGGCGGGAGGCAAAAGATCGAGAAGGACCGGGTGGAGGTGCGGGGCGGCCTGCGGGACGGCAAGACCCTGGGGTCCCCTTTGGTCCTGGCCATCCCCAACCGCGATTTCGAAAACTGGGCCCAAGTCATGGACCCCTGGAGCGTGGATCCGGGGGCTTGCCAGCGGCGCAGGCTCGTAACGCCCCGCCCCGGGCACGCGGACCTCGCGGGAGCTTGGAAGTACGGCCACCGGGAGGACCTCCGCAACGTGCTGGAGCGGGCTTCGGCCCGAGAGACCGCTGCTCGCGTGGCTGCCGGAGCGGTGTGCAAGAAGCTCTTGGCGGCCGTGGGGGTGGAGATCCGGTCGGGGGTTTTGGCCTTGGGGGAAAAAATCCTCCATTCGGGCCCGCCGAGTTTCGAGCTTTTGCAAAAAGTGCGCGACGACTCCCCCCTCCGAACCCCTTTCCCCGAAAGGGAGGACGAGCTCGTCCGCTACGTGGAAGAAACCAAGCACCGGGGGGACACCCTGGGCGGGATCGTGGGGGTGGTGGCCCGGGGGGTGCCGCCGGGTTTGGGGTCCTACGTCCACTGGGAGCAGCGCCTGGACGGCCAGCTGGCCCAAGGGATCATGGCGGTTCAAGCGGTCAAAGCCGTGGCCATCGGCGCCGGTTTGGAGACGGCTACCCTCCCCGGCTCCCGAGCCCACGACCCGATCCTCCCCGGAACACGCGGCCTGGGCCGGGGTTCGAACCACGCCGGCGGCCTCGAAGGGGGGGTGAGCAACGGCGAGGACCTGGTCCTGAGGGCCTTCATGAAGCCCATGGCCACCCTCCGCGACCCGCTCCCTTCCGTCAACGTCCAAACCCTCGAGGCACAGCCCGCCGCCTACGAGCGCTCGGACGTCACGGCGGTGCCCGCCCTGGGGGTGATCCTGGAGGCGGTGGTGGCCTTCGTGCTGGCCCGGGCGCTCCTGGCCAAGTTCGGAGGGGACCACCTGGAGGACCTCCTGGCGGCGGTGGAAGCCTTTCGCGCCCGTTTGGCTGGGTGGGGCCCGGAAGGTTTCGTGGCCCGGAGACGTTACGAGTAACGGTATGGAGATCCGCATCAAGCGCGCCGAAAAGTACGGGTTTTGCTCCGGGGTGAGGGTGGCCGACATCAAGGTCCGCCGCTTTGCCCAAAGCGGGGGAAAGGCGGCCATCCTCGGGCAAGTGGTCCACAACGAGCGGGTGGTGGCCGACCTGGAAAAGCTGGGGGTGCGAACCGTTCAGCGCATGGAGGAAGCCACCGAGCCGGTCATCGTGTTTTCGGCTCACGGTGTCCCACCGTCGTTCCACCAAAAAGCCCGGGAGCTGGGGTTGGAAATCTTGGACACCACCTGCAAGTTCGTGTACGACATCCACAAGGAAGCCAAAAAGGCCCTCGAAGCGGGGATGCACCTGGTTTTCATCGGCGAGCGCCACCACCGGGAGGTTATCGGCTACACCCACGACCTGGACCCCGCCTGCTACCACATCGTCCAAAACCTGGAAGAAGCCGCGGCCGTGGACTGGTCGGTGTACCCCGCCATCAAGGTCCTCTTCCAAACCACCCTCAACGCCGAGGACTTCGAAGACGTGGTGCGCTTTATCGAAGCTCGAAACCCCAATACCTTCCGCGCCGACACCGTTTGCTACGCCACCAAGGAAAACCAGGAGGCCGCCCGCAAGCTGGCGCGAGACCCGGAGGTGGACCTGGTCTTGGTCATCGGTGGCAAGAACTCCGCCAACACGAGGCATCTGTTCGAGATCTGCCAGCGATGGAAACCAACCTACCTGATTCAAGGTCCGGAAAACCTGCGCTGGGAGTGGTTTGCCAACGCCCGCTGCGTGGGTATCACGGCTGGGGCTTCCACTCCCGACTACGTGGTGGACGAGGTGGAAGAGGCCATCCGCAATCTTTCCCAAGCCGTCGCCAATTCCTAGTCCAGGGGTTCCACCACCACCGGCAACGGCCGCACAGGGAAGAGCCCGGTGGGGCTCACCTCCACTTCCACTGCGGCAAAGGTGACCCCTGCCTGGGCTGCCTCCCACGCTGCCCGGGCATAGGTGGGGTCAATTTCCGCCGCAGCGCGCACCTCGTGGCTGTCGGTTCGCTGCACCACGTAAACCACGCCGGCGTGCGCCCCACCCTGGGCCAGGGTCGCCAAAAGGCGCACGTGCTTGGCACCTCGGGCCGTCACCGCATCGGGGAAAAGCGCCACCCCGCCCACCACCAGCGTGACGTTTTTCACCTCCACCCACCAAACCTGAGCGTGGAAATCCTCCAAAACCAAATCGAGACGGCTGCCCGCCACAGGAGAGACCTCCCGCTTCAGCTGGAAAGGCCTGGCAAGACCGGGAAGCGTCAAGAGTCCCGATGCCAACGCTTCCTCGGCCAGCTTGGCGGCCCGCTGGGTATTGACCCCCACCAGCACCCCATGGGCCTCCACGATTTCCAGGCGGTAGGGCAGCTTGCCCCTCGGCGCCGGTGCCACCCAACACCGCCGCCCCTCGCCCACCACACCCGTAAGTCTTCCGGAGTTGGGCACATGGGCGAGGACCCGTTCGCCGCCGTTCAGCTGCACCTCAGCCAAAAACCTCTGCCAGCGGCGCAGGAAGCGAGCTTCGCGCAGGGAGGGAAGCTCCATGACGGGCGCCATTGTACGTGGTATACTCACCATCCCGCCCGGGCGGGGCGAAGGAGGCTTTATGAAGCAGGGGATTCACCCACCGTACTACGAGGTGGAGGTGCACTGCGCCTGCGGCAACACCTGGAAAACCCGCTCCACCAAGAAGGAGCTTAGGTTGGAGATTTGCTCGGCCTGCCACCCGCTGTTTACCGGCAAGCAAAAGTTCGTGGACTCCGCCGGGATGGTGGAGCGCTTCCAGCGCCGGTACGGCAAGAAGGCCTAGCGCCCTTTACCGAAGGAGCGCCTGGAGTCCCCGCGGCCCCAGGCGCTCGTGGTGTTTTTGGCCATGGAGGATTGGCTTCCCAAACTCGCCGAGGTGGAAAGGACCTTCGAGGCCCTCCGAGAGGAGCAAGCGTCCCTCGAGGTCCTCGCCGATCCCGAGCGCTTGGCTGAGGTGTCCCGCAAAGTGGCGGATCTGGCGCCGGTGGTGGAGGCCATCCGCGCCTACCGGAGCTTGCGGGAGCGGGAGGCCCAGGCTCGCGCCGTGCTGGCCGAGGAAAACGACCCGGAACTCCTGGCCTTGGCCGAAGAAGAGCTCGCCGAGGTCAGCGCCCAGCTGGAAAAAGCCGAAGGCGAGCTCAAGCTCATGCTGCTGCCGGCCGACCCCCACGACAGCCGCAACGTCATCCTGGAGGTGCGCGCCGGCACCGGCGGCGCGGAAGCTGCCCTCTTTGCCGGGGAGCTCTTGCGCATGTACCTGCGCTACGCCGAGCGTCGGGGCTGGAAAGCCACCGTCACCGACCTTTCCGAAGCGGATTTGGGCGGGGTGAAGGAAGCGGTGGTGATCCTCGAGGGGCGAGGGGCGTACTCCCGCTTGAAGTACGAATCGGGGGTCCACAGGGTGCAGAGGGTTCCCGTGACCGAAGCCTCGGGGCGCATCCACACCTCGGCAGCGACCGTCGCCGTGCTTCCCGAAGCCGAAGACGTGGAAATCCAAATTGACCCCAAGGAGCTGCGGATCGATACGTTTTGCTCCTCAGGCCACGGCGGCCAGTCGGTGAACACCACCTACTCGGCGGTGCGCATCACCCACCTCCCCACGGGCCTCGTGGTTTCCTGCCAGGACGAGCGCTCGCAAATCCAAAACCGCGCCAAAGCCCTGCGCATCCTCAAGGCACGGCTTCTGGAAATCAAAAAGCGCGAGCAACACCAAGCCCTGGCCGCCCAGCGGCGCTCCCAGGTGGGCAGCGGCGACCGCTCGGAAAAGATCCGAACCTACAACTTCCCCCAGTCCCGGGTCACGGACCATCGCATCGGCCTCACCGTGTACCGCTTGCAGGAGGTCTTGGACGGGGAGCTGGACCTCATCCTCGACCCCCTCATTACCCACTTCCAGACAGAACGCCTCAAGGAGGAGCTGCACACCCCGGCATGAGGCCGTGGCACAACCTCCGCGTCCTTGCCGAAGCCCGGTTCGTTCTCGGAGCTGGGGCCGGCGGGTGCTTGGTGGGTGCCTTGGCGTCGCTGCTGGTGCCGCCGTTTCCGTGGGTGGCCGACCCCGTGGCTCCCGCGGTTCGAACCATCGTTCGTGTGGCCCACGGGGTGGGTTTGGGGTGGTGGGCCGGCATTTTTTGGGGCTTGTTTGCGGCGCTTCTGGCCCGCGCCCAAAAATCGCCGCCCCCGGTGGACAAGCTCCCGCCCTTGGGGCTTGCCGCTGCTGCCGTGGCGCTGGTTGCCCTTGCCCTCGCCCGCCTCGGGGAATTGCCCACCCAATGGGGGGTGCTGGGAGCTCTGGCGTTGGCCCTGGTGGGCACGCGGGTGGGGCTTGCGCTCACGGCCCGTGACCATCGCTGAGCTTCTCGCCGAAGCGCGCCAGGCGCTCGTCCCCCGGGAGGGCATGCTCTTCCCCCAACGGGAAGCCCGCAGCTTCCTCGCGGCGCTTTTGGGCGTCGAGGAAGCCTTCGTCCTCGCCCACCCCGAGCACCCCGTGGAGGACGCCGCGGCCCGGCGGTTCCGGGAGTTCGTAACGCGCAGGGCCAAAGGGGAGCCGTTCCACGCCATTTTGGGGGCTTGCCCCTTTTTCGGGCGCTCCTTCCTCGTGGCCCCAGGCGTGCTCGTCCCCCGCCCGGAAACCGAGCTTTTGATGGAGAGGGTCCTCAAGCTTCCGCTGCCGCCGTCCCCGAGAGTTCTGGATGTGGGTACCGGCTCGGGCGTTTTGGCGGTGACCTTAGCATGTGAAATCCCCGGCGCCAGGGTTTTTGCCGGCGACCTTTCTCTGGCCGCGGCCATCCTGGCCCGGCGCAACGCCGCCCGTTTTGGGGTCCGAGTCGAGGTCACCGTGGCCAACCTCGCCGCGCCCTTGCGGGGTCCTTTCCACCTCGTGGTCGCGAACCTCCCGTACCTTCCCGAAAGTTTTCGCACCCAAACCCCTCCTGAGTTGCACTACGAAGACGCGACGGCGCTTTTCGCAGGTCCCGATGGCCTGGCCCTCCTTCGGCCCTTGGTGGCCGATCTGCCGCGCCTTTTGGCACCCCGGTGCTTTGCCGCCCTGGAGCTAGGGGAAGGACAAGCGGCGGCGCTCGTCTCGGACCTTCCCCAAGCTCTCGAGCCCCACGACGTGGTTTACGATTTGCGGGGCGTGGAGCGGGTCCTGCTCTTGCGCCGCCGGTAGCCCGGCGCGGGAAACCCGTCCTCCAGGAGTCGGTCCAAAACCCAGGGCCGCGTGGGAAAGGCGAGAGGGCCTACCCGCCGCACGGGCACCAGCCCCGCCACCGAAGAGGTCAAGAAAACGCCCGAAGCCAGCGCCAGCTCCTGGAGGGTCACGTCGCGCTCGGAAACGTGCACTCCAGATTGCCGAAGCTTGCTCATGCAGTAAGCCCGGATCACCCCCGGCAAGGCGCGACCCGGGGCCGGGGGCGTCACCACCCGGTCGGCAAAAACCACAAAAACGTTGGCTGTGGCCGTTTCCCTGATGAACCCACCAGGGTCTATCAGCAGCACCCCATGGGCCCCCTGCCTTTTGGCCCAACGCCAGGCCGCCATGGCCTGGCCGTAGCTGGCCAGCTTGTGGTGGCTCAACGCCGTGGTCGGCAGGACAAACGGCTCCAGCTCCACACCCTCGCGCCGCTCCCTTTTGGGGATGCGAGCCCTTTCCACCCAGGCGAAGCTCGCGCCGTGGCGGTCTCCGGGAAGAAAGAAAAGCCGCAGCGCCACCGGTCCCATTCCGCGGTTTTCCGCCTCCAGAAGCCTGGCAATAGCGCGTGCCCCCGGGAGAGCCGGGTCAAGGCCGTAAAGCTCCATGGCCGATCGGCGCAACCGCTCGCGGTGCTCCTCCCAAAGGAAGAGCGTTCCGTCCTCGCCCCCCACGGTCTCGAAAAGCCCGTCCCCGCGGTACAAGGCCCATGGCCCCCACAACGACCCTACGGTGGCGGCCGGCATCAAGCGGCGCCCCAAAAGCATCCAGGCTGGACGCGTCACGTCCCCTCCCCAAGCACTTGGAACCAGCTCGCCACCTTGGCCCGGGTTTCCCTTTCTTCGGCCCCGGCCTCGGAGTCCCACACGATCCCGGCGCCGGCGTGGAAAAAGAGCCTCCCGCCGACCACGTAGCCGGTGCGGATAGGCATGGCCAGGGTGAAATCCCCGCCGGGAAGGAGAACCCCGTAGGCCCCACAGTAGACGCTGCGGGGCACCGGCTCCAAAGCCGCAATGAGGCTTGCGGCAGCGATCTTTGGCGCGCCGGTGACGCTGCCGCCGGGAAAGGTGGCCGTGAGGATGTCCTCGAAACTGACCCCCGGCGGCAACGACCCCTCCACCACCGCCTCCCGGTGCACCACGTCGCGGGTGCGCACGGGGCGAGAGGGACAAGCCACCTTCACGCTGCCCGGAAGGCACAGGCGGCCCAAATCGTGCCGCACCAAATCCACGATCATGGCGAGCTCGGCATGCTCCTTTTCCCCCGGCTCTTCGGGAGCCTCGGCCGCGTCCCAAGTCCCCTTGATGGGCCAGCTTTGGAGGACGTTACCGCGTTTGACCAGGAAAAGCTCAGGGGAAAGCCCCAGCACCGCCAACCCCAGCTCGCGGTCTTCCAAGAAAAAAGCAAAGCGCGGCGGCCGAGGCCCGACCAACGCCGCCCACAGGCCCGCGGGGTTCCCCGAAAAGCCCGCCTCCCACCGCCGGGTGAGGTTCACCTGGTAGACCTCCCCGGCCCCGATGGCCGCGCGAATGGCCTCCACTCCGCGCCGGAAACGCTCCGCGTCGAGCGAGCAGGAAAGGGGGCTGCGAGCGGTGAACGGACCAGCATGGGCTGCCTGCGGCCAGGGTGGCGGCGGCAGGAACGCCCAGTAGGCCAGGGGAAGACCGGCGCCGCCGCCGCGAACCGCCAGTGCGGGGTCGAGGAAAGGCGCAAGCTCATAGGCAAAAAACCCCACCGCAAGCCCAACATGGGAAGCAGAACCCACAGCCAGGCCTTCCCACGGATCCGCCACGGCTACGGGCGCCTGCCCATGGCGGTGGAAGGAAAAACCGCTGCCGTTGCCCCAGAGAACCGCCTGCGGCGCGACGTCTTTAAGTTTCCCATCGCCCCCAAGCCCCGGTCCCAGAGCCACCCGCAACCGCGCCACGGCCGGCATTATGGTGCACCCCGCCGAGGGTGAAACCCACGCCCAGCGGGGGAGACCCTCCCCCTTGACACGCTTTTTTTTTTGCTATCCATCCCGCACCCTCCGGCGCCGGGGAAAGAAAGGAGGGAAAATGAACCTGCTAAGGGTGTCTTTTGTCGGCCTTGGCGTTCTCATGGGTAGCGCCTTCACTTGTGACATCCGCGTGGGCGGCGGACCTAGTACTCAAACTTACGTTCTCGGCGTGCCCTACCGCGCCCAAGAATGCACCCTTTGCTGTGGGGCGGCCACCATACAAATGCTCCAGGCTTACTGCCAGTGGCCGGAGATGCCGCAGGTCCAGATCCTGCAGGCTATCGGCGGATCCCCAGCCACCGGGGCGAGCTGGGATCAGATCGCCAACGGCATGAACGCCCTAACCTGTTACGAAGGCGCCGTGGTGAAGTACTACTACCGCGACGACCCCAACCAGCTGGCCCTGGCGGTCACGGAGCAAATTGCCTCTGTGGTTTGGGGGGGTGTGCACCTTCCCGTTCTCCCCCAGGTGAGCTTTAACCACGTTGGGGTTTTGTTTGGGGGCACCGCCCACGATTGCGGGTTTGCCCAGTACTGTTGGGATTCGGTGGCTGTTCACGACCCTGCCCGTGGAACGTTTCTGGACCTTTCCGCCACCGAATGGCTTGGCAGTTCCTGGTTTGGTCAAAGCCAAACCCTCATTCAGATCGTTCCGGCAACGGTAAGTAACGCCGGGCCACTTCTTCTTTCCGAGTACCGTAGTAACGTCCGAATTTGGGACGGCGAGGGGTTCGAGCCTCCCTTCGAAAACCTCTAACAAGGAGGAAAGCATGAGGAAAACCTCCGTTTTTCTTATTTCCGTGGTGGCCGTAACGGCTGGGGCCCAGCAACCCGAAATGTGCCCAGCTGTTCTGTCGAAGCAATGGGAAGCAAAAAAGCTTGCGGTAGTCAAAGCAAAGCGAGGGGATAAGCTTTACTTACCAAAGCCCTTTCCCAAAACCTTGGAGGACTTTCGCGCCGACGTTCGCTACTCGTTTTTTAAAAACTTTTACCCCGTTGCAAAAAGAGCCGAAGAGGCCCTCAAGTGCCACCAGGAGCTGTTTCAGCGCCTCAAGGATGGTACGTTTGAGTTGGAAGTCATCCCGGTTACCAGCTGGTCCGGCTCCGCGTGCGAGAGAAAGCTTTACGCCGTTCGCGTGTACCGCCAAGCTGCGCCACCGGGGGCGCCGTTGACCCCCGAAAGGCTCCTGGCCATTTTCGGCATGCACGAAACAGGCGAGGTAGGGTCACTTTCCGTGGTGGACCCTGGGGCCTTTCCCCCCGAGCTGCGCCAGGGCCTTCCCAGCGTGCGCCAGCGACTGGAGGTTTTTCCCGGCGACCCCAGCACCCTGGAAGAGAGAGTACAGCAACGCTTCGGCGTGGTTGCCAAGGCCTTGGGTTACGTACAGGCCACGTGGTTCGCTGGCCACTGCCCGGTGTTCGACCCCTGCGTTCTCTTGGAGGGGCAGGGCAAGCGCTACCTTTACAGCCCACACTGGGACCCCAACCTCGAAACCGTTTTCATCCTCGAACGCGAGCCGAAGCTTATGACCTTGAGAGCCTTCGAGCAGCTTGGGGGTCCCCGCGGGCCCGACCAAGGGCACCGGGCTTTCCTCAGGCTTCGCGAGCAAACGGGCTACACGCAGCAGGTTCTCTTTTGGGGTTTCGACCCGGAGGGGAATCAGCTCCTCAACATGGTTCACGTCCTCGAGCCTTCTCTTACCGGCTTGCCCCCTGGACCCTGACGGTCAAAAGGTTCCGTCCCTCTCCCGGCTTTGTGATCCGGACCCCGGGGGGTGCAGGCAGCATCCAGGCCCTACCACACCCCAGGGTTCGGCGTATGGCTGCCGGAAGCCAACGCGGTCCGGGCCCCCGAGGAGTGGCCACGCTCCCAAGCTCCCAGGTGCCGCTTGGAACCGTTTTTGCAGTTGGCAAAGCCGGCACCAGGCAGGCAAAACCCCGAACGATCAGAGCCTCGACCCTCGCCCCCCACGGCTCCCGGAGCGCCCACCCACACCTTTCAGCGTGCCCAGTGCCGGGGTTCAC
>JBAMMG010000012.1:0-12087 GCA_039793905.1 Thermoanaerobaculum sp. | reverse complement strand
CGAGCGATTCTGCTCTACGAGGCGGCTGAAGGGGGAGCCGGCGTGCTGCGGCGGCTGGTGGAAGAGGCCGACGCGCTGGCACAAGTGGCGCGCACGGCCCTCGAGATCGGCCACTTCGACCTCGCCGGCGGCGAGCTACGGGATGCGAAGCCCGATTGCCGCGCGGCCTGCTACGAGTGCCTGCTGTCCTTTGCCAACCAGCACGAGGCGTTGCACCTCGACCGGCATCGCATCCAGCAAATCCTTAAGGAGCTGGCGCAAAGCCGCACGGAGCCCCGCGTACAAGGCCGCTCCCGCGAGGAACACCTCGCCTGGTTGCGCTCGCTCACCGACTCCCGCTCCGAGCTCGAGCGGCGGTTCCTCGACGTCCTCGCCGAAGGCGGCTACCGGCTGCCCGACGAGGCCCAGAAGCCCATGGCCCAGCCTCGCTGCGTTGCCGATTTCTTTTATGAACCCAATATCTGTGTGTTTTGCGATGGCGCCGTTCACGATCAGCCGCACCAGCAGGCCCACGATCGCCAGGTTCGAGAGGAGTTGCGCGGGCGAGGCTTCCGTGTGGTGGTCTTTCGGTACGACCAGGACCTCGTCCCGCAAATTCGCCGCTACCCTGAGATTTTTGGCGCTGGGATAGGGTTTGGACACGGCGGAGGCGCACTCTCTCATTGAGTGAGCACGGGCGGCTAAACCATCAAAAGCTTTTCTGGCGGGGGACCTTCGCCGGGCGAGGGTAGGTTCATGGGGTACGGGGGCAGCTTCAGCAGCACGTCTGCGCTTCGAAGCGAGCGGTGGAGGTGAGCTTCGAAGCCGGTCGGCTGTGGCCCTGCCGAGAAGGGCAGGCCTGCCAGCCCCAGGGAGCGCTCCTTTCTGGGGTTTTTCGGACGGGGGGCAAGGGGCCAGCGGTAGGCTTAGCCGCGAAACCTGTGGAGCACCTCCAACACGAAGGCGATGTCGGTTTCGGTGTGGGCGGCGTTGATCTGGAAGCGGATGGTTTCCTCGCCCCGGGGGACCACGGGGTAGGTGAGACCCACCACCAGCACGCCGTTTTCGAAGAAGTGCTGCACCAGACGCCGGGCTTTGGCGGTGTCGCGCACGAGGAGGGGGACGATGGGGTGGGGACCGGGGATGGTTTCCCACCCGAGCTTGGCCACCCCTTCCCGGAACTGCCGCGCCCGGGCCTCCACGGTCCGAAGGCGCTTCCGGCCTTCCTCGGAGTCGGCAATGTTGACGGCTTCCAGGGCCGCGGCGCAGTCGCCCACCCCCAGGGGGTTGCTGTAAATGTAGGTGTCGGCCTTTTGCCTGATGGCCTCGATGACTTCCGGGCTTGCGGCCACGAACCCGCCGTTGACGCCGAAGGCCTTGCCGAAGGTGCCGATGAGCACGTCGCAGGAGGCGCCCGTGTGCTCCTCGGTACCCCGCCCGGTGGGGCCGTAGGCGCCCACGCCGTGGGAGTCGTCCATGACCGTGACCAAGCCCTTGGGGAAGCGTTCCCGGTACGGCAAAAGGACCTCGTTGACCTCCGCCAGGGGGGTGAAGTCGCCACGCATGGAGAAGATGCCATCGAAGATGACGATGACGCGCTCGGTTCCGGGGGGAACGGTGTCCAGGCACTTTTTGAGCTCGGCAAGGTCGTTGTGCTTGTAAATGGCGCGGTTTTCCTTGGGCACGCCGGCGATGCGCATGGCGCGGATGATGGAGTTGTGGTTGAGCTCGTCGCCGATCCAGAAGGTTCGGGGGGATGCGAGAGCCAAGGCTTGGCCTAAGTTGGCGGTGTAGGCGGAGTTGAAGATTCTGGCGGCCGGTTTGCCCACGAAGCGGGCGATGCGGTCCTCCAGGGCCACGTGGTAGGAGAAGGTACCGTCAATGAAGCGCACCGCCCCAGGCCCCACCCCCAGCTCGCGGGTGGCGCGGTCGGCGGCTTCTACCAGGCGCGGGTCGTGGGAAAGGGAAAGGTAGGAGTTGGAGTTCATGCGCAGGAAAAGCTGGTCCGAGCCGGCAATGCGGTAGCGCGGCCCGAAGCCGTTTTGGGGTGGCACGTACCCCACCACCACCCGCTCCGGGGCCTTGGCCCGGCCTTCCTGCTCGAGGGCTTTGACTTCTTCCATGAGCGAGGCGGAAAGACGTGCCAGCGACATAGGAACCTCCCGGCCAGCTTAGGGTAACACGCCCCGAAGCACCCGAGATCGTCCCCGCCAAAGGCCCTGTGGCCGGCACAATCCTGGGCCGCCGGGCTCGGAGGCTTTGCCTAGTACACGTGGCTAACGGTAAACGGCAAGGAAAAGCTTGCGTTCCAGCCGCGAGTTTCCACCGTGAGGCGAACGGTGTAGGTGCCCTGGGGCAGGGGCGTTCCTCCCACCACCAGTGGCTGGGCAAAGGGCAAAACTCGGAAGGGGGTTGCGGCTACGGGGGCCATGACCAGGCAACCGGGGTCGGGAACGGCAAAGCTTGTGAGGACCTGGCGGTTGGCATCTTCGATTTCCCCCGAGACCTCCAGGCAAAGGGGAACGCCGGCTTCCCCTTCGGGCGGCGGGGAGAGGAGCCAGAGAGCCAGGGTGCCTTTCAGAACCGGGAGGCGCTCGAGCTCTAGGGGCGGCATGAGGTCCAAAAGGTAGTGCCTCTGGGAAAGGGCCAGCGCCCCACCGTACTGGGGCAGGGCGGATATCTGGTCCCGGCGTATTTCCTGCAGTTGCCAGCGGATTTGCCCAGCCACGCTCGCCTCTTCCCGTTGCACCAGGCCCACCCCCGGAGCAAACCACTCGGCGAGGATGCCCGCATCCCGGCAAGGGGTTTCCCAGCGGATGAGGGCCACGTGGTCGAAGGTCCCGGCGGGCACCGTCACGGATTCCCGGCGGCTGACCAAAGTGAGCCGGGCGCCATCCAGGCAGGAAAAGAGCTGGTTCTGAAGGAGGGGCGCCAAACGCAGGGTCCAACTGGTGCCCTCTGGCGCTGCCAGCAGGTACCAAAGGAAACCCTCGCCGCTGGATCCCAACTCCTCGACCTTTCCGGCAAGGCTCCGCACCAGGCGGGCGGGGCCGGGAAAGTAGCCCTCCAGCAGCGCGGCAGCATCGAAAAAGCCCAGGGGGCTTGCCGCCCCATGAGCCGTAACCTGCCGCTCCCCTCCCCCCAACCCCGTCGCTCGGTACACCCAGGTGGTGCCCGGCTGGAGGGGAAAGTAGCTGACGGGGCGAAGGGTGGGGCGCAACGCGGCTTCTTGCCCGGCAAGGACGGCGCAAAGGGCGACACCCGCAATCATGTTCGTGGTCTCCGCCTTCAAGGTAAGGCCCGGCTTTGGCTACGGCAAGGTGGGCCTTGGGCGGGGGAACGCGGCTGTGAATTCCTCCCAGGCGTGGCAAGGGCGGGGAAAACCGGGCGTCCCCGGCCACAGGGATGGCGGGATTGAGACGTCTGCGCGGACGCTTCCCGTGTTAGGCTTGGACCATGAGCCGGCTTTTGCTGGTGGATGGCCATTCCAACCTGTACCGCGCCTTCTTTGCTTTGAAAACCCGCTTGACGGCGCCCGACGGAACGCCCACGGGGGCGGTGTACGCCTTCTTGCGCATGTTCCACAAGATGCTGCGGGAGCTTTCCCCCACCCACGTGGCGGTGGCCTTCGATGTTTCCCGGGAAACCTTCCGCACCCGCATGCTCGGGTCGTACAAGGAAAAGCGCCAGCCCATGCCCGAGGAGCTGCGGGTCCAGGTGCCGCTGGTGCACAAGGCTCTGGAGCTTTTGGGGGTCAAGCTGCTGCTTTTTCCCGACGTGGAAGCCGACGACATGATCGCCAGCCTGGCGGAGCGAGGGGCCCGGGAGGGTTTGGAGGTGGTGATTGCCACCGTGGACAAGGACTTGATGCAGCTCGTCCGCGACCCCCACATCCGGCTCTGGCACACGCGCCTGGAAAGGCTCCTGGACGAGGCCGGCGTCGCCGAGGTTTTCGGCGTGCGGCCGGCGCAAGTGGTGGAGGTGCTGGCCCTCGCGGGGGACGCTTCCGACAACATCCCCGGCTGCCCCGGGGTGGGCGAAAAGACGGCGCGGGAGCTCATCCGCCGCTTTGGCTCGGTGGCTGCGCTGTACGAGCAGCTCTCCCAGGTGACCCCGCCCCGGGCGCAAAAGGCCTTGGCAGAAAACCGCGAGCTGGTGGAGCTTTCCCGGGAGCTGGTGGCGCTCAAGCGCGACCTCGAGCTGCCCTTTGGCTTGGGGGATCTGGCGCGCCGCCCGCCAAGCCCGGAGCTAGCCGATTTTTACCGCTTGCTGGGCTTTGCCAGCTTGCTTGCCGAGCTGGGGGAGGCGCCACCATCGGCCAAGGTCGAGGGTTTTGAGCTTCCGAGGTTGGCCTGGGAGGAGCTCGCGGCTTCCATGACCGACGCCGGGCCCTTGGCCCTGCGCCTTTCGGACGGTGAGCTCGTGGTCGCGTCCCCGGCAGGCTGGGCGATGGCGAGCCCGGCTGAGGCCTTGGCCATGCTGCAGCCGCACCTCTCCCGGGCGTGGTGCTACGACGCCAAGGCGCTCCTGGCCGGGTTGCGGGACTTGGGGCTGACACCCGAAGCCACCCCCAACGACGCCATGCTAGCCGGCTACGTCCTGGCTCCGGGGGAGGCGGTGGAGCTTGCGGCCCTGTGCGCCCGCTACAAGGTGCCGGCGCCGGCCCTGGCCACCCCCGAAGGGGAGCTTTCGGCGCTTCTTTCGCTTGCCCCCATCCTGCGCCAGGCCATGGACGCGGAAGGGGTGGTGAGGGTTTACGAGGAGCTGGAGCTTCCCTTGGTGCCGGTTCTGGAGGACATGGAGCGGGTGGGGGTCAAGCTGGACGTAGCTTTCCTCGCTGAGCTTTCCCGCCAGGTGGAAAAGCTTTTGGCGGAGCGGGAGCGGGAGATCTTCGCCGAAGCCGGCGGCAGCTTCAACATCAACTCCCCCAAGCAACTGGCGGAGGTGCTCTTCCAGTGGAAAGGGATGCCGGTCCTGCGCCGCACCTCCAAGACCCGCGCCCCCTCCACCGATGCCGACGTGCTCCAGGAGCTGGCGCTCCAGGGCTTCCGCCTGCCGGCCTTGATCCTGGAGTACCGGGAGCTGGCGAAGCTGAAATCCACGTACCTGGATGCCCTCCCCGCTCAGGTGCGCCGTGACGGCCGCATCCACACCCGCTTCAACCAGGCTGTCACGGCCACGGGGAGGCTTTCCTCCTCCGACCCCAACCTCCAGAACATCCCCATCCGCTCGGAGCTGGGGCGGGAGGTACGGCGGGCTTTTGTGGCCGATGGGGGCAAGCTCCTGGTGGTAGCCGATTACTCCCAAATCGAGCTGCGGGTTTTGGCCCACCTTTCCCGAGACCCGGCGCTGGTTTCGGCGTTTGCCCGGGGGGAGGACATCCACGCGGCCACCGCATCGTTGGTTTTCGGGGTGGCACGCGAGCTCGTGACTCCCGACATGCGCCGCGCCGCCAAGACCATCAACTTCGGGTTGATTTACGGCATGGGGGCGTACGCCCTTTCCCGGGAGCTGGGGGTGAGCCAAAAAGAAGCCCAAAGCTTCATTGACGCGTACTTTGCCCGCTTGCCCAAGGTGCGGGAGTACCTGGAAGGGGTCAAGGAGGAAGCCCGCCGCACGGGCAAGGTCCGCACGCTGTTCGGGAGGGTGCGGCAGATCGCTGGGCTCGATTCCCAAAACGCCAACGTCCGGGGAAACGCCGAGCGCATGGCCATCAACGCCCCAGTCCAAGGAACGGCGGCGGACCTCATGAAGCTGGCCATGATCCGTACCTTTGCTGGCCTCAAGGCCCAAGGCTTCCCCGCCCGCGTGCTCCTTCAAGTGCACGACGAGCTGGTGCTGGAAGCCGAGGAAGCCAGAGCCGGAGAGGTGGCGGCGATGGTGAAGACCACCATGGAGCAGGTGGCTGAGCTTGCAGTGCCCTTGAAAGCCGACGTGGGCGTGGGCCCTTCCTGGGCCGAGGCGAAAGGTTAAGATACGACCATGAACGCGGCCATCCTGTTGGTTTTGCTGGCGGCCCAAGAAGCGACGCCGAGGGCCGAAAAGCCATGGGAGCGCAGGGTTCACGTGCCGGTCCCGGTCCCCGTGGAGTTGCCGGCGGTGCCGCCCACCAACCCCTTTTACGTACCGGTGGACGTGCCTCCGGCGGCACGCCAAACCCCCATGCGCGAGGATTTTGCCACCACCGTGCCGGTGACCTTTGCGGTGTACATCCAAACCAACGGTACCTGCCGTCGCGCCCAGCCCGTCTCCAACCCTTTTCCTGGCGTGCTGGAGCCCGTACGCCAAGCCATCGTGGAAACCGAGTTTTCCCCTGCCAAAGCCTTCGGCAAGCCGGTGGCGGTGTGGGTGGACGTGACCGCTGACCTCAAGGGGGAAATCAAGGAAGGGCAGGTGCGGGGGCTGGCCGTGACCCTCCCCGATCCGGCAACGACCCCTGCCGAGGAACCCTCGCCTCTGCCACCCCCCGATCCCGGTGACGCCCAGCTCCCCACCTCTGACCTTGCCCAGCTTTCGGCGCTTCCGGCCCCCAAGCGCTTTTCGGCCAAGGTCCCGTCTCAGGAGTTCCGGCAGCCGTTCAAGCTTTTGGCCGAAATTGGCAAGGACGGGAAGGTCAAGCGCGTGGTGTTCCTCGCTTGCCCCGAAGGCCTCCGCCCTTGGGTTTTGGCCTCGGCGGGAAGCTGGGTTTTTGCTCCGGCTCAGGTTCAGGGTGCCCCCGTGGCCGCGTGGGTCGTGCTTTCGGGGGTCCTGGAAGTCCGCGCCGGAACCCTCCGCGCCGAGGGGCTGCGGGTCAGCCGCGGGAGCTCTTACCCCCGGAAGTAGGGATCACCTGCCGCCGGTCCCCCACCCGGCGGGTGACCCGCTGGCTGTCCAGCCACTCCAGGATCGGGATGGCGAGCTTGCGGGTGAGCCCGAAGCGGTCTTTGAACTGCCCCACGTCGAAGCTTTCCACCCCCCAGGCACGGATCCGGGCCACCACCTCCTCCAGGACCTCCCGGTGCAGGATCCACTTGCCACCCAGGCGCACCAGGTCACCCCGGGCTAAGCCCAGGCGCACGAGCCCCGCGACGGTGGCCGGGTGGGCCGAAAGACGCTTGGCTGCCTCCTCGGGGGAGGGAGCTTCGAAGCGGGCGGCTCGGTAAAGCTCGAATAGACGAAGGGCCAAGGGGCTTTCCAGGGGAGAGCTTCCCCCGGCAAAAAGACGCCCGGCTTCCTGCCGCACCTTGCCGCGCCGCCAGAGCGCATCGGCAAGGTGCTGGCGGAACGCCTTTTGGGAAGGCAGACGCAGCGCCGAAAACAGCTCCGGCAGCGAAAGCCCCGTCTCTTTTGCCGCCTCGACCAGCGCTTCAGCTTGGACGAGCAGGCGTTCCATGGCTTGGGTGGCCACGATCAGGGGCGGTGTGGTTGGCACCGCAACGGCCTCTCCGCTGGCCAGCAGGCGGCCCAAAGGGGCCTCCAGGGCTTGAGGTAAAAACCCCACCCGCGCGGCCAAGCGCGCCACCGTCACCCCGGAGGGACCAGCCGCCTCCACCAGGTTCGCCAGGGTTTCCGGCAGGGGCCGCAGCGCCAGGGCGGCAAGCTCGGAGGCCTTGCCCCGGGGAAGCCTGGGAGGCGCCACGTCCAGGACCACCCCTCCCCCTACCGTGAGGGGTGGGCTGGGGCGCCTGAGGACGACCCGATCGCCTGGGGCCGAAAAGAGAGGCTTTTGCAACCGCAAAACCGCTTTGGCTTGGCTGCCGGGTGGGGCGGGGTTGGGGTACATGCGCTCCACCTTGGCGGCCACCCGCGTGGCCAAGAGGTGCAGCCAAACCACGTCCCCTTCCGAAAGCCCCTGGGCTTCGGGGAGAATCCGCACGTCGGCAGCCACGCGGGCCGTGGGCTCCCACGGACCGGGGGCGAGGAGCTGCGCCCCCTTTGGAAGCTCCTCCACCTTCACCCCGGCAAGCCCAAGAGCCAAGCGCTCCCCCGCCACCCCCCGCGGGCGGTTTTGGCCGTGAACCTGCAAGCTCCGGACCCGCACCTCTCGCCCCGGAGGGTAAACCCACAGGGTTTCCCCCTCCGCCACCTCCCCCCACCGCACCGTGCCCGTAACCACCGTGCCTGCGCCTGGCAAGGAAAAAACCCGGTCGGCGCAGAGACGGAACGGCCTCCCCGGCTCCTCCCTCCTCCGGACCCCCCGGGCGAAGGCCAGGATGGCGTTCCGCACGGCCTCCACGCCTTCCCCGGTTACCGCCGAGCAGGGAACGATGGGTCCCCCCGCAAGCGGGCCTTTCGCCAGAAAGGCGGCTAGCTCCTCCTGGCGCTGGACCAAGAGATCGGCCTCCACGGTGTCGGCCTTGGTGAGGGCCACAACCCCGCCGGAAATGCCCAAAAGCTCGAGAACCGCCAGGTGTTCGCGGGTTTGGGGCATGATCCCTTCGTCGGCGGCTACCACCAACACTGCCCCGTCCACCGCGCCGGCGCCCGCCACCATGGTGTGGATAAGGCGCTCGTGGCCAGGGACATCCACGAAGGAAACCTCCACCTCCCCTTGGGGGTCCACCAAAGGAGCGAAACCCAAAACCAGGGTGATCCCTCGCCTTTTTTCCTCCTCCAAGCGGTCACACCACACGCCGGTGAGGGCGTGGACCAGGGAGGTCTTGCCGTGGTCAATGTGCCCGGCGGTAGCCAGCACCACTGCCCGCACGGCCGCATGCTACCCCGGCGTGCGTGCCGGCGGCAACGCGTATACTCGCCCCGTGGGCTCGGGGCTGGAGCAGGAGCTGAAGTTCCGGGTGGGTTCCCTGGAGGTGCTCCGGGGGTTGCTCTCGCAGCATGGGGCCCATCGGGAAAGCCCTCCGGACCTCGAGCGTAACTGGGTTTTGGACGACGTGGCCGGTTCGTTACGGGCCCGGGGGGTGCTGTTGCGGGTTCGAACCTGGGGTTGCAAGGCGTGGCTGACCTTCAAAGGGCCGGCAACGTTCGAGGGCGGGATCAAAAGCCGCCAGGAAATCGAGACGGAAGTGGCCAACGGCGAGGTGACGCTCGCCATCCTTTCCGCTGTGGGCTTTGCCGTGGCCTTTTACTACGAGAAAAAGCGCGAGCTTTGGCGGTGGGGAGACGTGGCGGTGGCTTTGGACGAAACCCCCATGGGTTCCTTCGTGGAGCTGGAAGGGCCGCCGGGGGCTCTGGCACCCTGTGCCCGATCCTTGGGTTTGGAGCTGGACCATGGGCTCCGGGCTAGCTACCTGGAGCTGTGGGGGGAGCACCGTCGTCGCTACCCCCGGGCTCCCGCCTTCATGGTGTTTTCGAGCTCTGGGCCAACCGAAGGCTAGCCGAGCCCAAAAACATGAAGGCGGCCAGAGAATGGTTCTCGAGCCTCAGGTGGGCATGGAGCTTTTATCCTTTTGGCATGACCGTGACCGGCTGGACGAAGCGAGGACCCGAGGACGGGCTTTACCGGTGACGGGGATGCTCCTGGCGGCGGGGTTGGGGGAGCGCATGGAGCCCCTCTCGTCCTTCCTGCCCAAGCCAGCGCTGCCGGTGCTGGGCGCGCCGCTTCTGGCTTCGAGCCTCGGCGCCTTGGTGGCGGCCGGGGTTCGCCGCCTGGTCGTGAACCTCCACCGCCACCCCGAGCTCGTGGCCCAGGCCGTTCGCCAGCTGTGCCCGCCGGTGCCGGTGATGTTCTCCTACGAGCCGCAACTGCTGGGGCCCGCTGGCGGGCTGGCCGCCGCCCGCGCGGCGTTCGGCGACGGGCCGGTGCTGGTGGCCAACGCCGACTGCTGGAGCGAGCTGGACCTGGCGCCGCTTCTTGCCTCGGGGGGCCAGGAGCGCGTGGTCCTGGGAGTGGTTCCCCACCCCGACCGCGGCCGGTGGGGAGCGGTCCACCTGGATGGGGCTGGGCGGGTGGTTGGGTTTTCCGGCCCGGGGGAAAACCTCGAGGAACGCGGCTTTCTCTTCACCGGCTTTCAGCTTTTGGGCTCGGAAACGCTGGCGCTTCTCCCCGACCCGCCTGCCCCCATGGCCGCTTTTTGGCGCCCTCTCATGGAGAAGGGGCTCCTTTTCGGTGTGGAGGTGAAGGGGGTCTTCCGGGAGGCGGGGAACCCCCTGGCGTACCGCGAGCTCGTGATGGAGGTATTGGGTGAAGGGGTTTTCGCGAGCCCCTTGGCGGCCGTGTCCAGCACGGCTCACCTGGTCCGCACGGCAGTGGAGGCCGGTGCGGGGGTGGGGCCTGGGGCTTCCCTTTCCCGCTGCGTGCTTCTTCCCCAGGCGGAGGTGGGTGCCGGGGCCCGCCTTTCGGGGTGCGTTGTGGCCGGCCCCGTGCCCGCCGGAGCGGTTCTCGAGGACGCCCTCGTCACGCCCCGGGGCACCTTCCCCCTCGCAGCTTAAAAGCGCGCCGGCTCCCACACCCGGCGAGCTTCGTTGTAGTGGAAAAGGCGCACCACACCCATGGACGTCACCCGCAACGCCAGAACCTGACGGCCCGAGGAAAGGTACACGGAACCTGCCGTGGCCCCGAGCCCAGGGCTGAAGCTCAGGATGCCGGCGCCCCCCACCTGGAGCCCGCTTTCCGGCACCAACCCCTCGCCCCCTGGTTGCGGCACGCCCATCTCCTGGGAAACGCCGAGGCGCACCCGCGCTCCGAAGTCCCGGAAGTACACGGGGCCAGCAACGATTCGGTCCCGGCCCGCCAAGTAATCCCGGCGGGAAACCCCGTTGCCGTTGCCATCCGCCACCACCACGTAAAACCGCCCCCGCTCGTCCAGGTCAAAAAGGAGCCCCACCTTGGCCAAGCGCTGAGCCGCCAGGGACTGGCAGCGCTGGGTATCGGTGAGCAGACGGGCGCCAGCAGCGGCGAGGTGGGCCCGATCCGCGGTTTTGCCCAACTGGGGCGAGGCGATGCCGGCGAGAAGGGCCACGAGCCCCAGGACCACCAGCAACTCCACGAGGGAAACGCCTTTGCTTTGCGTCATTCCAGCCTCCGGAAAGAAGGGGGCGGCGGCGCCGCCCCCGTCCCGTCCACGCCACGTCGTTTTGTTTTTTTGGTTAGTTGCTCCCCTTGTTTTGGGCCGCCTTGCCCCGAGGTTGCCGTGAGGCGACCTTGGCTTTCAGGGTCGTTGGCCCAGTTACGGTCACGTACGGTTTGAGCTGCCCGAAGCTCTTTTCGCCAATGCCCTTGACGCGCATGAGCTCCTCAGGGCTCTTGAAGGGTCCGTTTTTCTCCCGGAACTCCAGGATGCGCTTGGCGAGGGCCGGCCCCACCCGCGGGAGCAGCTGCAGCTCCTGGGCGCTTGCCGTATTCACGTTTACGGTTCCTGTTTTTTCCGTTTCGGCCAGGACTGGAAGCGCCAGCCCCGCCAGAAGTGCCAACGTCACCAACGTTCTCCTCATGGTTGCCTCCTTTCCTGGGTTTTGCTGTTTTTCGAAGCCTTGGTGCGTTTCTGTTTCCCGTTCAAGGTCCCCTGGTTTCCATCGTTCACCTCCCGCCCCTTCCCCTTGGAAGTTCCGTGCCAAAACCCGTGGTGAGGCGTAATCTTCTTGCACATCAAATACTTGCCTTTGCGCTCCGGATGGTGCGGGCAAGGCGGGGTGTTAAGCTTTGAAACCAGGGGAGAGATGGAGGCCGTGGCCGTGCGCGCCGGGCGCTGTCAAGAGCCTTTTACAGGTGACGGAGGTTTTTTCACCTTGGCTCCCGCCACCGTTCGCGACCTGCCGGCCTTGGTGGTTCTGGACCGAACCTGCTTCGGCCACCGGGCCTGGAGCTGGTCGGCGTGGCGGGAGGTCGTGCTGTGGCCGGGGTGGACCTGCCTGGTGCTGCGCCAGGGAAAGGCGCTCGCCGGGGCCATGGTGCTGCTCCTGTGGCCCCCGGTAGCCCAGCTTTCCTCCGTTGCCGTAGCCCCGGAGTTCCGCGGCCGGGGGCTGGGAGGCCGCATGCTCGCCGACGCGATCCTGCGGGCCCGGCGTGCCGGTTGCCGGTGGCTGGCGTTGGAGGTGGACCGGGACAGCCCTGCGGTGCGGCTCTACCGCCGTTTCGGGTTCGGCCTCGTGCGCCGGTTTACCGAGGATGGCATCCCTCGCCTGGAAATGGTGCGGCGTTTGGGGGGGCGGCGGTGAGGACCGAGCTGGCGC
>JBAMMG010000011.1:0-12135 GCA_039793905.1 Thermoanaerobaculum sp. | reverse complement strand
CCCCGCCCCCCAGACCTGGCTACCTGGCATGGACCTTGTCTACCGCGAACTCAGCGCCGTTGCCGTGGCAGGAGGCGCAGGCCTCGGCAAAGGGCGCGGTGTTCACGTAGGCGTGAGCCGCCGCATAGGCGGTGTCATGACACGAAATGCACGCCGCGGACTCCGGCGGAATCGGGGTGTAGAAATCCCGAGGTGCCTGGGTGGGCAGCAGTCCCTGCGGCAGCGGCAGCTGGTAGCTTCCTGCTTTGTGGCATTTTTGGCAGTTTCGGAGATCACCGGGGAAACGCACCTCGTTGTAGTTGTGAGGGACGTTTCCGAAACCGTAAACCGTGAACTCGCGGGTGAGCTCCTCGCCTCTGTGAATCTTGTGGATGAGGTACTTGAAATCCACCGATTCCGGGGGCTGCTTGTCCGCGGGTCGTCGCCCGCTATCGTTCTTGTTGGGGTTGTGGCACACCACGCACTCCTCGATCTTGAACCGCTGGCCGCCGTGGAGGGCCAAGACGTCGTGGCAGGTGTTGCAGTTGGCCAAATTCACCACCGCCCGTCGCGGTTGCGGCTGGGCATCCCCCACCGCCACGTAGTACACGGGGTTTTGAGCCGCTTCCCGCAGGGTGAGCCCGGCTTCCGTGTGGTTGTCAATGGTGACGTTGCGGTAGGCATCGGCGGTCACGACCCAGGTGCCGCTGGCATCGGCGGGCAAAGCGAAATTGAAGGTGTACACAGCGGTGTCGCCGTTGAAGCTGGCGCCTCGGGCGCTTTCCGTGACGTAGCTTGCGTAATCCTTGGTGGGACCCCCAAGGTGAAGGTTGAGGCTGTTGAGGCTTGCCGGCGCCACCACGCTGCCGTCATCCAGGTTGGTGAGGCGGAACGTGACCGTAGGCTTTTGCCCGGAGGCAGCGTTGGTCACAGCCAGGATTTCCATCTTCAGCCCCCGCAGCTGCTTGGATTTCGTGGGGATGGTGTGGGCACCTTTGATGGAAACGTCGAACTCCGATTCGCCTTGGGGGATGTGGCAGGAAGCGCACGCCGAGTCGTCAGCTTGCGGGCCCGCCACGTGCCCTTCACCCGTTTGCCAGTTGATGTTGTCGTGGCACGAGCCGCACGCCGCACGGCTCGGCCGCGTGTACCAAATATGGGCTTCGGGCGTACCCTGATGGCACGTAGCGCAGTTGCGGATGTCCTGGGGAAAAGCCACCGTGGAGTAATCGTTCACGCTTTGGTTGAAGCCAATGATTTGGTAAGGGTGGCCGGCCCGCACGCTCGGGAGGTTTTCGCCCATGTGAATCTTGTGGACCATTTCCCGGAACTCCACGGTGTTGCCGGTGTCCGGATCCAAGGACTGGGTCGCGTTGTGACACAAAACGCAGAGTTTCACCTCCCGGCGGGAACCGCCGTGGGCTTGGAGCGGGTCATGGCAAGAGTTGCAAGTCGCTGTGCTGAACCCCTCCCACTTGGCGGTCACCGCTTGGCCATCGGGGCGAAAGTCGTAAAGGAGGTTGGCGTAATAGTTCTTGCCCAAGATGCTCGTGAGGTTGCGGGTGGCGTAAATGCCAAGGGTATGGGTTTTGGTGGCGTCAAAGTTCGCCGGGAGCGCCGTCTTGAAACGGTAGCGAGCCCGGCCCAAAGCCACGTCCTCCCACGTACCCCCGGAGTCTGCCGAGGCTTGGGTGGCGCTTTGGTTGGTGATGGGGCTCGTTTGCACCCGAGTTGTGTAGGCCACGTAGTCTCGGCCCTGAGGGTTGTAATAGGCGAGGACGAAGCTTATGGAAATGGCTCCCGGCGTCACCTTGCCTGCGCGATCGAGGGGCTGGTCCATGTCGTCCATGAACGAAATATCCACCACCGGGCGAAGGTCTTGGGGTATGGTGATGCTGTTGAGCACGAGCTTGAGACCCGGGCGGATGTACTGCACCTGCTGGGGACTCAAGTACGCCTCCACCTGCTGCGCGGAGTACCCCGGTGCCGGCGTGCTCCGCGCCAGGTGTCGCACCGGTGACGCATTATGACTCGCCACCAGCATGTTTCCTGAAGCCAAAAGAGCCAAACCGCAATGGATGATTGCCATGGCTTCCCCCTTCCTTCTCGGCCCCTTGCGGAGCCCACACTCAATTTAGGTCAAGTGCAATCTTATTGCAATCCTATGACGAACCTTCCAATGGCTCAGATCAAGGCATAAAACTTGCTTGAGCCTTTTCTAGCTCTCGGGTCCCTACAAAAAAGGCCACGGGGAGGTCCCGGGGCCGAGAAACGTGGCGCCTAAGGTCACTTCGTTTTTACTGGGTCAGGAGGTCGAGAGGGAAGCTTCCGGGGTTCTCGGGCGATCTTTTCCAAAAGGTACGCCACGGCTTTTTCCAGCTGCGGGTCGCGGCCAGCAATGACCGAGGCCGGGTCGTTCTCCACTTCGATGTCCGGATCCACGCCGTGGCCCTCGATGATCCACGAGCCGTCCACGTCGTTGGTGCCTTGCTCGGGCACGAAGACCTGACCGCCATCAATGAGGGGACCGTAGGAGGAAATTCCCACCACCCCGCCCCAGGAGCGCTTGCCGATGAGGGGCCCCAGCCCCGCCTTGCGGAACATGTGGGGGAAGATGTCGCCATCGGAGGCCGAGGTTTCGTTGAGGAGGCAGGCCAGGTGGCCGTAAAACACCGTGTACGGGTAGGTGCGGGCCTGGTCGCCGCGGTTGCCGAAACGGGTGCCCAACAGCTTGTTGTCGAGCCGTTCGATGATCCACTGGGAAACGTTGCCGCCGCCGTTCGAACGCACGTCAATGACCAAACCCTCCTTACGAATTTGCGGGTAGTACCACTTGATGAACTCGTAAATCCCTTCGGCCCCCATGTCGGGGATGTGGAGGTAGCCGATGCGGCCACCCGATAGGGCCGCCACCTTTTCCCGGTTTTCCCTCACCCATTCGTAATACAGCAGGTTCGACTCGTCGAAGATCGGCTTGAAGGTGACCTTGCGGGCCCCTTCGAGGGTTGGCTTGTCGTTGAGGGTGAGGGTCACGGGGTCCTTTTTGTGCTGGAGGAGGCGGTAAATATTGTCTGAAGCCCCAAGCTCGACACCGTCCACGGCCAGGACGTAGTCCCCCTCCTTGGCGTCCACGCCCACTTCGGCCAAGGGCGCCCGGTACTTGTCGTCGAAAGGATCGCCTCGGAAAATCTTGGCAATGCGGTACCGCCCCGCCTTTTCGTCCAGGGCAAAACGGGCGCCGGGGAGCGCCACTTGCGGCCTTTCCGGTATCTCGTAGTCCCCGCCTTGAATGTAGGCGTGGCCCACGTTGAGCTCGGAAACCATCTCGCCGAGAAGGTAGTTCAGGTCGCTGCGGTGCTTCACGAAAGGTAGGAGGCCTTCGTACTGCTTGCCAATGGCCTTCCAGTCGTAGCCATGCATGTTGCGCACGTAAAAGAAGTCACGGTAGCGGCGCCAGACCTCCCGAAAGATCTCCGCCCACTCCTCCTGGGGCACCCGATGCACCTTGAGATCCTTCAGGGAAACGACCTTGGCGTCCTTGGCTTGGGGCTTCACGTCGTACACCTTGTACGCTTTCCCTTGCTGCACCAAGACCTTCTTGCCATCGGCGGAGAGCGCATACCCACTGACATCTTCAGCCAGCAGCGATTCTTCCCGCTTTTTCAGGTCGTAAAGCCAAAGCGCCGGCTTAGCGTAGGAATCGCGCCCGTAAAAAGGAGCCCCGCGCTTGACGTAGAGGAGGTAGCCCTTGGAGGCACCGAGGTCGCCGTAGTTTTCGCCAGCCAAAGGGACCGGTACCACGCGCTCCCCCAAACCCTCAAAATCCACCGTGACCTTGGGGAGCTTCTTTTCCGTCTTCGGTTTTTCTTGCTTCTTTTCTTCTCCTTGGTTTTCCCCATCGGCCTTTTCCCCTTCAGCCTCCACCTTGACCTCGTCCGATTCCGGAGGGAAAGGGTGCTTGCCGTCCTTGGCGAGAACCAAGGCGTAGATGCGGGTCATGCGGTTGCCGGCGTAGTTCCACTCCACTTGCGAAATTTGCGGGGCGAACTCGCGGTCCGAAAGGAAGAAAAGATAACGACCCTCCGGGTCCCACACCGGCTCCCATTCGTCGAAGAGCTCGTCGGTGACGCGCACCAGCTTCTTGTCGCGCAAGCTGTACATGAAAATGGACCGCGATTCATTGGCATCGGCCATGGAAAACGCCAGGTACTGGCCGTCCGGGGAGAAGGAGTAGTCGCGAACACGCGAGTACCGATCCTGGGCCACGACCTGGAGCTCTTTTTTCGCCACGTCCAGGAGGTACACCTTGCCGTCCTTGTCGGCAAAGGCCAAGTGACTGGAGGTGGGGGACCACACAGGAGCGTAGAGCATGGCGGCAAGACCGGTGGTCAGCTGGACGGGTTTTTCCGAGCCGTCCTGCCGGACCACGTAAACTTGCTCCTCACCGCTGGCGTCAGACACGAAGGCAACCCACTTGCCGTCCGGGGACCACCGCGCCCCCTTGTCGTGGGCCCCGGAGCTTTGGGTCAAGTTGCGGGTGGGGCCCTTTTCCACCGGAACGGTGAACACATCGCCTCTCGCCACAAACAAGGCGCGCTCGCCGCCAGGGCTCAAAGCAAAGTCCTCCACGTTTTTGTCGGCAGGGTACCACGACGGCCGGGCCGCTAGCCCGTCGTCCGGTACGGTGATGGGAATGGGTTTGTCGCTGCCGTTCTGGGTATCAAAAAGCCGCAGCTCGCCCCCAAACTCGTAGACGATGAAGCGCTGGTTGTCCGAGGAGGCCCAGCGTACGTCCCAGGTTGTGGAGTGGGTGAGCTGCGCGGTTTTTCCTGTATCCGGTTCGAAGCTGTAGAGGTTGAGGGTGCCGTCCCGGTCGGAAACGAAGTAAATCTTGCTCCCGATCCACATGGGGTCGCGCTCGGTGCGTTTGGTCGGGGAAACCGGAGAAAGCTTGAGGGTCGCCAGATCCACGACGTAAAGGTCTTGAGCCCAACCCCCCTCGTAGCGCTTCCAGGTGCGAAAATCGCGGAAGAGGGGGGAGTACACCATCCTTTTGCCGTCAGGGGAAAAGTCCCCCGCACCCGCAGTGGGCATGGGGAGCTTGACCGGCAACCCGCCCGAGAGCTTGACGGTGTAAAGGGCCGTTTCCGTTCGCCCGCCGTCGGCATCCCGGAAGGAGCGGAAGAGCACCGCGCTGCCGTCGGGGGTCCAGCCGTACACCTGGTTGTCGTAGCCGTGGCGCGGCGCCAAAGGCCCTCGGGCCGGGTAAAACGTAAGCTGCCGCGGCTCCCCACCCGTTGCTGGCATGACGTAAACCTGCTCGTCCCCGTCGTACTGGCCGGTGAAGGCAATGAAGCGGCCGTCGGGCGAGAACTTGGGGAAAAGCTCCTGGCCGGGGTGAGCGGTGAGCCTCACCGCTAACCCCCCGGTGACCGGCGCTTTCCACAGGTCTCCCCCATAGCAAAAAACCACTTCTCCGCCATGAACATCCGGGAAGCGCAAGAGCTTGGTTTGGGCCAAAGCCAGCGCTGGCACCACCAGTCCCACGAACAACGCAAGCACACGCCGCATAGGCACCTCCTCACGTTCGTTGTACGGAACGCCCGCCCCAGGGTTGCCCAGATCCGGACTAAAAGGTGCTGCCGATGGAAAACTGGAAGTCGGTACGCTTCTCGTCGGGGAAGGGCTTGAGGTTGATGCCGTAAATGAACCGCAGCGGTGCCTGGAAGATGGGGAGCGTGATCCGCAGCTCGGCACCGGCCGAATAGCGCAGAAGCCCCAGCTGCCAGCCTTGAAGCTCGTGCCAGGTGTTGCCGATGTCCGTAAACAGGATGAACTTCAAGGGTCCGCCGAGCTTGATTTGGTACTCCAAATTGATCTGCAAATACCGGTCGCCGCCCATCCGCGAGCCGTTGGGGGTGAGGAAGTAGTCACCGTTGCCTTTACGCGGCACCACGGAGTAGTAGGAAAAACCGCGCAAGGAACGCTCGCCGCCGAGAAAGTACCGGTCGAAAAGGGGAATTTGCGAGCCGTTGTACGGCCGGATCCACCCTGCCTCGACGTTGGCCGCCAAAATGTACCGGCGGGTCAGGGGGTAAAAGAACGAAAAGCCGACTTCCGGCCGCACGTAGTTGAAATCCCCGCCCAAAATCCCGCCAGCGGCGCGGAGGCGAGCGAAGTAGCTCACCCCCTGGTTGGGGTCGAAGGGGTCGTCCCGGGAGTCGAAGCCAAAAGCAGGGGTCAGCGCCGACGTTACGCCGCTGGCCGTTTCGAAGTAAAGCTCGGGCGCAGGAATGTTGGGGTAAGGAGGAGGAAGGGGAGGCCGGTGGGGAGTCCGGGGCTCGCCCCCTGCCGGCACCGTGCGCACCACGGCGAACTTGGCAAAAACATCTTCGAACCCGTAGCTCAAAGAAAAGGTCCCAAAATCCCCAACGTTGACCCCCCAAATGGCAGACAAGCCCTTGGCGTCCCGATTTTGGGTCAAAAGGTCATAGTTCGTTTTGTAAATAGAACCACCGATGAACATTCTCTTATTGAGGAAATACGGCTCTGAAAACGAAAGCGAATAGGTATCAGCTCGTGTCCCACTCTGAACAGCCACACCAAGGGTCTCCCCACGACCCATGAAGTTCCTGGTGTTGAACATGAACTGAAGGAAAAACCTATCAAGTTCGGAGTACCCAGCACCGAACTGAATATCCGTTCGCCCGACCTCCTGGCCTTTGATGGTGACGTTTACGAGCTTGTTTTCCTGGTCGAAATCGAAAGCTACGGGGTCTTCCGTGAGCTTGAAGTAACCGAGCTGGTTCACTTTGAAAACCGAACGCTTGAAGGCGGTCATGTTCATGAAGTCGCCCTCGAAGAGGCGGAACTCCCGGCGCAAAACTTTATCCTGAGTTTTGGTGTTCCCCGAAAACTCCAGCCTCCCAAGACGCCAGCGATCCCCTTCGTAAACCTGGACGATCACGTCCAGCTCGTCTTCCGTCCCCTCCCGGGTCTGGAGCACCTGACTTGTGTAGGCGTAAATGTAGCCCCGGGACTGGTAAAGGGTGCGCACCGCTTCGTTGCCCGCCTCCACCTGCGAGTAGTTGTAAACCGAGCCCAGCTTCACCTCGTAAAGCTTGCGCAGCTTTTCCTCGGGGAAGACCGTGGCTCCTTCGATTTTTAAAGACGCCATGCGGTACTGCCGCCCTTCCTGCACCGGGATGGTGATGATGGTGCTGTACTTCTTCTTGGCTTGGGTAGGGGCCTCAGGGTTTTTCGCCACGAGCTCCACCCGGGGCTCACCGATGATCACGTCCTTGTACCCATGGTTGAGGTAGAGCTTCTTGAGGTTTTCCGAGTCCTCCCCCCAGTTTTCCCGGTTCCAAATGATCTTCTTCCCCCACGGCCGCAGCCAGCTGCGTTCCTTGATCTTCTTCATGGCCCGGCGCAAGCGGGCATCGGAAAAAACCTGGTTTCCTTCGAAGCGGATTTCGCCAATCCGCACCTTGGCCCCTTCGTCAATTTTGAACGTGACCTTGACCTGGTTAGGACCCGCCGGCTCTTGGACGACATCCACGGTAGCCGAAAGGTACCCCTCCTTGGCGTATTCGTCGAGAATCGTGCGGCGGATTCGATTCAGCTCCGATTGGCGCAACGGCACGTTGCGGCGCAGGGAAATACCCGCGGTATCCAGCTTTTCCTTGAGCGTTGAGGTAGAAAGCTTCTTGTTCCCCAAAAACTCGTACTCCGTGACTTTCGCCCGCTCCTTGACCGTCACCACCAGGCGCACGCCGCCATCGGGAAGGTCTTCCACCTCCACCTTGAGGTCTTCCAAAAGCCCTGACTCCCAAAAGCGGTGGAAGTTCTTGGCGATGGCGGCCTCGTCGAGCGTGTCCCCGGGGCTCACCCCGAGGTAGTACTCGACCGTTTCTTCGTTGACGGTCGTGCCCCCGTCCACGCGAATTTCCTTGACCACCGGCCCGGCCGCCGAAAGCGGTTGGGCTAACACCAGAAAAAGACCCCAGGCCGCAAGCTTCACGCCTGGCACAGCGCCTCCCCGCGAGCCTCGATGCCCACCGTTCCCCCCTCCACGCGCACCAGAAGCGGCCCTTCCGCTCCGCGGTGCTTCACGAGAAAATCGGAAAGCGCGTCCTCCACGAACCTCTGAACCGCCCGGCGCAGGGGCCGCGCACCGTAGGCCGGCTCGGTGCCGGCGTGCTCCACCAGCCAATCGGCCACCGCCGGGTCCACCTCCAGCGTCACGCCTTGGCTTGCCAGGTGCTCCGCCAGGTCCCGCAGCAGGAGCTCGGCAATCTGCCGCAAGTGGGTCCTGGTCAAGGGGTGGAAAACCACCACGTCGTCCAGCCGGTTCAAAAACTCCGGCGGGAAAAAGCGCTTGAGCGCCCGCAGCACCGTTTCCTTGAGCTCCTCGTAGGAGGCGGCCGGAAGTGCATCGCCAAACCCCACCGTGCCGGTGGCCATAAGCTCGCGGCTGCCCAGGTTGGAGTTCATGATGATGAGGGTGTTCTTGAAGTTCACCTGGTCACCGAAGGCGTCGGTGAGCACCCCGTCATCCAAAATCTGCAGGAGCAGGTGCACCACTTCCGGATGGGCCTTTTCGATCTCGTCGAAGAGCACCACCGAGTACGGCTTTTGCCGGATGCGCTCGGTGAGCTGGCCCCCTTCCTCGTACCCCACGTACCCGGGAGGGGAGCCAATGAGACGGGACACCGCATGCTTTTCCATGTACTCGGACATATCGAAACGCACCAAGGCCTTTTCCGAATGGAACAAGAAGCGCGCCAGCTGCCTCGCCACTTCGGTTTTCCCGACCCCCGAAGGCCCCAAGAACAGGAACGACCCCATGGGGCGCTGGCCGCGGGCAACCCCCAGGCGCGCCCGGCGAATGGCGCGGGCAATGGCCGCCAGGGCTTCCTCCTGGCCCACGATGCGCTCGGCCAGGATCGCTTCCATTCGGGCCAAGCGCTCCGCTTCTTCCTGCCGCAGCTCGGTTACCGGCACCCCGCTCCAGGACGCCACCACCTCTTCCACGTCCGCCACCGTCACGGGAAAGGCTGGCCCGTGGGCGGGAGTAGCTTGGGTGAGCCTCTTGATTTCGGCTCGCACCGCTGCTTCTTGCTCCCGCAGGGCCACGGCTCCTTCGAAGTCCTTGCTGGCCACCGCCCGCTTGAGCTCCCGGGAAAGCCGAGCCGCCTGGGCCTGGAGTGAGCGCACCTGCTCGCTGGTGGCGGCCCGCCGCAGCTTGACCCGCGCCCCGGCTTCGTCCAGGACGTCAATGGCCTTATCGGGGAAAAACCGGTCGGTAATGAAGCGGCCGGAAAGGCGCACCGCCGCTTTGACCACCTCCGGCGGGTAAACCACGCAGTGGTAGCGCTCGTAACGCTCCTTGATCCCTTCCAGGATGCGCTCAGTGGTTTCCTCATCGGGAGGCTGCACCACCACCGGCTGAAAGCGGCGGGAAAGGGAGCGGTCCTTCTCGATGTACTTGCGGTACTCCTTGAGGGTCGTGGCGCCGATGCACGTGATTTCCCCGCGGGAAAGGGCGGGCTTGAGGATGTTGGCGGCGTCCAGGGAACCTTCCGCCGAGCCGGCACCGATGAGCACGTGCAGCTCATCAATGAAGATGATGATTTCCGGGTTTTCCCTGAGCTCCTTGTGGATGGCCTTGAGCCTCTCCTCGAACTGCCCGCGGTACTTGGTCCCCGCCACCACCAGGGTGAGGTCGAGGGCAAAGATACGGCGATCCGCGAGCTGCACCGGCACCCGTCCGGAAACGATGCGCTGGGCCAAGCCCTCGACGATGGCGGTCTTCCCCACTCCCGGCTCCCCCAAAAGCACCGGGTTGTTCTTGGTGCGGCGCAGGAGGATTTGCACCACCCGGTCCACCTCGTGCTCCCGCCCCACCAGGGGGTCGAAGCTGCCCGAGGCCGCGAACTCGGTGAGGTCGCGGGCAAACTCGACCAAAGCCGAAAGCTCCTTCTTGCCCCGCCGGGTTTCCCTTTCCTGGGCGATTTCCGCAAGTTCCTCGCGGGCGGCGAAAAGGGTGATGCCGTGGGCGGCCAAAAGCCGAGCCGCCAGGCACGTTTCCAAGCGCAGGATTCCCAGGAAAATGTGCTCGTTGCCCACCCCCAGCTGCCCCGCCACCTCGGCTTCGTGGGCCGCCAACAGCAAAATGCGCCGGCTTTCCTCGGCCAGAGGCAAATCCCCAGCCACCACGGTTTCCCGGCGGGGGCTGACCCCGAGCTCGTGCTGGAGGGTCCGGCCATCCACACCGAACCGGTTCAAAAGCTGCTCCACGACCTCGTCCGCCTCCCGCAGCAAGCCCAAGAGCAGGTGCTCCGACTCGATGGCCGAAGACCCCGCCAGGGCCGCTTCGTAGCGGGCAAAGAACAGCGTACGGCGGGCGCGGTCGGTAAAGTTCTCCAGCATGCTTCAAGCTTCCGGCGGGAGGTGCACCACCCGGTGGCACCCTCGCGCCAGAGCCTCGTTATGGGTGACGATAACACTGGTGAGGCCGTCCCTCAAATGGAGCTCGGCAAGAAGCTCAAAGAGCTTGCGAGCGGAGGTGGCGTCCAGGTTCCCCGTGGGCTCGTCGGCCAAGAGCAGCTCCGGTCCGCAGGCCAAAGCTCGGGCCACCGCTCCCCGCTGCTGCTCCCCGCCTGAAAGCTCGTCGGGGAAGTGACCGGCGCGGTGGGCGAGACCCACCCGCGCCAAGAGCTCCCGCGCCCGCGCCACAGCCGCCCGCCGCCGCTCTCCGGCCAGAAGCAGCGGCATGGCCACGTTTTCCTCGAGGGTGAAGTCGGCCAGCAAAAGGTGGAACTGAAACACAAAGCCGAGCTTGCGGTTGCGCAGTCTTGCCCGCTCCTCCTCGCTCAAGAGGCTGGCCTTCTGCCCGAACAGCACCACCTCGCCGGCGTCCGGCCGGTCCAAGAGGCCCAGGAGGTAAAGAAGCGTGCTCTTTCCCACCCCGGATGGGCCTACCACCGCCACCATCTCGCCCCTCGCCACCGAGAGGGAAAAACCGCGCAGCACCTCCACCCGCCTGTCCCCCTCGCCGTACCCCTTCCACAAGCCATCGGCCACCACCACCGGCTCACTCACGGCGCAACCCCTCCAACACCGAACGACGGGCCGCCGCCTGCGCCGGAAAGGAAGAAGCCAAAGCCGCCGCCACCATGGTCACGGCCAAAACCGCCACCACGTGCGTTGGGCTTACGGCAAAAGGCACGTGGCTTACGGCAAAAACCCCGCGCGGCAGGGGAATCGCGCGGGTCCGGTGAAGCACCTCGGCAAGGACCCACCCCCCGAGAGTTCCCCCAAGCCCCGCCAGGGCACCGATGGCCAAGCCCAGCTGGCGGAACAGGCGCGCCACCCCTCGGGGAGGTAGCCCCATGGCTTGCAGGATCGAGGCGTCAGCCCGCTTTTCCGCCGCCAGCATCGTAAGGTTGCAGAGAAGGTTGAGGCTCGCCACCACGACGATGAGGGAAACGCCCAGGGAAATAAGGAGCTTTTCCAAGGCAAGGGCCGAAAGGAGCGGCCGGTTGAGCTCCCGGAACGGTCGCAGGACCACCCCTTCCGGCAGGGGCCCCAGGTGAGCGGTCACGGCCACGGGGTCCATGCCCGGCGGCAGAAACACCTGCACCTCTTCCCGGCCCCCGCCGGGGAGAAGTTCCTGCCCCAGGGGGGCGGGCACCCGCACCGTTCCCCGCTCGGCCCGCGGCGGGGAAGGCACCACCCGCGCCACCCGCACCCGAAACTGCCGGGGCACGGGACCCAAAGGGGAAAGCACGGGAACCGGCGACACCAAATCCACCTCGGCCCCCGGACCCACCGCCAACTTGGCCGCCAGCACCCGGTCCACCTCCACGCCTTCCAAGCCCTCCACCACCTCCACCTGCGCCGGCACCGCCTCCCCCAGGGCCAAGACCCACCCCACCCCCCGCTCCACCCTCCTTATCGAAGCCCCGGGAAGGCGGGCCGCCAGCTCCCCGAGCCACGGGCCCTCGGGAAGCTTGGAGCCGGCAGCGGGAACGATGAGGGCATGGGGCCCGGAGCTGGCCAGTTCGCGGCGGATGGTGGCTTGGAAGCCCTCCAAAAGCCCCAGGGTGAGGACCATAGCCGCCGCCCCCAAGGCCAGGGAAACGAAGGAAA
>JBAMMG010000010.1:0-62710 GCA_039793905.1 Thermoanaerobaculum sp. | reverse complement strand
GTGGTTGGGGTGGGGGGCGCGACGCGGGCTGCAGGGTGTTGGTTTGTGCCTCGGTGGATCCTTGGCGTCACACGAAGGGTAGCGATGTGGAGGTGCGCGGGCAGGGAGGAACTCGGGCCCCGCGCGGCGGTGTTTCCCGAACCTCGTCAGGCCCGGAAGGGAGCAGCGATAAGGGAAGGTCACCGGGCGCCGCGGTCCCCCCGGGTTCCTCCCTTTCCGCGTTTCATCGGCCGAGGGTTTGCAGGTGAGCGCCTACCAGGTCCTGGCGCGCCGTTACCGCCCCCAAACCTTTGACGATCTGGTGGGTCAGGAAACGGTCGTCCGCACCTTGCGCAACGCCATAACTACGGGGAAGGTTCCCCACGCCTACGTGTTTTCGGGGCTGCGGGGGGTCGGTAAGACAACGGCCGCCCGCCTCTTGGCCAAGGCGTTGAACTGCGAGCGCGGGCCGACCCCCGATCCGTGCGGCGAGTGCGTGCCGTGCCGGGAAATTGCCGCGGGCACCTCCATGGACGTTTTGGAAATTGACGCTGCCTCCAACCGCGGGATCGACAACGTCCGGGAGCTGCGGGAAGTGGCGCGCATCCTGCCGGTGCGGGATCGCTACCGGGTTTTCATTCTGGACGAGGCCCACCAGCTCACGGGCGAAGCTTTCAACGCCCTCCTCAAGATCCTCGAAGAGCCCCCCGAACACGTGGTGTTCATCCTTGCTTCCACGGAAAAGCACAAGTTTCCGCCCACGATCCTTTCCCGCTGCCAGCAATTGGATTTCCGGCCCCTGCCGGCGGAAACCATTTCCCAGCGTTTGCTTGCGGTGGCGTCTCGGGAAGGGTTCTCCTTGGAGGAAGGCGCGGCCCACCTCATCGCTCGCGCCGCCCAGGGGAGCCTGCGGGACGGGCTTTCGATCTTGGACCAGGTTCGCTCCTTCGTGGGCGAAGGGACGGTGGACGCGGCGGCGGTAAGCGAGGTTTTGGGGCTGCCGCCTCTGGAAGTGCTCCTCGAGCTTTGGCAGGCCTTGGCTTCCGGCAACGTGGCCGAGGCTTTGGAGGTTCTCGCGGACAGGGAGCGGCAGGGAGGCGACCCGCTTCTCCTGTACCAAGAGCTTTTGGAGCTCCTGCGTAACTTGGTGCTTGCAGCCTCCAACCCGGAGGTATCCCTGCCGTACCCGGCAAGCGCCCGCGAAAGCCTCGTGGCCAGCGCCAGCCGGGTAGGGCTTCCCAACCTCTTGCGCATTTTGGCGCTAGCCGTTTCCGGCCGCGAGTTGGTGGCTTCCGCCCCCTCCCCGGGCCTAGGGGTCATGGTGGCGGTGGGCAAGTTGGCCCTTTGGCCGCGCCTGGCGCGGGTGGAGGAGCTTTTGGCTGGAAGCGGCAAGCCGCAGGGGGTTGCCCCTTCGGCGCCTGTCGCCACCGTGGGTTCGGTAGCACCCGCCGTGGAGGCTTTTTTGGAGAGGGTCAGCCACGAGCTGAGCCCAACGCTGGCGGCGCGGTTGCGCTGCAACGGCGAGCTGGAGGTGGCTGGTGGCGAGCTTGTGATCCGCCTGCGGGCGGGGGCTTCCAGCGCCGCGACGGCGGCGGTGCAGGACGCCCTTCCCCGCTTGGAAGCCCTGGCTCGGGAGCTGGGAACCGCCACCCGGGTCCGGGTTACGGCGGCCCAACCGGAGCCCACCCTCGAGGAAAGGGTCGCCGCCGATCCGAGGGTGCAGGCGGCCGTTAGGCTTTTTGGCGGCAAGCTCACCAAGGTGGAGGAAATAACGTGAAGATCCAGGAGCTCCTCAAGCACGCGCAAAAGGCGCAGCAGTCCCTCCAGGAGCAGCTGGCACGCTTGGAGGTGGAGGGCCGGGCCGGGGGTGGCCTGGTGGTGGTGCGGCTCAACGGTCTCAAGGAGCTCAAAACCGTGACCTTCGACCCGGAAGTCTTTTCCCAAGCTGACCCCGAGCTTTTGGGAGAAATGGTGAAGGTGGCGTGGGAAGAGGCGGCGCGGGAGGTGGACGCCAAGGCCAGAGGCCTCTTGGCGGCCATGGGCCTGCCGGGAGGGCTCGTCTAGCGTGGATCTGCGACCACCAACCGTAAGGGTTCTCATGGAAGCGCTGGAAAAGCTCCCAGGGGTGGGACCGCGGTCGGCTATGCGCATGGTGCAGTACCTCCTGAGGGAGCGGGAGGGGTCCCTGCACCTCTCCCAGGTGCTGGCGCAGGCTCACGATCGGGTGGGTTTTTGCCCTACCTGTTTCCTGCTGGCGGAAGGCGCGTGCCCGGTTTGCAGCGACCCGGGGCGGGATCGCTCGCTCATTTGTGTGGTGGAAGAGCCTGTCAACGCCTGGTCCATCGAAGCCACCGGCGAGTTTTCGGGGCTTTACCACGTGCTCCTGGGAACCCTAGACCCCTTGCGGGGGATTGGCCCCGACGAGCTGACGGTGGGCAAGCTTGTGGAGAGGGTACGGGCAGGGGGGGTGCAGGAGGTCATTTTGGCTACCAACCCCACGGTGGAGGGAGAAGCCACGGCCCATTTCCTGGTGGAGCTGCTGCGGCCGGCGGGGGTGAAAACCACGAGGATTGCCTTTGGCTTGCCAGCCGGCGGGGAAATTTCGTACGCTGATACGGTGACGCTGGCCCGGGCTCTCTCGGCCCGGCGGGGGATAGAATGAAGCTCCGGGCGGGGGTATACTGCCGGTGGCGGCGTGGAGGGCAGAGCTCATGAGCATGCTGGGGCCCAACTTGGTGATGTACGAGGAGGAGTTCGAGCGCATCAACAACATCCTCGCTCGTCTGTGGGTGGACGCCAACGCCAAGATCGTTTTTCTCGTTGACAAGAACGGCCAGCAAATCGCGGCCAAGGGCGATTTGGAAAAGGTGGACACCACGTCCCTGGCTTCCCTCACGGCGGGGAACGTGGCCGCCACCGACGGTTTGGCCCGCCTCATCGGCGAAAAGGAGTTTTCCATTCTCTTCCACGAAGGGGAGCGGGACAACATCCACATTTCCATCGTGGCCCAGCGCCTCATCCTGGTGGTGATTTTCGACGAGCGGTCGTCTTTGGGTTTGGTTCGCCTGCGGGTACGCAAGGCGGCGCAGGAGCTGGAAGAGGTCCTCAACGACATGGCCAACAAGGCGGCCCAGCGCGGGGAGGCGCCGGTGTCGCCGTTTGCGGAAATCACAGACGAAGACATTGACAACCTGTTTTCCGAATGAGCTTCATCAACTACGCTTCCCGGGAAATCAATTGCAAGATCGTGTACTACGGGCCTGGTCTGGGCGGGAAGACCACGAACCTGCAGTACATTTACGACAAGACCAACCCGCAAGCAAAAGGCCAGCTCATTTCCCTGGCAACGGAAACCGACCGCACGCTCTTTTTTGATTTTCTCCCCTTGGATTTGGGAACCGTGCGGGGCTTCAGAACACGCTTTCACCTCTACACCGTTCCCGGTCAGGTTTTTTACGACGCCTCGCGAAAGCTCATCCTCAAGGGGGTGGACGGGGTGGTTTTCGTGGCTGACTCCCAACAAGCGCGCATGGACGCCAACCTGGAATCGCTGGAAAACCTCAAGGTCAATTTGCGGGAAAACGGCTTCGACCTCATGGCCATTCCCTACGTTTTGCAGTTCAACAAGCGGGACCTTCCCGCGATCGTTTCTTACGACGAAATGTACCGCCTCCTCAACGTCAAGGGAGAGCCCACCTTCGAAGCGGTGGCCACGCAAGGGATTGGGGTTTTCGAAACCCTCAAGGCCGTGGCCAAGCTGGTGCTCCAGGAGCTGTCGAAAAAGTAAGGTCGTTCTTTTTGTATACTTTGCCTGTGGTGCCCAAACCCGTGAGGATGGTGGCCTTGGGTGGCGGTACGGGTCTTTCTACCCTTCTCCAAGGGGTCAAGACCCTCCCCCTTTCCTCCCTCACCGCGGTTGTGACCGTGACCGACGACGGCGGTTCCTCGGGACGCCTACGCCAGGAGTTCGGGGTCCCACCTCCGGGGGACGTGCGCAACTGCCTGGTGGCTTTGGCTGAAGACGAGGAGCTGCTCACCCGCCTTTTTTCGTTTCGTTTCCCAGGGAACGGTCCTACCGGTGGGCACTCTCTGGGTAACCTTTTCATGACGGCCTTGGCCCGCCTGACCGGCGACTTCCCCCAGGCGGTGCGCCTGGCGGGCGAGGTGCTGCGGGTGCGAGGGGTGGTGCTGCCCACCACCTCGGCCGACGTTCACGTGGTTGCCGAGGGCGCCGATGGCCGGCTGGTCGTCGGGGAGTCGGCAATAGCCGCTTCCGGGCCGCCCCGGCGCGTGGCCCTATCCCCCCCCGATGCCCGCGCTCTCCCCGAGGTTTTGGCGGCTATCCGGGAAGCCGACGTGCTGGTTTTGGGTCCGGGCTCCCTTTACACGAGCCTCCTCCCCAACCTTTTGGTCCAGGGTGTGGCTCCAGCGGTGGCGGAAAGCCTTGCCCTCAAGATCTACGTGGCGAACCTGGTGACCCAGCCCGGTGAAACCACGGGGTATTCGCTGGGGGATCATCTGCGGGTGCTCACCTCGTACGCACCCGACCTGACCTTCGACGTCGTTCTCGCCAACTGCGAGCCGCTGCCCGCGGAGGTGGCGGCCAGGTACCGGGCGGCGGGTGCCGAGCCGGTGCTTCCCGAGCCTCTCCCCGGGGTTCGGGTTTGCCCCAAGCCGCTCCTGCGCGTGACCCCCGAAGGCACGGTGCGCCACGACCCCCAGCGCCTGGCAAAGGCGCTCTGGGAGCTTGTGGAGGCGAGGGTGTGAGCCTGGGGGTGGTGGTCCTGGCCGCAGGGCAGGGCAAGCGCTTGAAAAGCGCCACCGCCAAGGTCCTGCACCACGCCCACGGCCGTCCCCTGGTGGACTGGGTTTTGGATGCGGTGACACCCCTGGCTCCAGCCAAGACCGTGGTGGTGGTGGGCCATTTGCGGGAACAGGTCGAGGCGTACCTCACCGGGCGCAGGGTGGAGTTGGTGCTTCAGGACCCGCCGGCTGGAACCGGAGACGCCGTGCGCGTTGCTCTCCCCGCCGTTGCCGGTTGCATGGAGCTTTTGGTTTTGCCCGGGGATGCTCCGTTGCTGCAGGCGGACACGCTCCACCGTTTGGTAGCCCTTTTCCGAAATGAGCGCGCCGCCTGTGCCTTGCTCACCGCCGTCTTGGACGAGGGCGGGCCTTACGGGCGGGTGCTGCGTCGCGATGGCCAGGTAACGGGGATCGTGGAGGCCAGGGACGCCACTCCGGAGCAACGGGCGATCCGCGAGGTGAACGCAGGGGTGTACGTTTTTGAAGCTAAGGTGCTGGCGCCTCTGCTTGCGAAGCTTGCCCCCGAGAACAGCCAGGGGGAGTACTACCTCACGGACGTGGTAGCGGCACTCTCGACTCAGGGCGCCAAAGTCGTTGCCCACACCGTTGCGGATCCCACCGAGATGCTGGGGGTCAATACCCGGGAGGAGCTCGCCCAGGTCAGCAAGCTCCTCAACGCTCGAATCCTTCGGCGGTGGCAGGAACAGGGGGTGACGGTGGTCGATCCCGAAACCACCTGGATCGAGGCGGGGTGCGAGGTGGGGCGGGACACGGTCCTGGAGCCTGGGGTGCACCTGCGGCGGGGGTCCCGCCTGGGCGAAGGGTGCTGGGTAGGCGCCGGCAGTGTCCTGGAAGGCGTTACGCTTTCGGCCGGCACGCGCGTGCCACCGCTTTCGTACCTCAAAGGGGGGGAGGCATGTGCGGCATCGTAGGGTACGTTGGGAACCGGCAGGCCGTGCCGCTGGTGCTGGAAGCGCTGCGGCGCCTGGAGTACCGAGGCTACGATTCGGCGGGGATCGCCGTGCATACCGGCGAGGAGCTGGTGGTCCTGCGCGCTGAGGGCAAGCTCGTCAACCTCATGGAAAAAGCCTACGCGGCGTCCCTGCCTGGCACCATCGCCGTGGGGCATACCCGGTGGGCGACCCACGGGCCGCCGGTTGAGCGCAACGCCCACCCCCACACCGACGAAGCTCGGCACGTGGCGGTGGTTCACAACGGCATCATCGAGAACTACGCGGAGCTGAAAGAAAAGCTCCGGGCCCAGGGGGCGGTCTTTACTTCGGATACCGATAGCGAGGTGATCGCTCACCTTTTGGCGCGGGCTTCCGGGTCTCTCCTCGAGCGGGCCTTTGCCTTGCGCCGCGTGCTCGCCGGGCAGTACGCCGTGGTGGTCATGGATCGGCGAGAGCCGGAGGTGCTGGTGGCGTTTCGCAACGGTCCCCCCCTGGTGATTGGCCTCGGCGAAGGGGAGGTGGTGGTGGCCTCGGACCCGGCGGCGGTGCTCGGGGTGACCCGTCGTTGCATCCATTTGGAAGACGGGGACGTGGCCGCGGTGTCTCGGGCCGGGGTGCGGATCTGGGACGCCGGGGACCAGGAGGTCCGGCGCTCGGAGATCACCCTCGACTGGGACCCAGGGCAGGTGGAGCGGGGCGGCTACAAGCACTTCATGCTCAAGGAAATCCACGAACAGCCCGGCGCTGTCGCCCAAACCCTCCAGGTGCTTTTGGGGGACGACGGTTTCGACCTTTCCCGCTGGGGGCTTTCGCCCGAGCTTTTGCGCGCGACCCCCGGGGTTCACCTGGTGGCTTGCGGCACCTCCTGGCACGCGGCGCTGGTGGGAAAGTTTTACCTCGAAAACCTGGCCGGCGTGCCGTGCCAGGTGGACTACGCCAGCGAGTTCCGCTACCGAAACCCTTTGCTTTCCAAAGGCTCGCTGGTGCTGGGGATTACCCAATCGGGGGAGACCGCCGATACCCTGGCGGCCATGCGCCTGGCTGGCGAGGCCGGGGCGTTGGTAGCGGCGGTGTGCAACGTCCGGGGAGCCATGGCCGAGCGCCTCGCCGCCGTGCGCCTCCCTACCAGTGCCGGGCCGGAAATTGGCGTCGCCTCCACCAAGGCGTTCACCTCCCAGCTGGTGGCGCTTTTGGTTTTGGCCTTGGCCTGGCGGCGGGCCCGGCAGGGAAGTCCAAGCGACCTGGAGCGGCGCCTCTACCACCTGCCTTACGACCTCCAGCAGGCCCTGGGAAGCGAGGCTCAGGTAGCCGAGGTGGCCAGAGAACTCCAGCACGCCCGCAACGCCCTGTACCTGGGGCGCGGGGTCCTCTACCCCATTGCCCTGGAAGGGGCCCTCAAGCTCAAGGAAGTTTCCTACGTTCACGCCGAAGGCTACCCCGCCGGGGAAATGAAGCACGGTCCCATTGCCCTTTTGGACGAAAACTTCCCGGTAGTGGGCCTGTGCCCGGACTTTCCCCTGGCGGAAAAGACCCTTTCCAACTTGGAGGAAGTTCGCGCCCGCAAGGCTCCGGTTTACGTGGTCGGGGACGGCACCAGCCCCCGCTTGCGCGCCCTCGCCCGCCAGGTTGTGCCCTTGGCCCCGCTCCCCTGGCCGCTTCTCCCCATCGCCGCGGTGGTCCCCCTCCAGCTTTTGGCGTACCAGGTGGCGGTGCTCCGGGGGTGCGACGTGGATCAGCCCCGGAACCTGGCCAAAAGCGTGACCGTGGAGTAACTCCCAGGGGGGTACAATCGCCCCTTCGGGAGGGATCGGTGCGTTTTCTCGAGGATCTCGATCCGGAGCAGAGGGAAGCCGTCACGTACGGGGAAGGGCCACTCTTGGTGGTGGCAGGGGCTGGCTCTGGCAAAACCCGGGTCTTGACCTACCGCATTGCCTGGCTTTTGGCCTCAGGGAGGGCCAAGCCCCACAACATCTTGGCTGTGACCTTTACCAACAAGGCGGCCCGGGAAATGGCGGAACGGGTGGAGCGGCTTCTGGGCGGGAGCCTCGCGGGGGGGTTCGTGGGCACCTTTCACCGCTTCGCCCTGGGGCTCCTGCGCCAGTACCCGGATAGGGTTGGGCTTCCCCGGCGCTTCGCCATCGCCGACGAGGACGAGCAGCGGCGGGTGGTGGAGCAGGTGCTCAAGGAGCTGGGGATCCCGGCGGCGGAGCTTTCCCCGCGGGCGGCTCGGTCTGCCGTTTCCCGCCTCAAGAACGGCTCGGGGCGCGAGCACCCCCGCGGCGACCTGGTTTCGGCGGTTTTCGAGAGATACCAGGAGCGGCTCGCCAGGGCGGGAGCGGTGGATTTTGACGACATGCTGGTTTTTGCCACCAAGCTCCTCAAGGAGGACCCGGCGGTGCGGGCCAGCTTGCGGGAGCGTTTTTCGTACGTCTTGGTGGACGAGTTCCAGGACACCAACCCGGTGCAAATGGAGCTTCTCTGGCACCTGGCGGGGCCGCAACCCAACCTCACCGCGGTGGGGGACGAGGACCAGAGCATTTACCGCTTCCGGGGCGCCGAGCTTTCCCATATCTTGCGCTTCGAGCACACCTACCCTCACGCCAGCATCCTCACCTTGGGCAACAACTACCGCTCGGCCAAGCCGATCCTTGAGGCCGCGGCGGCAGTCATCGCCCACAACAGCCAGCGGCGCCCCAAGGTCCTCGAGGCCAAGAGCGGCGACGGGGAGCCAGTGCGGGTGCTTTCGGCCAGCGACGACAATGAGGAAGCGAGCCTGGTGGTGGCCGACATCCGCCGGGAGCGGGCGGCGGGACGCACCAGCCTTGCTGTGCTTTTCCGCATCAACGCCTTGTCCCGCCCTTTTGAGGCCGAGCTCGTGCGCTGGGGGATCCCCTACGGCGTGGTGGGAGGGGTGCGTTTTTGGGACCGAGCCGAGATTCGGGACGCCCTGGCGTACCTCCGCCTGGTCGTCAACCCCGACGACGAGCTGGCGTTCCTCCGGGTGGTTAACGTTCCGGCCCGGGGGTTGGGCGCAGCCAGCTTGGAGCGCGTGGCGGAGGCGGCGCGGGAATGGGGGTGCAGCGTGCCGGAGGCCTCCCGGCGCCTTCCCGAAACCCTCACCCCCCGCGCCCGCGAGGCCCTGAAGGGGTTCTGGAAGGTCGTAGACGAAATCGGGGAAATGGCGTACGGTCCGCTTTCGCGGCTCGTGGCCACGCTTGTCGAGCGCTCGGGCCTTGCCGCCCAGTACGACCCTGGCGACGAGGAGGACCGGGCGCGGTTGGCCAACCTGGACCAGCTGGTGAGTGCCGCCGCTGAAGCGGAGCACCGGGGCCTTTCTCTCCCAGCCTTTTTGGACGAGGTGGCGCTCCTTTCCGATGCCGACAGCTCCGCCGGACCGCAAGCGGTGCTTTTGTCCACGCTCCACGCCGCCAAGGGGCTCGAGTTCGATGGGGTGTACGTAGTGGGACTGGAGGAAGGGCTCTTGCCTTTGGTTCGCGGCGAGGAGACGGACCTTGCCGACGAGGAGGAGGAACGGCGGCTCTTGTACGTGGGGATGACGCGAGCGCGGCACAAGTTGGTTCTCACCTGGGCCCGGACCCGCCGCCTCCACGGCGAAACCCGCACCACCCGCCCTTCCCGTTTCCTGGCCGAGCTTCCCCCGGAGGTTTGCCGAGAAGGGCGCGAGCCCCGCCTCCCCCTCCCACCCTCTCCCGCGGTTTCCCTCCCCCGGAGGGAGGCGAGCTCCCAACCCCAAAAACCCGGCGACGGCTTGCGGCCGGGGGCAAGGGTGGAGCACCCGACCTTCGGCCGCGGCGTCGTGCTCCAGGTTCAGGCTTCCGGGGCCCAAACACGGGTGGTGGTTTTCTTCGATCGGGCCGGAAAGAAAACGCTCCTGCCCAGCGTCGTTCCCCTCAAGCTCGTGGAAGGGTCGAGGGGGTAAACTTGCGCGGCATGAGGGGCAAAGTCGTGCTTTTCTTGTGCCTTACCCGCTTGGCGTGGGGCTTGGACATTGCCGAGCGGGACGCCATCAACCCGGGACTGGGGCCGCCGCCCGCGGATGTGGTACGGGCCACACCGGCCGCAAGCTTCCGGGGCCTTTTGAATGCCTGCGCGAGAGGGGATTTTGCCAAGGCCGCACACTTTTTGGACCTCACGGAAATCCCCAAGGACCAGCAGCGGGTCCTCGGCCCTGAGGTAGCCCGCAAGCTTTGCGCGGTGTTGTCCCGCCTGACCGCCCGGCCGCAAGCGGTGAGCTCGGAGCTCCCGGAAGGGCCGTTGGAGGGCGGGGTGCCGGCCAATGCCGTGGTGGCGCTGCGTTTTTCCCGCGCTGGGGTTTCCGGCGAGGTCTGGCTGCGGCGCACCCGCGATGCAGCCAGCGGTGAGCTGGCGTGGCTGGTCACCCGGCGAACCGTGTCGTCTACGCCCTTTTGGTACCGGGTTCTGGTGGAAGGCGAACGACCCCGAGCCCAGGTCCCCCTCAACCCAGGGTTGCCGCCAGGGGGAGAGCCCACCCTGGCAAGCCCCCGCGAGGCTCTGGAGGGGTTTTTGGAGGCTGCCGGCCGCGGCCGCTTCTTGGAGGCGGCCGGCTACCTGGACCTTTCGGCTCTCCCCGAAAAGGCCCAAGCCACAGAAGGGCCGCTGTTGGCCAAGCGCCTGTACCTGGTCTCGGTGCGTCTAAACCCTTTCCAACCGGCGCAGGTAAGCAACGATCCTGCTGGGTTGCCCGAGGTTGGGCTTTCCGAGGACCGGGAGCGGGTGGGTACCGTCGAGGTGCGGGGCCGCAAGGTGGAGCTTCTCTTAGCCGACCGCTACGACCCCGCTGTCGGCCATCGCTGGGTGTTTGCTGCCGAAACCGTGGCGGAAATCCCGGCCCTCTATCGGCAGCACGGTTTCGGCTGGATCGGTGACCACCTGCCGCCGGTCTTTTTTGCCTTTTCCTTTGGTGGCCTTGCCCTATGGCAATGGGCTTTTCTATTGCTCCTTTTGTCCCTGGGGTACTGGGTTTCGCGGCATTTGGGAAGACTCGTGGCCCGCATCGCTCGTTTGCTGGCCGCGCGCACCGGCGTCACCTGGGACGACGCTCTTGCCGAAGCCCTCGATGGGCCGGCGGGCCTTTGGATTTGGAGTGGGGTTTTGAAGGCCGGGGGCCAGTTCCTGGGGCTTCCGCCCGGCTCTGGCAGTTTGCCCCAAGTTCTCGTCAAGCTTTTGGCCATCGCCGCGACCGTGTGGTTTTGCTTGCGGATTTTGGACCGCTTTTCCCGGCGATGGTGGGAGCTGGCGCAGGAAAAGCACAGCTTGGTTTCGGCTTTTATCCCCATTTTCCAGCGCATCGGTCGTATTCTGGTGGTGCTCTTTGGCCTCTTGGCCGGGCTGGATGCCGCCGGGGTTCCCGTAACCACGGCCCTCGCCGGTCTCGGCATCGGCGGCGTGGCGGTGGCGTTTGCGGCCCAAAAGACCCTCGAGAACATCTTTGCTGCGGTGGCCATTGCCGCCGACCGCCCCTTTGCCCTGGGGGACACCGTCCGCATCGGCTCGCTTTTGGGGACGGTGGAGGATTTGGGGTTGCGTTCCACCCGCATTCGGACGCCGGAGCGGACCTTGGTGACCATTCCCAACAGCACCGTAGTGGGCGGGGAGGTGGTGAACCTTTCGGCCCGCGACCGCATGCTGTACAACCCTACCTTAGGTCTGGTGTACGCCACGCCGCCCCAAACCTTGCGCCGCATCCTGCAACGGATTCGGGAGCTTTTGGCTTCCCACCCTCGGGTGGTGCCGGAGGGGGCGCGTTGCCGCTTCCGCGGTTTTGGAGAATCGGCGCTTTTGGTTGAGGTTTTTTGCCACCTCGACACCCGCGACTGGGCGGAGTACCTGGAGCTGGCGGAAGAGCTGAACTTTGCCCTGGCGGAAATCGTGGCGCGGGAGGGTTCGAGCTTTGCCTTCCCCACGCAAACGGTGTACCTCGCCCGCGAGGGGGACAAGCCCTAATGGAGCGTGCCGCTTTGGGGTGGCCGGGGCGGCTCGTCCGCCTTCCGGCGCGAAGCTTGGCCTTGGCCGCAGGGGTCGGGGCCGCCGCCGGCGCGGTTTCGGTAGGTTTCTGGGATGCCATTGCCGCCCTTTGGGCGGTGCTGGATTTCCCCGTTCGGCGTTTTCTGCAAGGCCTTTGGCCGGTCTTTCCGGCCACCATGATTTATCCGGCGGTAGGGGCCGCCCTGGCGGTGGCCGTGACCTCGAGGCTTTTCCGTTTTTTCCGTCGACCCGGCGTCCCGACCGTGATGCTCGATGCCAGAAACCGCTGGGCCAAGCTTCCAGGGGCTCTCCTCCCGGCGACGTTCGTAGGTAGCGTCCTGACCATAGGCAGCGGCGGATCGGCAGGACGGGAAGCACCGGTGGTGGCCATGGGTGGGACGCTGGGAGCGGTGGTGGCGCGAGCCCTGGGTTTGCTCCCGCGGCAGAGGCAAATGCTGGTGGCGTGCGGGACGTCGGCGGCGGTGGCGGCAGCGTTCAACGCCCCTCTGGCCGGCGTGTTTTTCACCCTCGAGCTGGTGCTGGGGGACTTTCGCGTGACGACCCTGGCGCCGGTCATGGTGGCCTCGGTTTCCGGGACCATCGTGTGCCGGGCCCTGGAGGGCTCCCCGGACGTGGGGCACTTCCGCTTGCCGCCCTTTCCGTACCCACCGTTTCGCGAAACCCTGCTTTTCTTGGGTTTGGGGATCCTCGCGGCGGTCATTGCCGAGCTTTTTTCTTCGACGAATAGGTTGAGCCACCGCTTGTTTTCCCGCCTTTCTGTGGCCCCCGAGCTGCGAGCTGCCCTGGGGGGCTTGGGAGTTGGGGCCCTGGCCCTCGCCGTCCCTCAGGTCCTTGGAAACGGCTACGAGTGGATCGTTCAGGCCTGCGCAGGGGAGCTTCCTTGGCAACTCATGGCGACGGCGCTTTTGGCCAAAATCGTGGCCACCAGTCTCACCCTGGGTTCGGGGGGGTGGGGCGGCGATTTGGCGCCGCTTTTGTTTTTGGGGGCCATGGGTGGTGGGGCCTACGGGTCCGCCCTGGCCCAGCTTGGCCTTTCGGAGGCCCCGGCGGCTTTTTCCGTGGTGGGGATGGGCGCGGTCTTGGCGGCGGGTACTCGAGCGGCCCTCACCTCCATGTTCCTGGTTCTCGAGCTCACCGGCTCTTACCAAGTGGTGCCTGGGGCGCTTTTGGCTATCGCTGCCGCGAGCCTTGCGGCGCGGAGTTTGCGCCGTGTGGGGATGTACCACCGCGAGGTCCGAGAGTTGGGAGGCCCGGCGTACGAGGTCCAGGGCCAGGGCCTCGCGAGCATCCCGGCTCGCCACCTCATGCGGCCCGAGTTCGTGACTCTCCAGGCGGGCATCCCTCTGGGGCAGGCCTTGCCCCGATTGCTTTCCGCCCCTCAGGTCGTTTTTCCGGTGGTGGACGCAGACGGCAGGGTCATGGGGGCGGTTCGCCTGGCCGCGGTGAAGGCAGCCCTGTGGGGCCTACCGGAAGAAGCTCCTGTCGTCGCTGCGGATTTGGCGGAGGAGGTGCCGTTCCTTACCCCGGCAGCCACCTCGGAAGAAGCCGCCGAGCTGTTGGCTTTATCCGGCGTTGAGGAGCTGGTGGTGGTGGATCCCCAAACCCAAAGACCCGTGGGCCTGGTGGATGCTCGCGATATCCTGCGGGCGGCTTTTGCGGGGGAGGGTGTCGAGGTCTTGGGACCCCGAGGCTCCCGCAACTAAGTCGGGTGCAAGAGCCCTCGGGTGATGCCCCGCAGGGGCGAGAACGGGTTCATCGCTGGGCCTCCGAAACGAGCGCTTCGATGGCTTTTGCCCACCCGCGGCCATGGGGGAGGGGGGCCAGGTAGGCTTCCGGGACAGCCGCGAGCAGCTCCCGGTTGGGTCCCTCTTCCCTTGGAACGATGACCTTGAGGTCCGCCGCGGCCAAAAGCTCCAGGTCGTTGGGGGCATCGCCGAAAGCCAAAACCGGACCTGAAAAAACCCCCAGCGCCTGGCGGATTGCCGGCAAAACGCTGGCTTTGGTGTGAAGACCCTGGAGGTGCAAAAAACGGTTTCCCCGCACAAGCTGCAGGCCTTGAGGGAGCAACGGGGTCAAGGTACGGTCGGCTTCTGGAGCGACAACCAGGGGGCAGGTGGCGGTACGAGCGCGAACGGCTTCCAGCTTTGCCCGAAAAAGGCCGGTGAGGGCCTGGAGCTCGGAGTCGGAAAGCTCGGGAAGGGTGCGAAGCTGCACGCCCGAGCGCTTTCGAAGCTCGTAGGCTTCCTCCAAAAGCTGCGGGTAGGGGATGGCGCCTGGAGAAAGCTCGGTGGTGCCCTCCCCACGCAAGAGCTCGGCACCGTTCTCGACCCCTGCCGGCCCCGAAAGCCCGAGGGCATGAAGGAGCTCCCGAACCTCCGACGCGGTTTTGGACGTGACGGGGACAACGGGAACGCCGGCCTCCTTGAGTTTGCTCAAAGCTCGAAGCACCTCGGGGCGGTACCTCCCGTTAGGCTCCAGGAGCGTGCCGTCGAGGTCCGTAACGATCAGCGCTGGCTTCACGCTCTCACGACCCCTCCCAGCGCCCCCACGGCGCCCAGGAGCCTCGAACCGGCATCCGGAAGGGCCGCCAACCCCCGCTCCCAGTTGGGGAGGGGCGGGACACCCAGGGGGTCGCGGGCAAAAGCTGCGCACCCTTCGGCCACCGCCCGGGAAAAGGTTTCCGCGGCTTCCTCTTCCCCATGGCGATCGAAATAGGGGCCATTGAAGACCGCTACGGCAAAGGAGTTGGCCAGTTCCTTCTGGTGGCGCGCCAGGTCTTTGGGGACGAGGCGGAGCAAGGTCACGAGAGGGCCGCGCTGATAAAAATCCCTCATGGCACCCCCATCTTTGGCGCAGGGCCGGAGGCACTCTACCATGGGCGTGGCATGAGCGCCGCAACGTTTTTGGTGCTGGCCGGCGGCCTCGTTTTTTTGGCCTACGTTACCGAGGGCTTCCTGGAACAGCTCAAGGTGCCCCCGGTCCTCGTGCTCATGGCTGCCGGCTTGATCATGGGGCCCGTCACCGGGTGGCTGCCCGCCGAGCGGTTCCGAGACGTGGCGCCCCATTTCGGTTCCCTGGCTTTTCTCTTGATCCTTTTGGAAGGCGGTTTGGACCTTCAGCTTGAAGAGGTGCAGCGGGGGCTCAAAAAGGGCTTGGCCCTCGCCTTCCGCGCCTTTGGTCTGGCCGTCGTTGGCGTGGCCGCGTTTCTCATCTTGGTGGGACGACCCTGGCGGGAAGCTCTGCTCTTGGCCGTGGCCCTGGCGCCCGTTTCGGGGAGCATCGTCTTGCCCTTGGTTGGCCGGCTTCCGGTGGGCCAGGGCGTGCGGACCCTAGCCACCCTGGAGGCGGCGGTTGCCGATGTGATGGCCCTTTTGACCATGGAAGCGGCGCTCACCCTTCTGGAGCGGGGTGGCTGGGGGAGCCTGGTGGCTCTGGGCTCGCTTATGGCCGCGCTCTTTTCCGTGGTTCTGGCCGTGATCTGTGGTCTCTTGTGGCCCCCCTTCCTGCGCCGCTTAGGCCACGTGCCCCACGCCGATGTTCTCACCTTTGCTTTGGCCATGCTCCTCTGGGGGCTGGTGGAGCTGCCCGGCGCTTCGGGGGCCTTAGCGGTGCTGACCTTCGGGTTGGTCATGGCCAACGAGCGCGAGGTTTTGGAGCTTTTGGGTTTTCCCTCGCGGGTGACCGCGGACATCGCGGAAGCCACCGTTGCCAGGCTGCACCGCTTCATTCAGCAGCTGACCTTCTTGGTGCGGACGTTCTTTTTCGTTTTCCTGGGCGTCGTGGTTTCCCGACGGGGGTTTTCGGCACCGGTCCTCCTCACCGCCGTTGGTGCCTGGCTGTGGCTCGTACTCTCCCGCTACTGGCTCTTTTTCCGCTCGAAACACCTGGGCGAGGGCCTGGAGGCGTGGGAGCAGAAGCTCCTGTGGCTTTTGCAGCCCCGGGGTTTGGTCAGTGCGGTTCTGGCTCTCGTGGCTACCGATGCCGGCTACGGGAGCACCTGGTTCCTACCCGTGACTTCGGGGGTCATCGTGCTGAGCAACCTGGTTTTGATCGTGGCGCTCAAGCAGCGCCCCCCGAGCTCTCCAGGGGGTTCCCCTGGCGGGAGCTCGCGCTCCGACTCTCCTTGACCACCACGCGCCCGCGCTTCACCACGTGGCGTACGAGGTTGACGCCAAAGTGGTAGACGAGGTGCTTGGGGTTGGGGGCGTCGAGAACCACAAGGTCGGCTTGCTTGCCGACCTCCACGCTCCCCAAGCGCTCGGCAAGACCGAGGGCAGCAGCAGCGTTGAGGGTCGCTGCCGTGAGGGCTTCCTCGCTTTTCATGCCGGCCCCTAAAGAGGCGAGCTGCATGATGGCGGCCATGGATTCCGTGTGGGAGGAGCCGGGGTTACAGTCCGTGGCCAGAGCCACCGGCACGCCCGCGGTTATGAGGGCGCGCACGGGTGCGTAGCGATCCCGCAAAAAAAAGGAAACCCCGGGCAGGACCACGGCCACCACGCCAGCGGCCCTTAAGGCGTGGATGCCCGCTTCCGAGACGTGGAGGAGGTGTGAGGCGGAGGAGGCCCCCAGTTCCGCAGCCAACTCCGCCCCTCCCAGGGGCGAGAGCTCGTCGGCGTGAAGGTGCATGCGCCAGCCGTAGCGGCGAGCGGGGGCCAGGAGCCTGCGGGTTTGCTCCGGCGTGAAAACCCCTCGCTCGCAAAAGACGTCTACCCCTTGGGCGAGGCCCTCCCGGGCGATGGCGGGGTAAACCTCGCGGATGACGAGGTCCACGTAGCCCTCGGGGTCGTGCCGCCACTCGGGAGGGACCTCGTGGGCGGGCATGGCGGTGGGCACGATCTCCACGGGCTGGAGCTCGCCGGCCCTGCGCAGCACCCGCAGCTGCTTGAGCTCGTTTTCCACGTCCAAGCCGTACCCGGACTTGGCTTCGGTGGTGGTCGTTCCCCACACAAGCTGCCGGGAGAGACGCTGGAGGGTGAGGGCCAAGAGCTCTTCTTCCGAGGCGTTGCGGGTGGCTGCCACGGTTTTGACGATGCCGCCCCCGGAGGCGGCAATCTGGGCGTAAGTCTCCCCCGCCAGGCGCCGATCGAACTCGTCTTCCCGGTAGCCGGCAAAAGGAAGGTGGGTGTGGGGGTCCACGAAGCCGGGAACCACGCAGCCACCTCGGGCGTCCAGGACCTCGTCCGGGGGTGGGAACAAACGGTCGTGCTCCGAGCTTTCACCTACAAAGACGATGGTTTCGCCCTCGCAGCGCACCACCGCCTTGGGGAAACAGGCCACCTCCCCTTGGGCGGCGCCGGCGGCAGCGTGCCGCCCCAAGGGGGTGAACACCCCCGAAGTGTTGGCCACCAAAAGGCTCACGGCTGGGACTTGGGGCGGGGCCGAAGGATCGCCAGGCTCGCCGCTTCGGATTCGCGCTTTTCTGCCGATTCGTCGTCCTTCACCAGGCCCAAGAGCAGCTCGGCCAAACGCTTCATGTCGGCGCGGGCCGAGCGCCTCTGGGATTTGAGCTGGGCGATGATCGTCTCTACCGCTTCGGCACGCTGCCTCGCTTCTTCCACCAACCGGTCAGCCAGGGCCTGGGCTTCGGTAATGATCTTCTGGGCCTCGGCCTCCGCCTTTTGCACGGTGGCTTCGGCGGTTTTTTGGGCGGCAATGAGGGCTTCGTTGAGGGCTTCGGCTTGAGAGCGGTATTCCTCCAGTTGGCGGGAAAGCATTTCCACTTGCGCCCGGAGCTCGCCCCGTGCCCTCGCCTCTTCTTCCACTTGCTCGGCAATGGCGCGCAAGAACTCGCGTACCGCTTCCGGGTCGAAGCCCTTAAGCTTGGTAGGGAAGGAAGCCCCTTGGATTTCCAGCGGTGTCAGGCGGTGCATGGCCAGCTCCTCCAGCCTCGTCACCAGCTTACCACCGTCCTGGGGCAAGGCCTTTACGTCCGCCGGGGGCCGAAGAGCACCCGCCCGAGCCGCACCCAGGTTGCCCCTTCCTCCACGGCGACTGGGAAATCCTCGGACATGCCCATGGAAAGCTCCAGCTTGGGGAGGGAGAAGCACCGCTCGAGCGTTCTCGCCAGCTCCCGAAGGCGGGCAAAGAAGGGTCGGGAGCGCTCGGGGTCCGGGTCGTACGGGGGGACGGTCAAAAGCCCGACGAGCTGGAGGTGCGGGCAGCGCTCGAAGATGTGAGTGGCCAGCGCGTGGAGCCCCTCCTCCAGCACCCCGCTCTTTTGGGGTTCGCGGCCCAAGTTCACCTCCACCATGACCGGAAGGGACCGGTTGCGGGGCGCGAGAAGGCCCTCGAGGAGATCGGCAAGGGGGGCGCGGTCCACGGTGGCGATGACATCGAACAGCTCCAGGGCCTTCCTGGCCTTGTTCCGCTGCAAGGGTCCCACCAGGTGCCAGGGGGCGAAGCCTCGAACCAACGGCTTTTTGGCCGCCGCTTCCTGGACGCGGTTTTCGCCAATGGCGTCGCAGCCGGCGGCAATGGCTTTCTCCACGACTTCCGGTGGGTGGGTCTTGGTCACCGCCAGGACCTTCACCTCGCGGGGATCGCGGCCAACTTTCCCGCACGCGCGGGCGATGCGCTCGCGAACCAAGGCGAGGTTTTCGGCGACGGCGGTCATGGCGCCAGGGGCGACGGCAAGGTGGACCGCTTGCCGGCAATGGCTTGTTCGGCCAAGGCGTCGGCACGGGCGTTTTGCTCTCGGGGCACAAAGCGGATCGCCACGCGGGAGAACCGGCCCAAAAGCTCCTGGGCCCGCCGCCAGAGGGGTTGGAGGTGGGGGGCGCGCACCCTGTACTCGCCCGCCAGCTGGCGGGCCAAAAGCTGGGAGTCGGTGCGGATCTCCACCTCGGTGGCGCCCAGCTCTCGGAGGCGCCCGAGGGCGGCCAAGAGGGCCGCGTACTCGGCCACGTTGTTGGTGGCTTGGCCTAGGTACACGGTGTGCTCCTCGCGGCGGCCGTCGGGAAACACGATGACCACCCCAGCCCCGGCTTCCCCCGGGTTGCCCCAGCAGCCGCCGTCAATGTCTACCTGAAAGGTGCCCATCACTCGAAGGTCAAAGGTTGGATGCCTTCGGGGTCGTAAAGGAGGCGGCGGCAGGAATCGCAAAAGGCGAGCTCGGTTGCAGCCTTGACCACCTGGACTAGGTACGGCCGGAGCTGAGCGTGGCATGCCGAGCAGGAATCGCCATCCATGGGCACGACCGCCGCAGGTTTGCGGGTGCTCCACAGCTTCTTGAACTCCTCCCATCCGGCGCTGCCCAAAAGCTTTTGCGTTTCCCGCAGCTGGGCTTCGATCCTGGCAAGCTCCTCTTCGGCCCGCTTTTTCTGGGCGGCAAAGACCGTTTCCAGCTCTTCTCGGGCCTGGCGCTCCTCTTCCGATTCTTGGGAGAGCCCCGCCACGTCCTTTTCCAGGGCTTCCACCTGCTGCCAGAGCGCGAGGAGTTTTTCCTCGCGGGACTTGATTTCCGCCTCCACGTGGTCAAGCTCGGAAACCACGGCCTGGAGCTGGCGCATGTTGGTCACCATGCTCTTCTGCTTGCGGAAGTGGTCCCGTTCCTTGTGCAGCGCCTCGAGCTCTTGCTGGAGGGCGGTTTGCTCGGCTTTGATCTTGGCGAGCTCGTCCTTTTTGGCAGCCAAGAGCTTCCGCCTTTCGGCAAAGCGCTCCTGGTGCTGGCGCAGCTCTTCCGGCGGGTTTTCCAAAAGGAAGCGGGCCTGGCGCCGTTGGTCGAGGAGCTTTTGCAGGGTCACGAAGTAACGGAGCTTTTCCCGTGTGTCCAAAACCAACCCTCCCAGCTGGTGGGTCCACCAGGATTCGAACCTGGGACCTACCGGTTATGAGCCGGCAGCTCTAACCGCTGAGCTATGGACCCTTGCGCCCGCCTCATTTCCCGCGTTGGGTGCTGCTGCTCGTTCTTTCTTGCCAAAAACCCACCTCGGCAGGAGCCGGGCATCCCGAAGGGGGATTGTACGCCTTTTTACGGCCGCCTCACAAGCGCCCTGGGCAAAGCTAACCAATGACGTCCAGGTAAGGCTTGAGGTGCTTGGCCCGGGAAGGGTGCCGGAGCTTGCGCAAAGCCTTGGATTCAATTTGCCGGATGCGCTCGCGGGTGACGTTGAAGGCCTTGCCCACCTCCTCCAGGGTTTGCTCGGTGCCGTCGCCGATCCCGAACCTCCGCCGCAACACCTCGGCTTCCCGGGGGGTAAGGGTGCGGAGAACCGCTTCCGCTTGCTTGCGCAGGGAGGTAGCAATGACCGCGTCGATGGGCGAGACCACCGAGCTGTCCTCCACGAAGTCGCCCAGGTGGGAATCCTCCTCTTCGCCAATGGGGGTTTCCAGGGAAATGGGCTCTAGGGCGATTTTCATGATCTTGCGCACCTTGGCCACGGGGATTTCCATGCGCTCGGCGATTTCCTCCGAGGTCGGCTCGCGTCCCAGCTCTTGAACGAGCTGGCGCTGGCAGCGGGTGAGCTTGTTGATGGTTTCGATCATGTGCACGGGGATGCGGATGGTGCGGGCTTGGTCGGCAATGGCGCGGGTGATGGCTTGCCGGATCCACCAGGTGGCGTAGGTGGAGAACTTGTAGCCCCGGCGGTACTCGAACTTATCCACGGCCTTCATGAGGCCGATGTTGCCTTCCTGGATGAGGTCCAAGAACTGCAAGCCGCGGTTCGTGTACTTCTTGGCAATGGAGACCACCAGCCGCAGGTTGGCGACGATGAGCTCCTGTTTGGCTTCGTCGGTTTCCCGCTCCCCTTCCCGAACCTGGGCCACCACGCGCTTGAACTCCTCGTAGGGGACCCCGTACTCCGCCTCCAGCTTGGCCAGCTCCTCGCGGTAGCGGCGGATCCGCTCCTCGTAAAAGGCCCGCCGCTCGGCGTTGCGCTCGGTCTTGAGCTTGCCCTCGTCTTTGCGGATGGTTTGGATGGGAATGGAAAACTGCCGCTCCACTTCCCCGAGAAACGCCAACAGGCGGTTGCGGGTCTGGGTGGTGAAGTCGGTGGAGCGCACGAGCACCGAGATTTCACCGGCCAGCTCGTCGAGCTTGGCTTCCAGCTGCTGGGCCTTCTTGCTGCCCTTCTTGGCCTTCCGGAGTTGGTCCTTGATGGCCTTGGAGGCCAGGTCCAGCTCCCGGATCTTGGCAAAGATGGTCAGGCCTTCCTGAACCCTGGCCTGGGAGCGCTCATCCAGCTTCACCGAAAGCCCCGCCAAGAGGTCCCGGCTCAAGCGGCGGTCCCGGCGGGCGGCTTCGTTGGCCCGGAGGAACAGCTCCAGGATCTTTGGAGAGGAGGCCAAGGCGCAAAAAACCTTGGCTTCGCCGGCCTCGATGCGCTTGGCGATGGCCACTTCCCCTTCTTTGTCCAACAGCTTGACCGTCCCCATTTCCCGCAGGTACATGCGCACGGGGTCGTTGGTGCGCTCCAGCTCCTCCTGGAGGAGGGGAGGCGCGGCGGTTTCGGGGCTGGCGGCCCGCTCGGCCTCCTCTTCGAAGGTGGCCGCTTTCTCTTGGTTTTCAATGACCTCGATGTCGTTTTCGCTAAAGCGCAGGTAAATTTCGTCCAGCTCCTCGGCGTTGCCGGCCACGTCTTCCGGCAGGATCTCGAGGATCTCGTCCACGAGGACGTACCCACGCTCCTTCCCCAGCTGGAGCAGCCGGGGCAGCTCGGGGTACTTTTCCTCCAAGCTCAAGGTCGTCACGTCCCGGTCAAGTTCCACCTTTTCCTCCTAAAAAGGACCGGTCCGACGCGAAACGGCCTGGATCTCAGCCAAGGCCCGCTGCATCGCGTCCCGGTCTCCTGCACGTTCTGCTCGCCGAACGTCTTCCGTGAGGGCGGCGATCCGCTGTCGTCTCTGTCGTTCCCAAAGCTCCCTCAAAATTCGTTCGAGGCCCCCTTCGGTCGTGGGTGGAGCCTCGTACTCAAGGGCGGCGACGAGCCGCCGCGCCTCGCGCTCATTAATGTGGGTGCTGAGGGTGGAAATTTCAAGGGGGATTCCCTCGCCCTCCAACCTCGCCAGAACCTCCAGGACTTGCCGGCAGAGGGGGTGCTGGAGCTCCTCCACGGGGATGCGGGCTAAAAGCTCCGAGCGCCGCTCCAAGGGCGTATCCACCAAAATTCCCCGCAGTAAGGCCAGCTCCCCGGCGGGGATCCGGTCCTCTTCCGCCGGCTGGGCCCAGGCAGCTTGGGGTCGGTGCAGGGGCTCGAGGTGGTCCACCGGTACCCCGGCGCCACGGGCAAGCTCTTCCACCAGGGCGTATCGCCGCCCGGGGTCCGGACAGCGGTTGATGATGGCCAGCGCCACCCCCAGGCGCTGCCGCCGGGCCGGGAGCGAGTCACCCGCCTGCCGAAGCAGGAACGCCGCCGGGCTCACGGCACTTTCGAGCAGCTGGGAAAAAGCCCCAGGGCCCTGCCGTCGGATGAAGAGGTCGGGGTCGGTGCCTTCGGGCAAGAGCACCACGGACACCTCGAGGTTGGCGGCCAGCAAGGTAGCGCAGGCGGCCTCCGTGGCCCGCCGGCCGGCGGCATCCCCGTCGTAGCAGAGAAAAACCCGTTGAACCCGGCGGGCGAGGTCACGGGCGTGGGTTTCCGAAAGAGCCGTCCCCAAGGTGGCGACGGCCGTAGGGAAGCCCGAAAGGTGGAGGGCCAGGCAGTCGAAGTAGCCCTCCACGACGATGGCGTGGCCTTCGCGAGCCATGGCCTGGGCCGCCTGGGGACCGCCGAAAAGCACGGTGGATTTGGAAAAAACCGAGGTTTCCGGGGAGTTGAGGTACTTGGGCTGCTCGTCCTTGAGGCTTCTTCCCCCGAAGGCCACCAGTTGCCCCCTAAAGGTGCGAATGGGGATGGTGACGCGCTCCCGGAAGCGGTCCCACAGCCGGCCGTCGGCTCCCTGAACCACCAGCCCGGCGGCTTTCAAGACCTGCTCGGAAACGCCTCGTTTCTGCAGGTGCTCCACGAGGTTCCGCCACCCTCCCGGAGCGAAGCCGAGCCCCAGCTCCTGGGCCTGGGCCAGGGTGACGCCGCGGCTTTCCAAAAAGGCTCGCGGTGCATCCCAGCTCAAGTGGGAAAGGAAAAACGCCTGCGCTTCCTCCAGGGCTTGCAGGATGCGCTCCGAAAGCTCCGCCTGCCGGCGGCTGGCGCCGGTGGCCAGGGGCAGCTCCACCCCAAAGCGCTTGGCCAGGTACTCGGCGGCTTCGGGGAACGAGAGGTGCTGGGTTTCCATGACGAAATCGAAAACACTGCCACCCTTGCGGCAGCCGAAGCAGTAAAACGTGCCTTTGTCCGGGGAAACGTAAAAGGACGGCGTGCGTTCCCCGTGAAACGGGCAAAGCCCCACGAAGTCCTTTCCCGCTTTGCGCAAGCTGACGGTATCGCTGACCACCGCCACGATATCGGCCGCTTGCCGAATCCTCTCCACGACCTGCGGGGAAAGCTCGTACCGGCTCATGGGATCACGACCCCAGCTCCACTTCCGTGACCCCGGTTCCCCCCCGGTACTGGGGCGGGTGGGCGAAGGAAACCACCGCCGGATGCCCCCGCAAAACTTCCCACACCATGCGGCGGAGGGCGCCGCTGCCGTGGCCATGGACGATGCGGACCTGATGGGTGCCAGCCACAAGCGCCGCGTCCAAAAACTTTTCCAACCTGTCCCGGGCCTCTTCGCGGTCAAGGCCCAAAAGCACCAGCTCCTGCCCCGAGGGCGCCGCCTCCACCTGGAGGTGGGCCTGAGCTGTGGGGGTCTCGACACGCCGACAGGCTGCGGTCTCCACCCACACCTTCTTGCCGCCGAGGGCCACCTCCAAGCGCTTCCCGAGGACCCGGAGAACGCGTCCGTGACCCGAAAAGCCCCGGACCTCCACCCCATCCCCTGGCTGCCACGCTTCGGGCGCCGGCTCTTGGGCTATTTCCGGAACGGGGAGGCTCAAGGCTTGGGAGCGAAGGGCGGCCAGCCGCCGCCGGCCAGGCAAAGTCCCTTCCTTTTTGGCTTTTTCGAGCTCGGCCACCACCTTTTCCCAGCGCTCCTGGGCCTGACGACGGAGGCGGAGGACCTCGTCTTGGAGCGCTCGGCAAAGCCGCGCTTTCTCCTGGGCCAGCTCGCCAAGGCGGACCGCGAGCTCCTCTTGGGCTTTCCGCAACTCCATCTCCCGAGCCGTCAAAGCCTCGCGGGCTTGGCGCAGTTTTTCGGTTTCCTCCTGGAGGCGGGTGAGGTAGCGGTCCAGAGAAACGTACGCCCCGGAAAGCAGCGATTCGGCCCGGCGGACGAGGCGCTCGGGCAGCCCGCAAGCTCGCGCCAAAGCCAGGCCCCGGGAACGCCCGGGCGTGCCGAGGGTCAAGCCGTACGTGGGACGCCCGCTCCCTTCATCGAAGCCCATGGCGGCGTTGGCGGCGCCCGGGAGGTTTTCCACGTGAACGGCAAGGCCCAGAAGGTGAGAGGTGGCGAGGGTCCACCAGCGGCGGGCGGCGAGCTCCTCCAGGAGCGCCGCGCCCAACGCTTGGCCCTCCTCGGGGTCAGTGCCCGAGCCCAGCTCGTCGTACAGCACCAGGGGTGATGGGTCGGAGCGGGCAAGGAGGGCGGCAGTGGCGGTCATGGCTGCTTGGAACGTGGAAAGCTCGGCCAAGACGTTTTGCTCGTCGCCGATGTGACAGAAAACCCCGGACAGCTCGGGAAGCTCGGTTCCCTCTTCGGCCAACACCGGTATCCCCGCTGCCGCCATCACGGCCACCAAGCCCACGGTCTTGAGGGCCACGGTCTTGCCGCCAGCGTTTGGGCCGGAAATCAGCACCAACCGCACGTCGGGTGGGAACTCAAGGGTCGTGGGGACCACGGGTTCCCGGTTGCCGGGCTCCCCGAAGACCGCCTCGCGGAGGGGGGCCAAATGGGGTTCCAGCAAGGGGTGACGGGCCGCCACCACGCGAAACACCGAGCCGGTTCCTGGGGGTTGGAGGCGTGCCCCGGCTTTCTTTCCGAAGAGCACCCGGGCTTGAAAGGCGTCGAGGGTGGCCAAGGTCTCCCCAGCGGCCAAAAGCTCCGTGCGGCGGCGCAGGAAAGCCGCGCGCAGCTCGCCGAGGATGCGCTCCTCCTCTTCCCGGATGAGGGCGGAAGCTTGCGCCAGGGCGTTGTTGAGCTCCACCAGGGAGAAAGGCTCGACAAAAAGCGTAGCGCCGCTCCCCGAGGCGTCCAGGACCAAGCCGGCAACTTTTCCCCGCTCGCCGGCGGGAATGGGGAGGCAGTAGCGGTCCCGCCGTACGGTGTAGGGGCCGGAAGCGAAGGGGGTAAGGCGCGTCAACCGCTCGAGCTCCTGTTGCAGCGCTTGGCGCACCGCTTCCCGGCTGCGACGGGCCTGGGCCAGGGCAGGGGAGGCGGTGTCCGGGACGTGGCCGTCGCTTTCCAAGCGCGTCTCGCACCAAGCGAGGAAACCCCCGAGATCCGGGAGGCTGGCCGCCAGCTTGGCTAGGGCTGGGCCGGGGGAGGCCGCGAGAACGGCGCTCCGCACCGTCACCACGGTGCGCACCAGGGCCACAAGTTCCGCCAGTTCCTGAGGGCTCCAGCCGGCGGAGGGAGCAGCCAAAAGCTCGAGGCCGGATGAATTGCCGAGGGGCAGGGTGCCCTGGCGCTCCACGAACCCCCACACGTCGGAGGCCAGACAAAACGCCTCGTCGCTCGACGGGCCAAAGACCGGTTCCGTTTGCAGAACGAGCTCCCGACCCCTGTCGGTGCGGGCAAACGACGCCACGAGTTGCAGCACCTGCTGCCACTCAAGCGCAGCCAGAGTGTGGTGCATACCGATTACAGCAAGCCGGCCTTTCTCTGCTGGGCAAGCTTACGAAGGAGCTTCTTGCGCGCTTGAATCAACTTCCTCTTGCGGCGCTCCGAAGGTTTTTCGTAGTGCTGGCGCTTCTTGATTTCCGAGAGGATGCCGGCCTTCTCGCACTTGCGCTTGAAGCGGCGCAATGCCTGCTCGAACGATTCGTTCTCGCGAACATGAACAACCGTTGGCATCGAAGCCGTCACCCCCTCTCCGCGCCTTACTGCTGCCGGGGCAGCCGCGCAAGCAACTATGCTAGCGCGGATTGGGGGTTCCGTCAACGGCGCTTTACTTGCTGGCCTTCCAATCCTTGCTGTAAAGCTTGCCCTTGTCATCGAAGAAGAACGAGGCGATGTCGCCAGCCTCGCTGCGGAAGAGCCACACGGTGACCTTCCTGCCCTTGACCTCCTGCTCCCGCACGTTGAGGGCGAGAGGGGTGCCGGTGATGGCCTTCACCTCCTCCCGGGTCATGCCCTTGGCCACCTTGTCGAAGCGCTCCTTGGTTATGAACCGGAAGGCACGGGCTTCCTCGAGGAGGGACTTAAGCTCTTGAGGTACGGGAGCGTTGACGCTTTCAAAGTAGCTTTGGGCCGTTTCCAAGAGCTCCACGGCCTTGCGGTAGTCGCCGGCCTCGTTCATGTAGTCCTTGGCGTTGAGGATGCTGTCCTCGGCGTAAATCTTGAGCCCCTCCAACGTTTCGGGGGCTTGCGGGGCGTCGTTAAGGGCCACGTTGAGAAACGCCGCCAGCTCGTTTTGGTCATCGGTGAAAACCTTGTCCAGTTCCTTGGAAGCTTCCTTGACCTGAGCTTCCAGGTCCTTCAAGCGCTGACTTTCGGACGGGTCAAGCTTGGGCTTCGCCTTCAGCGTGGCAAGCTCCCCGCGGAGGTCCCGCAGTTTTCCCGCCTTTTCCAGGTGCTGCTGGTGAAGCGCTTTGACTTTGGCGAGCTGCTCGCTCAAGTTAGCCTTGGGTGCCTGGGCCTCTTTCTTGCCGCCGCAAGCCACGAGGCTCACGAGTGTGAACGCCAAAACCAGTTTTGGGGTTCGCATGGTCCCCTCCTTCCTCTCGTGAAAAAAGTAGCAAAGCCCCGGGGCCTTCGCAAGTTTCTTGACAGCGGGAAGCGGCGGGCCAATAATGCAAGAGGCCCTTGGCCAGGAGGTTCCCATGACCGGGAAAGAGGCGCTGGTGGCACACCTGCAGCGGGTTCGAGAGGCCGCCATGGACTTACTGCGCACCAAACTGGACACCGTGGCGCGGGAGGTCCAGGAGGCGGCGAGCCGCATCGCGGGGGACGTGGACTTGGTCCTCCCCGGCGACCCCGAAGCCCTTTTCCCCCTTGCTGGGGTCGAGGAGTTCGTGGCTCCGCCCGAGGCCCCGAAACCTGCCCTTGACCTGGCGGCGGTACGCCAGTTGGACGCCGGGCGTTCACAAACGGAGGTCCTCCAGGGGCTGCTCGAAGCCTTGGCGCCGTACGCCGGGGGCCGGGCCATTCTCGTGTTCCGCGACGGCAAGGTGCTGGGGTGGAGCGGCGCCGGGTTCGCACCCGAGGCGGTGCGCCGTTGGCAGGCAAGCCTCGACGCCTCACCGGCCTTATCCGCCGTGGCTGGGGGGCAGCCGGTGTTGCTGCGCGCCGAGGACGACCCCGTGCTCACGGATTTCCTCCGCAATCCGGGTGCCGCCGTGCTGCTGGTCCCCATGTCCTTGCGGGGCAAGGTGGTGGGGGCGCTTTTGGCCGAGGAAGGGGGGGCCGGTGTGGCGGTGGAGTGGGTGCAGCTGTTCACGTACCTGGCGGGGTTGCAGCTGGAAACCCTGGCGGTGCGCCCCACGGCACCTACCCCGCCCCTAGCACCGGTAGAGGACCGGCGCCCCGCAACCCCGGTTGAGCCGAGCTTCGGCACCGAGGGGCTTCAGGAAGCCCCTCGGGGGGAGGTGAGCCCCCCGGAAGCCGTTCCCGAACCTCAGGTGGCCGCCCAGGACGTGTCCCTTGCGGCGCCCACCCCGGAGCCCGCAAGCCCTCCAGTGGCGGACGCCTCGGCCACCCAGCGGTTCGAGGTGGCGCCAGTGCCGCCGCCGCGCTCCCCCGAGGAGGAGAAGAAGCACGAAGAGGCGCGCCGGTTCGCGCGGCTTTTGGTTTCCGAAATCCGCCTTTACAACGAGCAGGCGGTGCAGGAAGGGAAAGCCAACCGCGACATTTACACCCGCCTCAAGGAGGAAATTGACCGCTCCCGGGAAATGTACGAGCAACGCATTCCGGCGGAGGTGCGGGCCGTCTCGGATTACTTTTACGAGGAGCTGGTGCGTACCTTGGCCGATGGCGACCCGGACGCCCTGGGCCTGTAGGGTCTTTTTCCTCCTCCTGGGCGTCGCCGGCTGTACCCGAAAGCCCTCGGGCCCGACCCTGGGCGGGGCCCTGGGTGCTCCCGGAGGAGCTTCGGGCAAAGCCAAGGCGCTCGTGGCGGTGGCTTTGGCGGGCCCGGCGGAGGAGCGGCGGGAGGCCGCCATGCTCTGGGGCCTTTACGCTTGCGACGCCGCCTCTCCCGCCTCGGCGCTGCGGGCTTTTTCCTTGGCGCAGCCCAAAGGGGGAGAAGTTGCGGTCGTAGCCCGCCGGCTGGAAGAAGCCGCAAGCCGCCGTCTTCCCCCCGAAGCTTTCTTTCTCCAGCTGCAAGGGGCCGGTTTCCTCACCCCCGAAAGCCGGGAAAGGGTGCTCTTGGCGGCGTGCGAGACGGCGCTGCGCCAGGGTGACCTCCCGTACGTCCGGAGGGTCCTGCCCAAAGCGGAGGAATTCACCCCGAAAAACCGCGCCCGGGTCCGAGCCTTACGCGCGTCCCTTTGGCCCGAGGAGAGCGCGTCTCAAAAGAAGGCTGCACTTTTGGAAGCTCCCCAAGATTTTCCGGCGCTGTTCCCGTCTCAAGGGTGGGAAAGCGTGGCGTCCGGCTTTACCCGCGACGAATGGCGCCGCCTCGCCCGAGCTTTTCTCGACGCCGGAATGGGCGAGCAAGCGCTGCGGGCGGCGGTGCGGGCCGACGCTCCCGAGGTGGCGGCCAAAGCGGCCCTGAGTATGCGCCGCCTCCCGCAAGCTGAGAGTTGGGCCCAGCGCCTTCCCCCCCGCTCTCCGGAGCGGGCGCTCCTGCTGTGCCGGATTTGGCGGCAAAAGGCTTGGGCCGCCGAGGGTTCCCAGCGCTCGGCGCTCTTTGCCCGGCTTGCCGAGGCTTGCCGCCACGCCCCGAGCGTTACCGAAGCTGCCGTCCGGGCCGAGCTCCAGCTTTTGCGTGCCGAAGCTCTCTTGGAGCAAGGGCAGCTTTCCGAGGTTCCGGCGCTTTTGGCGGCCAGCGCTGGAACCAAGCCCCCCCGCTGGGATTGGGTGGCACGGCGCGCCCTCATGGCCTTTGCCCTCAAGGGCCGAATCTTGAGCTTGCCGGAAGGGGTGGGAGGCCCCAGGCTTACCCGCCTCGCCCGCTTTTGGGCCGGATGGGTAGAGCTGAACAAGGGCAACCCTTCCCTTCTGCGGGAGCTGGCGGTCTCCGGTCACCCTGACCTCCCTGCCCAGTGGGCGGCGCGGCTTTCGGGAGCCTCGCTTCGCTGGTCGGCGAGTCATGAGCCTCTGCCGGAAATCCCGCCCCCACCGTGGGCTTCCTGGTGGCTCAAGGCCGGCCGGGTGGCCGATGTGGTCTTGGGGTGGCGGGCCGAGCTGGAGGCAGGGATCGGCTCTGGGTCCGGGTGGCTGGGTCTTGCTCGGCTCGGGAACTTTCCGCCCTTGGACGCCGTCCCGCTTCTGGTCCGGGCCGAGCCGCGGCTTTACACGGGACCGTGGGACGGCTTGCCCCGGGAGCTGCTTCGGCAGTACTTGCCCCTTCCCTACCGCGGCGAGCTGGAGGCGGCAGCGCACGCTTCGGGTGTGCCGGTCTGGATTCTGGCGGCCCTGGTGCGCCAGGAATCGGCCTTCAACCCCCGCTCCCGTTCGCCCAAAGGGGCGGTAGGTTTGGCCCAGCTTCTCCCAGCCACGGCGGGGCTTTCCGCGTCTCGCCTTGAAGACCCGGAAACGAACCTGCGGGCCGGGGCGCGCCTTCTCCGAAAGCTCTTGGACCGCTTCGGTGGCGCTTGGGAGCCAGCGCTGGCGGCGTACAACGCCGGGGAAAGCCGGGTGGCTGGAGCTTGGGAGGAAGCCCGACGGGAGGGGCCGCTTTTCGTGGAGCGGCTGGAACTTCCGGAAACTTGGGATTACGTGCACCGGGTTTTGCTCCTGGCCCAGGGGTACCGGGCCCTTTACTGGCCCGAACAGCCAGCTCAGCCTTAAGGGAGGCCGCATGGACAGGATTCACTTGCAAACCGCAAGGAGGCGGGAACTCGTGGATATCACCGCATTCGTGGCCCAGGCGGTGGCGGCTTCGGGGGTGGAGGAGGGGGTTTGCCACGTGTTCGTACCCCACACCACCGCTGCCGTGCTCATCAACGAGGGGGCAGATCCGGCGGTAGGCGAGGATATCCTGGCTGCCCTTGGCGCCATGCTGCCCAAGATCCCGTTCACCCATGGGGAGGGGAACGCCGACGCCCACATTTTGGCGAGCCTCGTCGGTTCCTCGGTGATGGTGCCGGTGAGCGAAGGCCAGTTGCAGCTGGGCACGTGGCAAGCGGTTTTCTTTCTGGAGCTGGACGGCCCGCGCCGGCGGGAAGTGCGGGTTTCTTGCCTGCGGGCTTAAAGGCCTAGTCGCGCCACGGCTTCCTCGTAAAGGTGCTGCAAACGTTGTCCGCGCACGGCGGTGGAAAAGCCCGCCACAACCCGGGCGCGGGCCGCTTCGCCCAGGCGCTTGGCAAGGTCGGGGTCGGTGAGGAGGCGGACGACGGCCGCTGCCAGGAGGGCGGGGTCGCGGGGCGGGATGAGGAGGCCGCACTCGCCGTCCACGACCAGCTCCCTGTTTCCGCCTACGTCCGTAGCTACCACCGGCTTTTCCAGGGCCATGGCCTCGCGAATGGTGCCGGTGATTCCGGTTCCCGCCCACGAGGGGTCCACCACCACGTGGCAGGCGGCCAAGACCTCAGGCATGTCCAACCGCGCCAGGGTGGCGTGGACGCCGCTCCTCAGGCCGAGGCTTTGCGCGTATTCCAGGACACCTTGCCGCTGCTTTTCGTTTTTGCACCCCACGAGCAGCAGCTCGGCCTCAGGGACGCGGGCCCGCACCTCCACGAACGCCGCCACCAGCTCCCGCCACCCTTTCCAGTCGCGAATGCCCACGTGGCCGACCACCGGAGCTTCCGGGGCAATCCCTAGCTCTTGGCGAACTTTTTTGGCATTCACTCGGTTCGGGTGAAAGCGCTCCGTATCCACGCCGGCGTACACTGTCACCACCCGTTCGGGAGGGAGGCCGGTGGAGCGAAGGACCACCTCTCGAATGGCGTCGCACACCGCCACCACCCCGGTGACTCGGGGGGAACGGTACTTCCAGCGGGAAAAGAACCCTACGGGGAAGGAAACGCCCCGGTTGACAAACAAGGCGTAGCGGGCCCCCAAGTAGGTGGCGCCGAGGGCCACCGCGTGGGCGATACCTTTGTGGACGTGGACGACCTGCAGCTGCCATTCCCGAGCCAGGCGGGCAAAGGCGCGGGCGGAAGCAAAGTCCAGCTCGTGACGGAGGGGCAACGGGTGAACGTGAACCGGGGTGTTCACCAGCTCCGCCGCAAGGACCGGGTCGGGGCGGGTCACCACCACCACCTGGTGCCCCCGGCGCGCCAGCTCCCGAGCAGCCTCCACCATTTGGCGCACCGAGCCCGTGGCCAGGGAGGTCTTTTCGAGAACCTGAGCGATCCGCAAGCCCATGGCCAAAGGGGGGCAGCCGTGGCTGCCCCCCGGCACGAGTTGTTACATGACGGCCGTTGGCGGCGCCGGCTCGTCGGCGGCGCCGGCTTTGCGCAAGGGCACGAACACGAGGTACGCGGCAATGGCCAGGGCGAAAACCAGGGCCAAAAGCCCCGGAGGGTGCCAAGAGGGGATCCACTCAGCCAAGTTGTAAAAGGCTTTGTCCCGGAAGAACACCACCGCCGCCACCACGAGACCCATGAGCGCCTCGCCCGCAATCAAACCGGAAGCGGCCAAAACCCCAGCGTTTTCCACTCGGGCCTTCTGGGCCTCGTTGTAGCCGCGGTTGGCCACCATGCGGTCCACGATGGCCCGAACGATGCCCCCAATGAAGATGGCAAAGGTGGTTTCCAGGGGAAGGTACATGCCCACGGCAAAAAGCATAGGGCTTTTGACCTTGACGAGGATGAGGGCGAACCCCATGACGATCCCCACGATGACCAGCGGCCACGCCATCTCGCCGCCCACGATGCCCTGGGAAAGGGTAGCCATGAGGCCCGCTTGGGGGGCGGCCAGAGCCTTGTCCCCAAAGCCGGTGCCGCCTTGCTTGATGTTGTAAAAGTGAAGGAGGTAAAGGGGGAAGAACAGGAGAAGGCCGGCGACAACCACGCCCATGAGGTCACCCACCTGCATCTTCCAGGGCGTGCCGCCGAGGATGTGCCCCACCTTCAAATCCTGCAACATCTCACCAGCCACGGCTGCAGCCACGCACACCACGCTGGCCACCCCCAACACCGCGGCGACCCCCTGCATCCCCGAAACCCCCACGATCACCATGGTGAGGGCCGCCACGATGAGGGTGGCGAGGGTGAGGCCGGAAACGGGGTTGTTGGAGGAGCCGATCATCCCCACCAGGTTGCCGGACACGGCGGCAAAGAAGAAGCCCGTGACCAGCATCACCGCCGCCGCGGCCATGGCGCCCCCGAGCTTTCCAGCGAAATAGTTGTAGAGGATCACCATGAGCACGAAAACGGCGGCAACCCCAAAGAGCACCACTTTGAAGTTCAAGTCTTTGTCGGTTCTTTCCGTGGTGTCCGCCGCTTGCGCCGACTTCTTGAGGTCGGAAACCGAGCGCGCCAAGCCGGCTTTGAGGTTGGCCCGCATGCGGTAGAGTGTGTACCCGGCGCCCACGAGCATCCCGCCCACGGCAATGGGGCGAACGATGAATTTCCACAGGCGGTCGGCTAAAAGCGCCCACGCTTGCTCACTACCAGGGGCCACCCCCACGGAGGCAGCAAAACCGTCCATCATGGAAGGCCCGAGGAAAAACACCAAAAGCGGCACGAAAAGCCCCCATGCCAAAAGACCGCCGGCGAAGTTGAGGGAAGCCAAAGTAGGTCCAATGATGTACCCCACGCCCATGTAGGCGGGGCTCACCGCCGGCGCCGAAATCGTGGACACGCCGCCGAGGCCCTTCACGGCGTAGGCGTCCTTTTGGAACCCCAGGCGCACCAAGCTCTTGCCGACCTCGCCCACCTTCAGGAAAAAGTCGTTGGAGGCCCGGAAGACCCCGAAATCGCCGAGGAACTTGACGAGCGCGCCCACGCCCATGGCCTTGAAGAGCTGCACTGCTGCTTCCGCACCCCGCTGCCCGGCCTTGTGGATTTCCGCCGCCGCCACCGATTCCGGGAAGGGAAGCTCGGGGTCCTCCACCATGACGCGCCGGAGCATGGTCACGAACAGGATCCCCAGGATCCCACCCACGATCATGAGGGAGCTGGCGAGGACGTAGTCCTTGACGGTGTTGAAGGGCCAGATGCCGAGGATCACGAACGCTGGGATGGTGAAGATGGCCCCCGCCGCCACGGACTCGCCAATGGAGCCCACGGTTCGGGCGAAGTTCTCCTCGAGGAGGGAACCCCGCACGAGGCGCAGCACGGCCATGGAAATGACCGCCGCCGGGTAGGTGGCGGCAATGGTCATGCCCGCCTTGAGCCCCAGGTAGGCGTTGGCGGCCCCCAGGATCACGCTCATGAACAGGCCCAAAAGCAACGCCCGCCCGGTGAACTCGGGCATGGTCACGTGGGCGGGCACGAACGGGGTGAAGCGCTTCTCGCTCATCTCACGCCTCCCTTTCTCGCCACAGCCTTCCCGCAGGTGTCCGTGGCGGTTGTATCGTCGCGGCATTCTACAGGAAGCCGGCGGCGAAAGGTCAAGGTGGTTGGTGGTGAGCCCGTGGAGAGTCCAACAGAATTGAGCACATCATGCATAGACCCTTTCGCCAGAATTGCGATGAACCTTGACAATAACCCGCGCAGGTTCTAAATTGAGGTTGGAGCCGGAAGGGGCTCCAAGGAGAAGACCATGGCAACGACCAACTACACGATCAAGGCCCAAGAGGCCTTGCAGGAAACCTTCAACCTCGCCCGTAGCCGCGGCAACCCGGAGGTGATCCCGACGCACCTCTTGGTCAGCCTCTTGGAGCAAGAAGAGGGCCTGGCGCCGCGGCTGGTGGCTAAAGTAGGGGCGCCCTTGCCCGCCCTTGCCGCCGAGGCCAAGAGGGACCTCGACCGCTTGCCGCGCGTTGAGGGGGGAGCCGAGCCCCAGCTTTCCCGGGACTTTCGTCAGGTCATGGAAACGGCAGCCAAACTTGCGCCGCAGTTCCAAGACCAGTTCGTCTCGGTGGAGCACCTGCTCTTGGCCCTCACCCTGGTGAAGGGCACATCGGCTCAGGAAATCCTGGTCCGTTACGGGGTCACCAAGGACACGCTCGTTTCGGCCCTGCAAGAGGTGCGGGGGTCCCACCGCGTCACCGACGACAATCCAGAAGCCAAGTACGAGGCCCTCAAGCAGTACGCCCGCGACCTCACGGAGTTGGCGCGGGCCGGCAAGCTCGATCCGGTCATTGGCCGGGACGAGGAAATCCGAAGGGTCATGCAGGTGCTTACGCGTCGGACCAAGAACAACCCGGTACTCTTGGGCGAGCCGGGGGTGGGCAAGACCGCCATTGCCGAGGGTCTCGCCCAGCGCATAGCCACCGGCGATGTGCCGGAAGTCCTCAAAAACCGCCGCATCGTGGCCCTTGATATGGGCGCCCTCATTGCCGGCACCAAGTACCGGGGGGAGTTCGAGGATCGCCTCAAGGCCGTCATCAAGGAAGTGGTGGACTCCCAAGGCGAGGTCATCCTCTTCATTGACGAAATCCACACACTCGTGGGGGCCGGTGCCGCCGAGGGCGCCATGGACGCGGCCAACCTCTTGAAGCCCGCCTTGGCCCGAGGGGAGCTGCGCTGCATCGGTGCCACGACCCTTGCCGAGTACCGCAAGTACATCGAAAAGGACGCGGCTTTGGAACGTCGGTTCCAGCCGGTGTTGGTGGGCGAGCCCACGGTTGAAGAAACCATTGCCATCCTTCGGGGTCTCAAGGAGCGGTACGAGGTGCATCACGGCGTCCGCATCACCGATGCCGCCTTAGTGGCGGCCGCCCAGCTTTCCCACCGCTACATCACCGACCGCTTCCTTCCCGACAAGGCCATTGACCTCATTGACGAGGCGGCCTCACGCCTGCGCATCGAAATCGACTCTCTGCCCACGGAAATTGACCAAAACGAGAGGGCTCTTTTGAAGCTCGAAATCGAAAAGCGCGCCTTAGCCAAGGAGAGCGACCCCCAAGCCAAAGAGCGGCTGGCCCAGGTACAAGCTGCAATTGCCGAGCTTTCGGAAAAGATCGCTGCCCAAAAGGCCTCGTGGCAGCGGGAAAAGCAGCTCATTACCCGCATTCGGGAGCTCAAAGAGCGACTCGAGAACCTTCGCGAGGCCGCCGACCGGGCGGAGCGCGAGGGCGACTTGGAGCGGGCGGCGCAGCTCCGCTACGGGGAAATCCCGGCCGCCGAGCGGGAGTTGGCCCGGGCCTCCGACGATCTCAAGGCCCACCAGCAAACCCACGGCACCTTCCTCGCCGAAGAGGTCACGGAGGAAGCCGTGGCGCAGGTGGTGGCACGATGGACCGGGATTCCCGTGGCCAAGCTCTTGGAAAGCGAGAAGGCCAAGCTGTTGGCCATGGAGGAGCGCCTCAGACAGCGGGTGGTGGGCCAGGACGACGCGATCCGGGCCGTGTCGGAAGCCGTGCGGCGGGCCCGGGCCGGCCTCAAAGACCCCAACCGCCCGGTAGGCTCCTTCCTGTTCCTGGGTCCCACCGGGGTCGGCAAAACCGAGCTTGCCCGCGCCTTGGCTGAGTTCCTCTTCGACGACGAGCGGGCCATGGTGCGGCTGGACATGTCCGAGTACATGGAAAAACACTCGGTGGCCCGCATGATTGGCGCGCCCCCGGGGTACGTGGGCTTCGAGGAGGGTGGTCAACTTACGGAAGCAGTGCGGCGCCGGCCGTATTCGGTGGTTCTTTTCGACGAGGTGGAAAAGGCCCATCCCGACGTGTTCAACGTCCTTCTGCAAATCCTCGACGATGGCCGCCTCACCGACGGCAAGGGCCGCACCGTGGATTTCCGCAACACGGTCATCATCATGACCTCCAACATCGCCTCGCACATCATCGGCAACTTCGCCGAGAGCGAGCGGGAGCGCATGCTGGCGGCGGTGGAGGCGGAGCTCAAGCGCACCTTCCGCCCGGAGTTTTTGAACCGCATTGACGAGGTGTTGGTGTTCCACAAGCTCACCCTCGAGCACCTGCGGGACATCGTGCGCATCCAGCTCGGGCGCCTCAACGCGCTCTTGGCCGACCGCCGCATCCAGCTCCAGCCTGACGATGCGGCCCTCGAGTACCTCGCCCGCGAAGGGTACGACCCCGAGTTTGGCGCGCGCCCCCTCAAGCGCACGATTCAGAGGCTCGTCCAGGACCCCCTGGCGCGCATGATCCTGGCCGGACAGGTTCACGAGGGGGACACGGTGCTGGTGACGGTCCAAAACGGAACCCTCGTGCTCGAGCCGCTGTTGGAGGCGGAGCCGGTGGGGGACGCGGTTTAGCTCCAGGTGAGGGCCAGAGCCTGGGCGAAGCTGCGCCCCTCGACCCACGCGAAAAAGGCCGTCCCCACGAACCCGTGGGCCACGGCGAACGGTGGCAGGGACCCGACCCTGGGGTAAAGCCATAACCAGAAGAGGGCTGCCGGCAAAACCGCCGCCGCCACCCCCCATGCGGGCGCATGGGCGAGGGCGAACAGGCCAGCCGCCAACGGGAGGGCGATTCGTGGGAGAAACGCCCGCAGGTGGCAGGCCAACACCTCTTGAAGCAGGAACTGCTGGGCCAAACCCCAAAGGGGGTACAAACCCAGCATGAGCCAGTGGGACACGTCCCACGAAAGCTTGCCGTTGAGAGCTCCGATGGCCGCACACGCTCCCACCCCTGCCACGGTCCCACCGGCGAGGAGGGCGAGGTTTCCATCCCACCGTTGGGGCAAGGCCAAAGCTCGCGCCAGAAACCCAGGCGCCCGTTTCTGCCGGCGCACCAAAACCAGGCTCCAGGCCACCACACCGCCCACCACCACCGTAAGTTTGCCCTTGCCGGCAAGCTCCGAAAGCACGTTGGCGGTGCCCAGGGCCAGCACCAAGGACAGCTCCAGGTACCTTTGGGTCTTTCCCACGGCGGCATTCTACCGGCCGTTATACTGGACCCAAGTCATGCCCGAGGTCCGCCTCCCCCTGTGGCTGTTCTTCCTCCTCGCCTTTCTGGCGGCGGTGGCGCTGGTGGAGCGCCTGTTGGTGCCCGGCCTGCGGGTGGTGCTGCGGCGGCGGGTTCGAGCTCTCGTGGAAGAGCTCAACGCCCGCTTGGCCCTGCGCTTGCATCCTTTGAAGCTCGCCAAAAAGCGGGCGGTGGAGCACATGCTCACCCACGACCCCGAGGTTTTGAGCGCCGCCGAGCGGTACCGGCAGGAGCATGGCCTTTCCTGGCCGGAAGTGGAAGACATCCTCGCAAGCTACGCTCGGGAAATCGTGCCGACTTTTAACGTGTACCTCTACTACCGCTGGGGGTACGCCCTGGCCCGGCGTTTCCTGCGGGCCATTTACCGGGTAAGGGTCGCCTTTGCCGACAAAAACGCTTTTGCTGCGGTAAACCCTGAAGACAGCGTGGTTTTTTTGGCGAACCACCGGTCAAACGTGGACTACCTTTTGGTGGCGTACCTGGTTTCCCGCCATGCAGCGGTTTCCTACGCCGTTGGGGAGTGGGCGAAGGTCTGGCCTCTGGATACCCTCATCCGCCGCCTCGGGGGGTACTTCGTGCGCCGCAACACCGCCGACCCCCTGTACCGCAAAGTCCTGGAGCGGTACGTGCAGCTGGCAGCGGATGCTGGCATTACCCAAGGTGTTTTTCCCGAGGGGCGGCTCACCAGGGACGGTGCCCTCCAGCCTCCCAAGCTGGGACTCTTGTCGTACCTCTTGCGGCGTTTCGACCCCCAAGGCCCGCGAGACCTCGTGTTCATCCCCGTGGGGATCAACTACGATCGCGTTTTCGAGGATCGCACCCACGTCCAGGCGAGGGAGCCCTCCCTGGGGCGCGGCGCCCAGGAGGTGGCGTCCTGGCTAGTGAGGCTTTTTTGGCGCTGGCTCACCGGCCGCGCGCACCGTTTTGGTTATGCGGCGGTCAACTTCGGGGTGCCCGTTTCGGCGCGGGCCCTTTTGGCCCAGACCGGCGAGCTACGCACCCTTTCACCCGAGGCCTTTCGCGACGCCGTAGCGGCCATCGGCAACACGCTTTGGAAAGCCGTGGCGGCCGTGGTCCCCGCTACCCCTCTGCCGGTTTTTACCCAGGCGGGCTTGGAGCTGGAAGAGGGCGGGCGCGCAAGCCACGCGGCCCTGCGCCGGCGGTTTGGGGAGCTGGCTCAGGCCTACGCCAGCGCCGGCCTCCTGGTGCCGGAGCTGGAGCCTGGCGAACTCTACCGGTTTGCCCTGCGCCTGGCCCTGGGACGGAGCCTCGTGCACCTGGAAGGCGACGAGCTTGTTTTCACCGAGGACGGCAAACCCCTCCTCGCCTTTTACGCCAACTCCATTCGCCACCACCGCATCGGCTCAGGTGCGTAACGTTGGCAAAAAGCGCGGGGGCTTGCGAACCCCGGTGGCGTGCTCGAAGGCGAAGGCGAGGCCCAGGAGCTTGCCCTCATCCCAGGGCTGGCCTATGAAGCTCAAGCCCACGGGCAAGTCGTGAATGAACGCCATGGGCACGGTGACGCTGGGGTAACCCGCAACCGCCGCCGGCGTAGAGCTGCCGCCCAGGAAGTGGTCGCCGTTCACCAGGTCCGTGACCCATGCTGGGCCGCCCGTGGGGGCCACCAGGGCATCCACGCGGTGCTTGGCAAAAACGGCCGCCAGACCCCTGTCGCGGGCTAGCTTGCGGCAGGTTTCTTTGGCCTTGCCATAGGCGCGGTCGGTAAGGGGTCCTTTCTTGGCCGCCATCTCGAAGATCTCCTGGCCGAAGAACGGCATTTCCTGGTCTTTGTGTTCCTCGTTGAACCTGACAAGCCCAGCCAGGTCGCGGTACGGGCAGGTGGGGGCCCACGACTCGAGATAGGCCTTGAGCTGCCACTTGAACTCGTACAGCAACACCTCGAACTCGGCCTCGTCATAAGCCCCCAAATGGGGGATGTCCAAGGGGTCCAGGAGCTGGGCGCCGGCGTCTTTGAGGACGAGGAGGGCCTGCTCGAAAGCCTTATCCACCTGCGGGTGGTACCCGGTGACTTTAGCCCGGGCCACGCCAATGCGCGCGCCCTTGAGGGCCTCCGGCCGCAGAAACCGAGTGTAGTCGGCCTCCCGGGGGGCGCGGGCGGTGGCGGGATCCTCGGGATCGGGGCCAGCGATGACCCCCAAGAGCACCGCGGCGTCGGCCACGGTTCGGGTCATGGGGCCGGCGGTGTCCTGGGAGGCGGCAATGGGCACGATTCCGGAACGGCTCACCAGACCCAAGGTCGGTTTGACGCCAACGAGGCCGCAGGCGTTGGAAGGGCACACGATGGAGCCGTCCGTTTCTGTGCCCACGCCCAGGACCGCGAAGTTGGCGGAAATTGCCGCTCCCGTGCCCGAGGAGGAGCCGCAGGGGTTGCGGTCCAGGACGTAAGGGTTGCGGCACTGCCCCCCGCGCCCGCTCCATCCGGAGCTGGAGCGGGTGGAGCGGAAGTTGGCCCACTCGGAAAGGTTCGTTTTGCCCAGGATGACTGCCCCAGCTTGGCGCAAGCGCGTCACCAGGGCGGCGTCTTGTGGTGGCTTGTGACCCACGAGGGCCAGGGAGCCGGCGGTGGTTTCCATGCGGTCGGCGGTGGCGATGTTGTCTTTGAGCAGCACCGGGATGCCGTGGAGCGGCCCTCGCGGCCCCTTGTTGCGGCGTTCGCGGTCCAGTTCCCGGGCGATGGCGAGGGCGTCAGGGTTGGTTTCGATCACCGAGCGGAGGAGCGGGTCGAGGGCGGCGATACGTTCGAGGTAGGCTTGGCACAGCTGCTCGGAGGTGAGCTCCCCGCTCGCAAAGGCCCGTTGCAGTTGGGCTGTGTTTGCCTCGAGAAACGGGAAACCGCTGTTGGGGTCGTTGCCTTCGCTGGCTGTCTCCCCTCGCGCCCAAGCCTCCGGGACCGCGGCAGAAGCCACCGCCAGTCCCAGGAGCTTGGCCAGTTCGCGGCGATCCATCCCTTGCGGTGTGTCGCTCTTTTTGGCCATAGGCACCTCGCTGGGGGCAGTGTACGCTTCCGGCGTTCCAAGGTTTAAGCTTTGGAGGCGGGAGGTTTTATGGGCAAGGTTCGGTGGGCAGTTTGCCTGACGGTGGTGGCGAGCGTTGCGGCCGCCCAGTCGGCGCGGCGCACGCCGGTGGTGCAAGTGGTGGAAAAGGTTCGGCCGGCCGTGGTGAACCTTACCGCCAAACAGGTGGTGCGTTTGCGAGGGCGCACGCTTTTTGACGAGCTGTTTCCCGAGTTCGCGCTGCCCCGAGAGTACGAGACCCAATCTTTGGGCTCTGGGGTCGTCATTTCTCCCGACGGCCTCATCGTTACCAACGAGCATGTCATTGCCGGCGCGGCGGAAATTTCCGTGCGCTTCGCCTCCGGGAGGCAGGAGGAAGCCGAGGTGGTGGGCTCGGACGCCGATTCGGACCTGGCCCTGTTGCGGGTCAACGCCCGGGGGTTGCCGTTTCTGCCCGTGGCTGAACAGGACGACCTCATGATTGGGGAAACGGTCATTGCCATCGGCAACCCCTTGGGACTCGAAAATACCGTCACCGTAGGCGTTTTGTCGGCCCGCGACCGAACCGTGTCCTCCCCCCGCACCAACCGCGTGTACACCGACTTTCTGCAAACCGATGCCTCCATCAACCCCGGCAACTCTGGCGGGGCGCTGGTGGATTTGGATGGGCGGCTCATCGGCATCAACACCGCCATCGTCGGGGAAGCCCAAGGGATCGGGTTTGCCATTCCAGCCAAAAGGGTGCGGCGGGTGGTGGCCGACCTCATGCGCTACGGCCGGGTGCAGCCGGCTTGGCTGGGGGTCTTTGTCCAGGACCTCCCGGCCGCCCGCCGGGGTGCTTCGGGGGTCGGGGTGCGGGTTGTGGACGTGTTCCCTGGTTCCCCCGGTGACGGCAAGCTTGCGGCCGGTGACGTGTTGCTTTCGGGGAACGGCCGCGCTTTCGGATCCCGCGACGACTTTGCCACCCTGCTCGCGCAAGTGGCCCCGGGGGAGCGGGTCGAGCTGGAGGTGCGGGAACGCGGGGGCTCGCGGCGGGTTTCCCTGCGGGCGACCACGCCGCCCAGCGACCTTGGGGAAAGGCTCCTCCTGCGCTACGTGGGGTTGCGGCTTGGCGTGCGGCGAGGGTGGGTGGTCATCCAGAAGGTCGTTTCCGGATCGCCAGCCGACGAAGCGGGTTTCCAGCCTGGAGACGTGCTCATCGGCATCAACGGCCAGCGCGTGGGCAGCCTGGAAGACGTCAACGACGTCCTCACCCGCGACTACCTCCGATCCTCGGTGCTTTTGGCCATTGGCCACGGTGGGTTCCAGTACCACTTTACCTTTAGGCTGGCCCCGTAAGGCGTGTATACTGGCGCCGTGGCGGAGGCTCAGGAAGGCGTTGTGACCGCGGTTTTCGGCCCCCTGGTTCGGGTCCAGGTGGGGGACGAAAACCTCGTGGTACCTTTCCGTCGCAAGCTGGTCTGGCACGGTGACACGGCCGACCGGCGCCTGGTCGTTGGGGACCGAGTCGTCGTTCGCCGGGAAAAGGGTGGGGCAGTGGTCGCCGAGGTGTTGCCCCGCACCACCACCCTCACCCGCAAGTCCCCCGGGGAAGAGAGGCCCCGCGTCATTGCCGCCAACGTGGACCAAGCGGTGGTGGTCATGGCCGCCAAGCTCCCCGAGCCGAACCCCCGCCTGTTGGATCGCCTGTTGGTCGCGTGCCATCACGCGGGCATTCGCCCCATCGTGTGCATCAACAAGGTGGACCAGGGAACGGAGCTGGTGGAGCCGTGGCTTTCCGACTACCAGGACGCCGGCTATGAGGTGTACCTCACCTCCGCCCGCACCGCCCGGGGGATGGGCAACCTCAAGCGGGCGCTTGTAGGGAAAACGACCCTTTTCTGCGGGCCTTCGGGGGTGGGAAAATCGGCGCTTCTCAACGCCATCCACCCGGGTTACAAGCTGCAGGAGGGCTCCATTTCCGAAGCCACGGGTAAGGGGCGCCACACCACCACCACGGCCCAGCTCTTGCCTCTGCCGGGCGGGGGTTTCGTGGTCGACACCCCGGGGATCCGGGAGTTTGGCCTTTGGGACTTGCAACCCGAGCATCTCGCCGCATGCTTTCCAGACATTGCGGCCTCGGCCGTTTCGTGCGCCTTTTCCAACTGTAGCCACGACCGCGAACCGGACTGCGCGGTGCGGCGAGCTGCGGAGGAGGGCAAGCTTTCCGCCCGCCGTTACGCCTCCTACCTGAAGCTGCGGTCGGAACTCGCCGCGGGCATGTACCGATTCTAGGAGGCCCCTTGAGCCTTCCCAACCGCATCCTTACGGCCCTCGTGGTGGGAGCAGCTTCCGGCATGCTCATGCAGGCCGTCGCCGGCAGGCGCCCCGCCCTCAGCTGGGCGGTGGCCAACCTCACGGAGCCTTTGGGGCGCATGTGGCTGGCGGCCCTCATCATGGTGGTGATCCCCCTGGTCCTTTCCACCCTGGCCACGGGAGTTGCGGCTTTGGGAAGCCTGCAGGAGGTGGGGCGTCTCGGGGCCCTGGCCCTGACGTCCTTCGTGGTCCTGACGGCGGCGTCCACTACGCTGGGGATCGTAGCCATGAACGTGGCGCGACCGGGAGGGTCCCTTCCCCAGCCGGTTAAGGAAGAGCTTTTGGCCACCTACGCCGGGGAGCTCCGCCAGGCCGCGGCACCGGCGCCCTCCAGCTTGTGGCCGGATTTGGTCGTCAAGCTTGTGCCCCGCAACCCTGTCCAGGCCGCCGCTTCCGGGGACATGCTGGCGGTCATCGTGTTTTCGCTTTTCCTGGGGCTGGGGATGGCGGTGGCCGGAGAAAAAGCGCAAGCCTTGGCGTCGTTTTTGGAAAGTCTCGCCCACACCACTGTGGCCATCATTGGTTTGGTCATGAAGGTGGCACCTGTGGGGGTTTTTTGTTTGATCTTTTCGGTCGCGGCCCGCTTTGGCTGGCGGCTTCTCCTCACCCTTTCCTCCTTCGTTCTCACCGCGGTTTTGGCGCTGGCCCTTTTCCAGTTCGTGGTCTACCCCCTGGTGGTGAAGCTGGTGGCGCGGCGCGATCCCCTGGATTTCCTCCGGCGTATCCGCCTGGTCATGCTGACGGCGTTTTCCACGTCTTCTTCCAACGCCACCCTCCCTACCACCATGCGGGTCGCTCAAGAGGAGCTCGCGGTTTCCCGCGAGGTGGCGGGGTTCGTGCTGCCCCTGGGAGCGACCCTCAACATGAACGGCACGGCGCTTTTCGAGGGCGCGACGGTGCTTTTTCTGGCCCAGGTTTTTGGCGTGCCGCTTTCCCTTTCGGCGCAGGTTCTCGTGGTGCTCATGGCGGTCGTCACGGCCATTGGCACCGCTGGCGTGCCTGGGGGCTCCATACCCCTCTTGATGATGGTGCTGGCCACGGTTGGGGTGCCGCCGGAGGGGATTGCCGTGGTGCTGGGGGTGGACCGGTTCTTGGACATGTGCCGCACCACCCTCAACGTCACTGGGGACCTAGTGACGGCGCTCATCGTCGACCGTTTTTCCTGGTCGCGCTTCGAAACCGGCTGATCCTGTTTGCGCCAGCGCAATGAAAAACCGCTCCTCCGGGGCGAGCCTGGGTAGCGGAGGGTCTATGCCGAAGCGCGTACCTGTGGTTCCCGCGCGCCGACTCTGGCAAGGGGCTTTCTTAGTTTGGACGGTTTTCGTCGGCACGCTCTTTACCCTTTGGGCCTTTGCTCACCTCCGGGGGGAGGCGCCGGCCGTGGCCCGGCCACCCGGTGTGGAGGGTTTCCTCCCCATTTCGGCCCTCATGTCCCTGCGCCTGTGCCTAGCCGGTGGTGGGGTCCATCCGGTCCACCCGGCGGGCTTGGCCATTCTCCTTGGGGCTTTGCTCATGAGTGCCACCGTTGCGCGCTCCTTCTGTTCCCACCTGTGCCCCGTGGGAGCGCTTTCCGAGTGGCTGGGCCGGTTGGGGCGGAGGCTTTTGGGTCAAACCTGGGAGCTGCCGCGCTGGGTGGATGTGCCCTTGCGAGGGGTAAAGTGGGTGCTCTTGGCCTTTTTCGTGTGGGCAACATGGTTTTCCATGAGCCTGGAGCAGGTGCGGCGATTCTTGGACAGCCCCTACAACCGCGTGGCCGACGTCAAGATGCTGCTGTTTTTTGCCGAGCCATCGCGGCTCACCGTTGCGGTCCTCGGCGTGCTCGTGGTGGGCTCGGTGCTGGTGCGGGACTTTTGGTGCCGGTTCTTTTGCCCTTACGGCGCGCTTGTGGGTCTTTTCGGCCTTTTGGCGCCGTGGAAAATCACCCGCAAGCGCGACACCTGCACCGACTGCCGGCTGTGCACCAAGGTGTGCCCGGCCCGCCTCCCGGTGCACACCCTCGACCGCGTGCGCTCGGTGGAATGCACGGGGTGCCAGGACTGCGTGGCCGTTTGCCCCGTGGCCTCCTGCCTGCGGTTGCAAGCACCCAAGGGTTTTCCCCTGCGGCCCGCCCACGGTGTGCTTTTGGCGTTTGCGGTGTATTTCGCCGTGACCCTGGCGTTCCGGGCGACGGGTCATTGGCGAGGTGCGGTTTCGGAAGCCGAGTACGCGCGGCGTATCCCCCAGATTCACTCGCCGCTGTACACCCACGTCGGAGGCATGGCCGCGCCCGAGGTACCGGCCTCCCCGAAGCTGCGGGACGCTCATTAAGAGCGGCGCTCGATTTCCCGAATCTTCGCACCCAGCGCCACGACGGTTAAGAGGATGACGAGCAGCGAGACCTTGAAGCCGTTGTGGCGGAAGCGCAGCTCGGCTTCGGCCGCTTCCGCATCCTTTTCGGCTTTGGCGACAGCGCCGCCAGCTTCCGAGGTCTTAGCAGCTACCCGCTGGGGATCCACGGTGTGGACCTCGTTACGGGCCAGCACCAAGCTCTGATGGGCCTCCTCGAGCTTTACGAGGGCCTCGTCCATGAGCATGCCGCGGCGCTCCGCCCGCTCCACCCGCTCTCGGGCTGCGGCCAGGCGCTGAACGGTACCGTTCAAGCTGGCGAAGATCGCCTGGGCGGCCTCGGCACCGCGGTCTCCAGAGCTGTGGCAGGTACCGCAAACCTGGCCTTCCCCAACGCCAATCCACTCGTCTTTCGGGGGCAAAATTTTGTGGTTGGAGTGGCAGGCTTCGCATGCCGGCTGCTCCATGGCTGCAAAAGCGTCTTTGTGGGGGGAAGAATCGAAGGCTTCCCTCTGGGTGAGGTGGCAGGTGCCGCACACGTTGGACACCGAGGAAATCCCCGGCGGGGTCGCCCCGTGGGAGCCGTGGCAATCGTTGCAGGTAGGGGCCGAAAGGTCGTTCTTGACCACCAGGGCCTGGTAGTGGACGGACTGCTTGTAGTCCTCGATTTCCTTGCCGGAAATGCCGTACGGCTTCATGAGCGAGGGGTCGCCGTGGCAGCGCCCGCAGGTTTCCACGATGCGACTAGCGTAAACGGGCGAACGGGCGTCGCTGGCTGGGAGCACCCCGTGGGCGCCGTGACAGGAAGCGCAGGTGGCCACCTTGGTGTCCCCCTTGGCCAAGGCCAAACCGTGTTTGGAGGTCCGGTACTGGGCCAGCTGGTCGGTGGGGATGTTGGGGGCGTAGCGCAGCATGAAGCTCGCGTCGCTGTGGCAACTCCCGCAAACTTCGGGAACCTTTTGAGGCGGGATCTTGCCCATGAACCCCTTTTTGGGGTCCATGGCCGCTTCCGGGTCCTCGGCTTGAGGGTCGCCCCCGTGGCAGCCGGCGCACGTGATCCCTTGGCGGTAGTGAATGTCGTCGGTGGCGAGCACCGCGGGCTTTTGGAGCCTGGGCTCGTCGAGGGCTTGGTGGCAGGCCGTGCACTGATCCGAGGCGGGCTTCCCAGGAATCCCCAAAACCCGCGAAGGAGGCGCTGCCACTCCTGAGCTTGCCGCAAGCGTCACTCCCAAAACCACCAACGCCTTCATTTGAACACCCCCAGGTACGAAAGCGCCGTAAAAGAAGCGATGTAAAGCACGACACCCCAGCCGACGATGAGCGCGAACGGGTTTTTTTCGCCCCTGGCTCGCTTCCTATCCCAAAGGGGGGCCAAAAACCAGAAAAGCCCCCCAACGGTAAAGGCTGCCAGGCCCAGGATCTCGCCTTCGATCCCCAAAACCTCCGCCGGCAAGAGCTTGAGCGTTTCGAACATGAACAGGAAGTACCACTCGGGCTTGATGCCAGCAGGGGCGGGAGCAAAGGGGTCCGCCTTGGTGCCCAGCTCCCACGGGAAGAAGGCTGCTAACGCCGCGAGGGCTGCCAAGCCCACGAGCCAAACCATGAACTCCCGCAGGACGAAGTTGGGGAAAAACGGGCGAGGCGGAAGCTTGGCTTCGCCTTCGGGCTCGTGCATCCCCTGGCGCTGGATGAAGGCGAGGTGCAGCAGGATGAGAAAGGTGGAAATCATGGGGAGCACCGCCACGTGGATGCCGAAGAACCGCGTGAGCGTGGCGCCGGTGACGTCCTCACCGCCGCGCAAGACCCGCAAGAGCCAGTGGCCGATGAGGGGCACCTTGGACACCATGTCCGTGCCTACACGGGTGGCGAAAAAGGCCAACTCGTTCCAGGGCAAGAGGTAACCGGAAAAGCCGAAACCAAGGGCGAGAAGCAGAAGGGCCGCTCCAGTCCACCAGGTGAGCTCCCGGGGTTTGACGTAGGCGCCGGCGAAGTAAACCGTGAACATGTGAACAAACGCCGAGGCGATCATGAGGTTGGCGGACCAGGAGTGGATGGAGCGGATGAGCCACCCGAAGGGGACCCGGGTCATGATGAACTGCACGCTCTCGAAGGCGGCTTCAGCCGTGGGGCGGTAGTAGAGGAGCAGGAGAATGCCGGTGGCTACCTGGATCATAAAGAAAAACAGCGTCAGCCCGCCAAAGTAGTACATCCAGTCGTGGCGGTGACGGGGCACCGCTTTTTCTTTGGCAAAAGCCAATAGCGGTGCCAAGTCGTAGCGTTCGTCCAAGGCTTTCCAAAGCTTTTCGGCGAGCTTCATGGCGTCACGCCCCCCGGGTCACGTAAATGTCGTCGCCAACGATGTCCACCTTGAAGGTTTCCAAGGGCCGTGGAGGGGGGCCCTGAATGTTCTTGCCCTGCAGGTCGTAATGGCCGTTGTGGCACGCGCACCAGATGTGCTGGAAGTCCGCGCGGTACTGCACGGTGCAGTTGAGGTGGGTACAAATGGCGGAAAAGGCCCGCACCTCGCCCCCGGGAGTTCGAACGAGAATTCCTGGCTTGGCACCAAAGCGGAAGATCTTGCCCGTGTTGGGCGGCAGTTCCGACAGCTTCCCGGCGAGGACCCGGTTGGTGGGGGCCTCGGCAACTTCCGGGGGTAGCACGTAGCGGAACACCGGGTAAAGAGCCGCCACTACCGTAGCCCCGAGGGACGTCCCCAAAAGCCAGTTGATAAAGCCCTTGCGCGTAACCTTGCTTTCTGAAGCCATCGTCCCCCCCAGCTTCAAAGCTACTTTCATTATTGCGGTGAGAATCACTTTGTCAAGACGTGACCAGAATGTTGGCGGGCCACCTAGGGTAACCTAAGGCCGGAGGTGCCATGAGGGTCCTGTTCGTGGGGGACGTGGTGGGGAAGGTGGGGAGGAGGGCGCTCAAACAGCTCCTGCCCAAAGTTCTGGCCGAGGTGAGTCCGGATTTCGTGGTGGTGAACGTGGAAAACGCCGCCGGGGGGTTCGGCCTTACGCCCGATGTGTGGGCGGAGCTCGCGGCGCTGCCCGTGGACGTCTTCACTTCCGGCAACCACATCTGGGACAAGAAGGAAACCGCCGCGATTCTCGACCGGGAGCCACGCCTCCTTCGCCCCGCCAATTACCCCGATGGCAACCCGGGGCGTGGCGTGTGCGTGGTGACGGCGCGGAAGAACGGGGTGCCGGTGGCGGTGTTGAACCTTCAAGGGCTCACCTTCATGACCCCCATGGAGTCCCCGTTCCGCACCGCCGATCGCCTCCTGGGAGCTTTGCCGCCGGAGGTCAAGGTTGTCATCGTGGATATGCATGCCGAAGCCACCTCGGAAAAGCAAGCCATGGGCTGGTATCTGGACGGGCGGGTGAGCGCCGTGTTGGGAACCCACACCCACGTCCCCACGGCCGATGAGCGCATCCTTCCCCAAGGCACCGCGTACCTCACGGACGTGGGGATGACCGGGCCCTACGACGGGATCATCGGGTTCAAGCCCAAGGAGGTTTTGGAGCGCTTCCTTTTCGCCACCCCTCGGTCCCTGGAGCCAGCCACCCAAGGGGGGGCCCTGGCCGCGGTAGTCGTGGAGGTAGACCCGGAAAGCGGCAAAGCTTTGGGGATTTCCCGGGTCTTTCGGCGGGAAAAGGAGGCTTAAAGGTGGGAGCTTTGGAGCTTTCGGTGCTCATTACCGCGAAAAACGAGGAGGAGATGCTCCCCGGCGCCTTGGCTTCCGTGGCCGGGCTGGCGTCGGAGGTGGTGGTGGTGGTGGACGAAGCTTCCACCGATGGCACCGAGACCGTGGCGCGAGCCAGTGGGGCCAGAGTTCTGCGCCATCCCTTTCTGTCTTCAGCCCAGCAAATCAACGTTGGCCTCAAGGAGTGCCGGATGCCTTGGGTCCTGGTGCTGGACGCCGACGAGCGAGTGGCCCCTCGCCTCGCTTCGGCCCTTGCGGCGCGGCTCCCTTCCGCGCAGGAGGATGCCTTTGCCGTACGCCGGGTGAACTGGGCTTTAGGCCAGCCCGTGCGCTTTGGGGACTGGGGATGGGACTGGGTTGTGCGGGTGGTGCGGCGAGGGGTGGTTTGGTTTTCGGAACGGGAGGTCCACGGGGTGGCGGAAGCCGGAAGGGTGGGCAAGCTCGAGGGCCACCTGGACCACCTCACGTTTCGCTCTTTTCGCCAGTATCTTCCGAAGGTGGTGGATTACGCCCTTCGCGGGGCCTCCCAAGCCATGGCGGAAGGGAAGCGGTGCAGCCTGCCCCTAGCTGTGGCCCGGGCGGAGTGGCGGTTTGTGCGGTCGTACGTTTTGCGCTTGGGTTTTTTGGACGGCTCGGTAGGGCTTGTGCTCGCCGTTCTCGCAGCCTATGGCACGTTCCTCAAATGGGCGACGGTGGCCGCGGGGATGGACAGCCCAGGCGCCGGCTCCGTAAAGTGAGGTGTGAGCCGTTTCCCGTGCCGACTGCTTCTGGACTTTCCCAACTGGCTGGGGGACTTCGTTCACGCGTTGCCGGCCCTGGAGGTTTTGCTTGCCGCCAACCGCCATGGTGCGACCACCTGGCTGGTCCCCCCGGGCCACCTCCCCCTGGCACGTTTTTTTGCGGTGGAGGCTGTGCCCCGCCCGCGGCGCGCTGCCGCTGGTTTTGGCCGCCGCTTGCGGGGCTTCGATGTGGTTTTGACTTTCCGCCACTCGACGCGGGCGAAGTTGCTGGTGGCGGCGGTGCCAGGCGCGGAGCGGTGGGCGAGCCGAGGGAGAGGGGCCGGGCTTTTGGGGCTTGCCACGTTTCCCGTGGATCGCCAGTGCCATCAGCGCCACGACTTCGATCACGCCCTCACGCGCATGGGCCTCGCACCGGTCAACGGGGAGCCGGGGCGCTTGCCCTTGGTACGGCAAACCGGTGGGCCCAAGGTGCGTGTGGCGCTTTTGCCTGGTTCCATGGTTGCGGCCAAGCGCTACCCTGCTGAGGGGTACCTTCATGTGGCGCGAGGGCTTGCGAGGGCTGGGTACGGCGTGACGGTTTTCGTGGGCCCCCGCGAGGTCGAGTTGGGGAAAGCGCTTTCCGATCGAGGGGGCCTGGAGCTTTTCCCCCCCAGCGCGAGCTTGGACGAGGTGGCGGCGGCTTTGGCCGGCTTTTCCCTCGCCATCGGTAACGACTCCGGTCTTACCCACTTGGCCTCGGCGGTGGGCTGCCCTACCCTTGCCCTCTTCGGCCCCACGGACCCCGAGCGAACGGCTCCGGCCAGGGGTACGGTGCTGATGGCGCGGGGGTTTGCCACTCGAGGTTGGAAAGGGCTTCCCCCGGAAGCGGTCCTGGCCACAGCGGAAACGCTTCTTGCTGGGGGCTTGCAGGACGGGAGGAAGATAGGTACTATTCCACCTGGCGGTGGGCCGCTAGCTCAACTGGCAGAGCAAGGGACTCTTAATCCCTAGGTTGTAGGTTCGACTCCTACGCGGCTCACCAACTGTACGCCCGCGAAAGTGGCGGAACTGGTAGACGCGCGAGACTTAGGATCTCGTGGGAGCCACCCGTGGGGGTTCGAGTCCCCCCTTTCGCACCAAGAGGATTCCCATGACCTACGAAATCGAGAAACCGTCCCCATGCCTGGTAAGGCTCAAAGCGACCGTGCCCGCCCAGGAAGCTCAAGACCAAAGGCAACGCGTGACTGAGGCCTTCGCGGCCCACGCCAAGATTCCTGGGTTTCGCCCGGGAAAGGCTCCTCTTGCCCTCGTTGCCCGGAAGTTTGCCGAGGACATCCGGGAACGGACCCAAGAGGATCTCCTCCGCAAGGTTTGGGACGAGGTGGTAGCCAAAGAAAACCTCAAGGTGGCGGGGCCCTTGGGGGTCATGGAGGCCCGCTGGGGCGAGGATGGGAGCTTTGCCTTTACCGCCGAGTTCGAGGTGTACCCCGACGTGAGCTTGCCACCCCTTTCCGAGTTCAACCCCCCCAAGTTCGCTGTGGAACCCACCGAGGAGGAGGTGGACGATTTCCTCCAGGGTCTCGCTGAGCGGCAGGCTAGCTGGCAAGGGGTGGAAGGGGCCCAAGCCGAGGACGGGATGCTGGTGGAAGCGGAAGTGGAAGGGGTTTTTCCCGAAGGGGGTGGGGATCCGTTCCGGGAGGAGTTGGCTATCTTTCGCCTCGGCGCCGGGGAGGTTTACCCGGAAATCGAGGCCGCGGTGCGGGGCTTGGAGGTTGGAGGCGAGGCGACGGCGGTGCGCCACGTGAGCCGGGAAGGGGAGGATCGGACCGTTCCCGTGGAGTACAAGCTCAAGGTCAAAGGGCTGCGCCGCAAGGTGGTGCCGGAACTCAACGACGAGCTTGCGACCCAGCTCGGAGTGGAGGGGGGCCTCGACGGGCTCCGGGAAAGGGCGCGCCAAGCTCTCCGCCAAGCCAAGATGCGCGATCGGTTCAAAGTCTTCCGCATGGCCTTGGTTGACTACCTTGGTGGGGGTTCGCCGTTGCCCCTACCCGAGCGGGTGGTGGAGGAGGAGACGCAAAAAGCAGCTGTTCGCTACGCCGAGTCCCTGGCGCGGCGGGGCGTGGACGTCGAGCACCTCAACTGGGAAAAGCTTGCTCCCCAACTCCGGGAGTCGGTGGAAGCCCGCCTGCGGGAGGAGCTTCTTCTGGACCGGCTGGCGGACGCGCTTGGGGTGGAGGTTGATGACCAGGAGGTGGATGCCGCCGTGCGCCGGGACGCCCAGGAAAGCGGCGTTCCTTTTTCCGAGCTCAAGGGCAACCTGGCCAAGCGCGGGGGTCTCGCCAAGATTCGCGGTATCCTTCGCAGGGAGCGAGCGGTGGAGCAGGTGCTGGCGCCGCTCCTGGGGGAAGGGTAGGAATGCTGGTACCTATCGTGGTGGAGCAAACGCCGCGGGGCGAGCGGGCCTACGATATCTTTTCGCGGCTCCTCAAGGACCACGTCATCTTCCTCGGGGAACCCATTGACGACCACGTGGCGTCTCTGGTCATCGCCCAGATGCTTTTCTTGGAAGCGGAAAACCCCAATCGCGATATTTCCCTTTACATCAACTCCCCTGGCGGCTCCATCTCTGCTGGCTTGGCCATTTACGACACTATGCAGTACGTCAAGCCCGATGTCGCCACCATCTGCGTAGGGCAGGCCTCCTCCATGGCCGCGGTGCTCTTGGCGGGAGGGGCCAAAGGCAAGCGCATGGCGCTCCCCCATGCCCGGGTTTTGCTGCACCAGCCGTTGGCCTTCGGCCTCGGTGGTCAGGCCACGGACATTGACATTCACGCCAAGGATATCCTGCGCTTGCGCCAGCGTCTCAACGAGATTCTGGCGGCGCACACGGGGCAGCCATTGGAAAAGATCAACACCGACACCGAGCGGGACTTCATTCTGGAGGCCAAAGACGCTTTGGAGTACGGCATCATTGACCGGGTCATCGCCCACCGCGAGGCGCGCCCCGAGGCGGCGCCGAAAAAGGTGTAAAATGACCGAGGAGATGCCCTCATGGTAAGTCGAGAAGGTCGGGATCACCTGCTGCGCTGCAGCTTTTGCAACAAGTCCCAGCGCGAAGTGCGCAAGCTCATTGCCGGCCCCAACGTTTACATTTGCGACGAGTGCGTGGACGTTTGCCTGGACATCATTGCCGAGGACCGGGCTCGGGAAGCCCGGGAGGCGCAGCTGGGACTGCCCAAGCCCGAGGAAATCAAGGCCTTTCTCGACCAGTACGTGATTGGCCAGGAGCAGGCCAAGAAAAAACTGGCGGTCGCGGTTTACAACCACTACCGGCGCATTGACTACGCAAGCTCCACGCCCCGCCCGGAAGTGGAGCTTTCCAAGTCCAACATCCTCCTCATTGGTCCTACGGGCACGGGGAAAACGCTCTTGGCCCAAACCTTGGCCCGCCTTTTGGACGTGCCGTTTACCATCGTGGACGCCACAACCCTCACGGAAGCGGGCTACGTGGGGGAGGACGTGGAAAACATCCTCCTGCGCCTGTACCAGGCGGCCGATGGGGACCGGGAGCGCTGCGAGCGGGGCATTGTGTACATTGACGAGATTGACAAGATTGCCCGTAAGCAGGATTCCCCCTCCATTACCCGCGACGTTTCCGGGGAAGGCGTGCAGCAGGCCCTGCTCAAGATTCTGGAGGGCACCGTGGCCAACGTTCCTCCCCAAGGTGGCCGCAAGCACCCCCACCAGGAGTTCATTCAAATTGACACCACTCACATCCTCTTCATTTGCGGTGGGGCCTTCGTGGGGCTGGAAGACATCGTGGCCCGGCGCTTGAACCAGAAATCCGTGGGGTTCGAAGCGCGGATCCTTACCAAGGAGGAGAGGTCGGCTTCGGAGCTGTTACAGCAGGTGCACCCCGACGACCTCATCAGGTTTGGGATGATCCCCGAGTTCGTGGGGCGGGTTCCGGTGGTGGCGGCCCTCCACGAGCTGGACCACAAAGCGCTGGTCCGCATTTTGACCGAGCCCAAGAACTCCCTGGTCAGGCAGTACGAGACCATGCTGGCGTTCGAGGGCGTGAGCTTGCGTTTTACCCAGGACGCCCTTGAGGCCATTGCGGCCGAAGCTTTGGCCCGCAACGTCGGGGCCCGGGGCTTGAAAATAATCCTGGAAGAGCTGATGTTAGACGTGATGTATCAGGTTCCCTCGCGCAGTGACATCACGGAAATCGTGATCACGCGCGAGGTGGTGGAGCGGCGGGTGGCCCCGCTGGCTTCCATCCGCAAAGCCGGTTAGGCGGCTTCGGTTCCCTGATTCACCAAGGAGAGCGTATGCAGGGCACAAAGAAAGAGTGGCTTCCCGTAGTTCCCTTACGGGACATGGTGGTTTTCCCTGGTATGCGGGCTGCCTTCGTGGTTGGCCGTCCCGGGTCGGTGGCGGCCCTCCGGCGGGCGCTCGAGCAGAAGGACAAGCGCCTCTTCCTCGTGACCCAAAAGGATCCGCAGCAGGACGAGCCGGGTCCCGAGGACGTGTACGAAATCGGGGTCATCGCCACCGTGCTCCAGCACGTGACGTTCCCCAACGGCACGATCAAGGTGGGCGTGGAAGGCCTCATGCGCGGGAAGTGGCAGGAGCTGCGGGAACGGGAAGGCGTGGGTTTTGAGGCTGAGGTCACACCAATCCCTCCAAGGCGCGTGCAGGACCCCCGGGTTTCCCGCTACATGTCCCAGCTGACGGCCCTTTTCCAGAACTACGCTCGCCTTTCCCAGCAAATCGGTACGGAAGGGGTATTGGCCGACCTGCAAACCGAAGACCCCGAGCGCTTTGCCGATGCTCTGGCGTCGGTTTTGGCCATTTCCACCCAGGAAAAGCAGGACCTTCTGGCTACCGTCAACCCTTTGGAGCGGCTGGAAAAGATCAACGACATCCTCGATTTGGAAATCGAGAAGCTCAACATTGACCGGCGCCTCAACGCCAAGGTCAAAAAGCAAATGGAAAAGGCACAGAGGGAGTACTACCTTTCGGAAAAAATCAAGGCCATCAACGAGGAGTTGGGGCGCACCGACACCAAGGAGGAGCTGGAGGAGCTGGCCAAGAAAATCGAGCAAGCGGGGATGCCGCCCGAGGCCAAGGAAAAGGCCATGGCCGAGCTCAAGAGGCTCGAGGGCATGGCCCCCATGTCCGCCGAAGCCACGGTTTCGCGAACCTACATCGATTGGCTCATTGCCGTGCCGTGGAAGAAGGCCAGCAAGGAGATCCGGGACATCAAGAGGGCCGAGCGGGTCCTCAACGAGGACCACTACGGCCTCGAGAAGGTCAAGGAGCGCATCCTGGAGTTTTTGGCCGTGCGCCAGTTGGTGAAGAAACCCAAGGGGACGATCCTTTGCTTCGTGGGTCCACCGGGGGTGGGGAAGACCTCCCTCGCCAAGTCCATCGCCCGCGCCACCGGCCGCAAGTTCGTGCGCCTTTCCCTCGGCGGTGTCCGCGACGAGGCGGAAATCCGCGGGCACCGGCGCACGTACATTGGGGCGTTCCCGGGCCAAATCATCCAAATGATGAAGAAAGCCGGCACCGTCAACCCGGTGTTTCTCTTGGACGAGGTGGACAAACTGGCCTCCGATTTCCGCGGCGACCCGGCGGCGGCGTTGCTGGAAGCTCTGGATCCCGAGCAGAACCACGCGTTTCTGGACCACTACCTGGATGTGGAGTACGACCTCTCCAAGGTGTTCTTCATCTGCACCGCCAACGTCACCCACACCATCCCCCCGGCACTTCTGGACCGCATGGAGGTCATTCAGCTTTCCGGTTATACCCACCAGGAAAAGCTGCACATTGCCCAGCAGTTTCTCGTGAAGAAGCAAATCGAGGCCCAAGGCCTCTCGAAGTACAAGGTGCGCTTTACCGATGAGGCCATCAAGCTGCTCATCGAGCGCTACACGCGGGAAGCTGGGGTGCGCAATTTGGAGCGGGAGATCGGGTCCGTTTGTCGCAAGCTGGCGCGGGAGGTTTTGTCCAAGAAGCTGCCGGTGGGCAGCGAGCTGGTGGTCACTGAGGATCGGGTCGGGGAGCTCCTGGGCAAGCCTCGCTACCGCGTGGCTCGCGCCGAAAAGCAGAGCCAAGTGGGCGTGGCCACGGGCCTCGCCTGGACCGAGGTGGGGGGCGAAATCCTGGCCACCGAGGTCACCCTTATGAAGGGGAAGGGCAACCTCACCCTCACCGGGCAGTTGGGGGAGGTCATGCAAGAGTCGGCGCGGGCCGCCCTTTCCTACGTGCGTTCGCGGTCGGTGGTGTTACCCATCCCTGCCGATTTCTTCGAGCAGCACGACATCCACATCCACGTGCCCGAAGGCGCCATTCCCAAAGACGGACCCTCGGCAGGCATTACCATGGCGACGGCCCTCCTTTCGGCAGTGGCTTCGGTGCCGGTGCGCCAGGACATTGCCATGACCGGCGAGATTACCCTCCGCGGCAAGGTGTTGCCGGTGGGTGGCATCAAGGACAAGATTTTGGCGGCGTACCGTGCCGGTATCACCGAGGTCATCCTGCCGCAAGAAAACGAAAAGGACATCGAGGAAATCCCCGAGGAGGTCCGCTCGGTCATGCAGTTCCATCTGGTGTCGCACATGGACGAGATCTTGCCCCTGGTCCTGGACGGGCCCTTGCCCACCTCGCGCGGGGGCGAAAGCGTCCAGGACGCACGCCGGGTGGTGTCAGGAGCTGCCCACTAGGGGGAAGCCTTGTGGTGGTCACCCTTCGCGCCTGCGTGGTGGATTTTCGCCAAGGGCCCCGCGAGCCCTGGCCGCAGGTGGCGTTTGCTGGGCGCTCCAACGTGGGAAAGTCCAGTTTGCTCAACACCGTTTTCGGGCAGAAACTTGCCCACACCAGCAAAACCCCGGGGAAGACGAGAACCCTCAACTTCTACCTCGTCAACAACCGGGTGTTTTTTGTGGACCTGCCGGGTTACGGTTTTGCCGCCGTACCCAAGAGGGAGCGGGAAAGCTGGGGCCGGCACGTGACCGAGTACCTGACCCACGAAGGGCGCCTCAAGCTCGTGGTGGCCCTGGTGGATCCCAGGGTGCCCACCTCGCCGTTGGATCGGGCGCTCGTGGACCTGTGCCGAGAGGCGGCAAAGCCTTTCCTGGTGGTGCTCACCAAGGCTGACGCCTTGGGCCGCGGGGCTTTGGCGGCGGAAAAGCTGCGGGTGCAGAAAGATCTCGATTTGCCCGAGCCACCTTTGACGTTTTCCGCCAAGAGCGGTGAGGGCAAGCGCGAGTTACTCAAAGCCATAGGACAGCGGCTTGGCGAGCCGCTGGCAGCATGAAAAAAACACAAAAAGGAGCAACGAACATGGCACAAGAGGAAAAAGTCAGTCACACCCGGCGGGGCCGCCGACGGCGGGAGGAGTCCAACCCCGAAGGGCTGCCGGTGGTGGTGGAAGACGAGGTTTACGAAACGGAAACCCGGGAGGAAGGCGAGCGCCTCAACATCCGGACACTCAAGGACATGTCCATCGGGCAGCTCACCGACATTGCCCGCGAGCTGGGGGTGGAAAACCCGGCTGGCATGCGCAAGCAGGAGCTCATCTTCAAGATCTTGCAGGCGCAAACCGAGCGGGAGGGCTTGATTTTCGGGGAAGGCGTCCTGGAGATCCTCCCTGACGGCTACGGCTTCCTTCGCGCCCCCGACTACAACTACCTGCCGGGCCCGGACGATATTTACGTTTCCCCCTCGCAAATCCGCCGCTTCAATTTGCGCACTGGGGACACGGTTTCGGGGCAAATTCGCCCGCCCCGGGAGGGTGAGCGGTACTTTGCCCTCATCAAGGTGGAGGCGGTGAACTTCGAGCCGCCGGAGGTGGCGCAAGAAAAAATCCTCTTCGACAACCTTACGCCCCTCTACCCCATGGAGCGCATCAACTTGGAGGTTGAGGGGAACATGACCTGCCGGGTCATGAACCTCCTGACCCCCATTGGCAAGGGCCAGCGCGGCCTCATCGTAGCTCCCCCCCGTACGGGCAAGACCATGATGCTCCAGGCCATTGCCAACGCCATTACCGCCAACCACCCCGAAATCGTGCTCATCGTGCTTTTGATTGACGAGCGGCCGGAGGAAGTGACGGACATGCAGCGTTCGGTCAAGGGCGAGGTCATTTCCTCCACCTTCGATGAGCCGGCGTACCGCCACGTGCAGGTGGCGGAAATGGTGCTGGAGAAAGCCAAGAGATTGGTGGAGCACAAGCGCGACGTGGTGATCCTTTTGGACTCGATCACCCGCTTGGCTCGAGCCTACAACACTGTGGTACCGCCTTCGGGGAAGGTGCTTTCGGGCGGCGTGGATTCCAACGCCCTGCAAAAACCCAAACGGTTCTTTGGTGCCGCCCGCAACATCGAGGAGGGAGGGTCCCTCACCATCATTGGTACCGCCCTCATTGACACCGGCTCGCGCATGGACGACGTGATCTTCGAGGAGTTCAAAGGTACCGGCAACATGGAGGTGCACCTCGACCGCAAGCTGGTGGAAAAGCGCATCTTCCCTGCCATTGACATCAACAAATCCGGGACCCGCAAGGAGGAGCTGCTCCTCGAGCCCTGGGAGCTCAAACGCGTTTGGGTGCTGCGCAAAGTGCTCACGCCCCTTTCCACGGTTGAGGCCATGGAGCTGCTTTTGGAGCGGCTGGAGCGCACCCGCACCAACCGGGAGTTTCTGGAATCCATGTCCCAGGGGGGCTAGGGTTTTTGCCGCCTCTGGTCATCGTCGGGGTTAGCTTTCTCAACGCTCGCCCGCTTCTAGCAGGTCTCGAAGCTGGGATCGCGGCCGGGTTTCCCTACCTCTTCTCGGTAGCCGAGCCGGCCCGCTGTGCCGAGGCGCTGAAGGCGGGGCACGCCCAGGTGGGCCTGGTGCCGGTGGGGGCTTTGCCGGAACTCCCCAACGTGGCGGCTTACCCTCATTTGGGTGTTGCGGCTCGGGGGGAAACCACCTCGGTGCTTTTGGTGTCGCGGGTGCCCCTCCCCGAGGTTCGGGTCCTGGCAGCCCATACCGCGTCCCGCACCTCGGTGCTTTTGGCCCGCCTGCTCCTCAAGGCTCGGTACGGGGTGGAGCCGCGGGTGGTGCCGGCGGCACCCCCGGTGGAGGAGATGCTGGCTCACGCCGATGCCGCTGTGGTCATTGGCGACCCGGCATTGGCCCTCGACGGCACTCCGGGTCTTTTCCGCTTGGATCTCGCGGCCGAGTGGATGGCGTGGCGGGGAAAGCCTTTCGTGTTTGCGGTGTGGGGGTTGGGGCCGGGGGTGGGTGCCCAGGTCCTCCCTCTGCTGAACGCGTCCTACGAGTACGCCCGGGACCACTGGGAGGAGCTTCTGCCCCGGTGGTCGGCGGAGCATGGTCTGGCGCTTGACCGCACCCGGGAGTACTTGGAGCGCAAGCTGGTGTTTTCCCTCGGGGAGGAAGAGCGGTCGGGGGTCGCCGAGTTCTTGAAGCTCGCTGCGGCGGAGGGCTTGGTGCCCCCGCGGGAACGGGGGATTTGGTATGGGTGAGGTCAGGGCCATCCTCGAGCGGGCCATCTCCGGGGCGAGGCTCGCCGCTTCCGAGCTTTTGTGCCTCTTCGAAGAGGCTCCCCTTCACGACTTGGGCGAAGCCGCCACTGCCGTTCGCTTCCGAAAGAACCCCGAGCCGGTGGTCACCTACATCATCGATCGCAACATCAACTACACCAACGTGTGCGTGTACCGGTGCAAGTTTTGCGCCTTTTACCGCAAGCCTGCCGACCCCGACGCTTACGTGTTGCCGTTCGAAGAGCTCGCCGAGAAGGTCGAAGAAACCGTGGCCGCTGGCGGCACCGGGATCCTCCTTCAAGGGGGGGTTCACCCCTCCATGCGCTTGGACTTTTACGAAGGGATGCTGCGGTTCTTGCGGGAGCGCTTTCCCGAGGTTCACCTTCACGCCTTTTCGGCTCCGGAAGTTGCCTTTCTCTCCCGGGTGCACAAGCTCCCCATCCGCGAGGTCATTGCCCGCTTGCGGGACGCGGGGCTGGCCTCGATCCCCGGGGGCGGGGCCGAGATCCTCGAAGACGAAACCCGCAAGCGCATTTGGTCTCACGCCAAAGCCTCGACAGCGGAGTGGCTGGAAGTGCATCGGGAGGCTCACGCCTTGGGGCTTCGCACCACCGCCACCATGATGTTCGGGGTGGGGGAAAGCTTTGCGGCGCGGGTGGAGCACCTCCTGCGCGTGCGCCAGCTCCAGGAGCAAACCGGCGGGTTCACGGCGTTCATCCCTTGGACCTTCCAGGAGGAAAACACGAGCCTGGAGGGGCAAGTGGAAACTTCCGGCGGCTACGACTACCTTCGGACCCTGGCCATCTCCCGCTTGGCCCTGGACAACATCCAGCATGTCCAGGGTTCCTGGCTCACCCAAGGCCCCAAGATCGGCCAGCTTTCCCTCTACTTTGGGGCCGACGACTTGGGCTCCATCATGCTCGAAGAAAACGTGGTGGCGGCTGCCGGGGTGCACAACCGCTTGGATCGAGAAACCATGGAGCGTTTGATTCGCGACGCTGGCTTCACCCCCAGGCAGCGCCGCACCCTCTACGAACCTCTTTAGGCTTCGAGCCCCCTGAGAACCGGCGGCCACGGTCCGCTTCCATCACCGTTCTCCCCTACCGCTGGGCGCCCGCCGGCAGACCGGTACAATGCCGCCGATGGCGACCCGTTTTTGGCAGCTCGCTGCCGTGCTGTTCGTTTTGGTTGCGGGTGTGGTTTTTGCTCGCTTCCAAGAGGTCTTGTCCCCCGCGCCGCTGGTTCTCCTCGCCTTTGCGGCCCTCTGGCTTGCCACCTTCGCTCTTGCGGCTTTCGGGGCTGGGAGCGCCGTGGCTCGGCTGGTACCGCCCTGTCCACCCTTGGCAGCAGCGGTCCTCACCCTTGCCCTGGGGTTGGGGGTGCTCGCGGCGCTGGCCATGGGGCTGGGATTGGTGGGTCTTCTCAACCGATGGGCGCTGATGTTCATCTTGCTTTTCTTTTTGCTTTTCGGCGGCTACCGGCTCTCCAAGTTTCTGGCGCCGGGAACCTGGAAGCCTCGGCCCCTCCCTTCCCTGTGGCTTTTGGTTTTGCCTTTCGTCTTCTTTTCTTTTCTTTCGGCTTCGGTGCCTTCAGCCTTTTACGATCAACTCAACTATCACCTCGCGTTCCCCTTTCAATGGCTGCGGCAGGGCGGGCTGACGGTCTTCCCGCGGCACGATTACTCCTACCTTCCGGCCAACATGGGCTTGCTTTTTACTTACGCCTTGGCCTTTCTTCCCGATTGGACAGCGCAGCTCGTCCACTGGGGCGTCGGAGCCCTTGCGGCGGCCAGCGCTGTGGCTTTGGCTCGGAGTTTGGGAGCCAGCGGGCTCTGGGCTGGCGTCCTTTTTGCGGCAACGCCGGCCGTAGTGCTTTCCGCCAGCTGGGCGGCGTCCGATTTGGGAGCCGCTGCTTTTGCCGGGGCGTGTTGGCTAGCTATCTTGGCGGCCACGGAGGAGCCGGCCCAAAGGTGGCGGTGGGTTCTGGCTGGAACCCTTTCGGGACTTGCCGCCGGATGCAAGCTCCTTTCCTTGGCCACGGTGGTGGCTCCCGGCTTTTTGGCCGTAGCCCTGGTCCCCTTTGTCCTTGGAGAACCCAGAAAGCTTGAGCGTGCCTTTTTCCGGGCGGCCCTTTTTGCCTTTGGGGTGTTCTTGAGCCTGGGACCTTGGCTAGGGCGCAACGTGGTTTTGACTGGGAACCCCTTGCATCCGGTTTTTTCTGGTTCGCCCGTTGGCGGCGGTAACCTCTTGGCAGGGGGGGAGGTTTCCGGGGTTTGGGAAACCCTCGCCAAGGTGGGGCGGAAGGTTTTGGCGGGCTTGTTCTTAGGGACCTTCGATCCCCGAGGTGCCGCGGGGGTCGTGGGCCCAGTCTACCTGGCGTTGCTCCCTGCAACTTTGCTGTGGGTTTGGCGGTTCCGGGATGGGAAAAAGCTTCTTTTGCTCGCGGGTTTCCTCTCAGGGGTGGTGGCTTGGGGGTTGGTCTTCGATTTGCCTCGGTACCTTCTCGGGGCCTTGGTGCCGGGTGCCGCCCTCATGGGAGCCTTTTGGGAAAGTCTGCTCGAGAGCTTCCCCCGGGCCGCTCGGCGGGCCTTAGTCGTTTTGGTTGGCGGGGGCATTTTGTGGGGAGCCATGGGCAGCTTGGCCCCGGAGTTTTGGGCACGGGTAGGGGTGGCTTTGGGGCAAATGGGTCGGGAGGAGTGGTTGGCTCGTTCGGTGGATTATTGGAGCGCGGCTCAGTTCGTGAACTCACGGGTAGATGCCGGCGGAAAGGTGCTGTTGGTGGCCGAGGCGAGGTCCATGTATTTCGAGCGCACCGTGGTGGTGGAGGACCCGTTCCACACACCCCTTTTGGTGGAGCTGGCCGACCACCTGCCCGACGCCCGAGCCTTGACGCGGTCCTTGCGCGCCATGGGCGTTACCCACTGTCTCGTCAACTGGCGGGAGGCGGAGCGGATGGCGGCCCTCAACCACCGGGAGCGTTACTTCGAGCCCCAAACCCAAAGGGGCGCGGCAACCCTTCGGGAGTTTGTCGAGCTTTGGCTGGAGCGGGTGTTCCAAGACGGGGCCGTGGAGGTGTATCGGCTCAAGGACCCGTTGCCTCTCGGAGGAACGCCGTGAGCGAGCAGTGGCTTTCCCTTGCGGTCATCATCCCTGCCCGCAACGAGGAGGGGGCGGTGGCCAGTGTGGTTGGCGAGGTCTTCGCTGCGCTTTCGGGTATGGAAGGCGTTGTGGACTTTGAGGTCGTGGTGGTGGACGACGCCTCCTCGGACCGCACGGCCGTCCAAGCCCAAGGGGCCGGGGCACGGGTGATCGTCCTGGAGGAGCCCTCGGGGTACGGTTGGGCCGTCAAGCGGGGGATTGCCGAGACCACGGCGGAGGTGGTGTGCCTTCTGGATGCCGACGGGTCGTACCCGGGGGCGGCCTTACCCGGGCTTCTTTCGGCCTTGGCTGAAGGGCGCGATCAGGTCATTGGGGCACGCGTGGCCCCAGGGGCCAAGATCCCTTGGGTGCGGCGGCCTGCCAAGTGGGTCATCAGGAAGTTGGCGGAAGCCCTTTTGGGCAAGCGGGTTCCTGACCTCAATTCAGGGATGCGGGTTTTTCGCCGCAGCCGCGTCCTCCCCATCCTGCGGGTCCTTCCCGACGGTTTTTCCCTGAGCACCAGCCTTACGGTGGCGGCCCTTTTGGATGGCTGGCGGGTCGCCTGGCTGCCCGTCGAGTACCGCACGCGCATCGGCCGTTCCAAGTTTCGCGCCGTTTACGACACCGCGCGACTGCTCTTAAGCCTCATCCGGGCCGTGGTTTACTTCGATCCTCTCCGCGTCTTCCTCCCGCTGTGTTTCCTTCTCGGCTCTCTGGCGGTGGCTTTTGGTTTGTGGGACGTCTTTTACGAGCGCAACCTCACGGACAAGACGGTGCTCACGAGCCTTTCGGCCCTGGAAATTTTCGTTTTGGGTTTGCTGGCGGACCTCTTGGTCAAGCGGCGCTCATGAGAAGGCCGTGAAAACCGAGCAAAGCGGGGCTCGGCGGCCCCCGTCGTTTGACA
>JBAMMG010000009.1:0-12558 GCA_039793905.1 Thermoanaerobaculum sp. | reverse complement strand
GCCATTCGCGAGCTCCTGGACGAGGAAGGGTTCGTGGACACCCCCATCATGAGCTACTCGGTGAAGTACGCCTCGGCCTACTACGGCCCGTTCCGGGAAGCGGCCCACTCGGCTCCCCAGTTCGGGGACCGCAAGTCCTACCAGATGGACGCCCGCAACCGCCGCGAGGCGCTCCTGGAAGCGGAGCTCGACGTGGCCGAAGGGGCCGACATTCTCATGGTCAAACCGGGGCTTGCCTACCTCGACGTGGTGCGCGAGCTCAAGGAAAACTTCGTGCAGCCGGTGGCGGTTTACAACGTTTCCGGCGAGTACTCCATGGTGAAAGCCGCGGCCCAGCGGGGCTGGATTGACGAGCGCGCGGTGATCATGGAAAACCTCCACGCGTTCCGCCGAGCGGGCGCCGACATCATCATCACCTACCACGCCCGCGAGGTCCTGGCCAACGGCTGGTTGTGAGGTGGCCATGCGCACCGAGACCTCCCAAACCCTGTACCGCCGCGCCTGCGAGCTCATGCCTGGAGGGGTGAACTCTCCCGTGCGGGCCTTTCGCGCCGTGGGGGGAACCCCCCTCTTTTACCGGGAGGCGCGAGGCAGCCGCTTCACCGACGCCGACGGCAACAGCTTCGTGGACTACGTCATGTCCTGGGGACCGTTGATTCTCGGGCATGCCCATCGGGAAGTTGTGGAAGCGGTCAAGAACGCAGCGGAAAAAGGGCTTTCCTACGGTGCACCGTGCCCGGCGGAGGTTGAGCTGGCCGAAAAGGTCACCAAGGCCTACCCGGGTTGCGAGATGGTGCGCTTCGTGTCCTCGGGTACCGAGGCCGTCATGTCCGCCATTCGGCTAGCCCGGGGGTTTACGGGGCGGTCCCGAATCCTCAAGTTTGAGGGGTGCTACCACGGCCACTCCGATTCCCTTCTGGTAAAGGCCGGGTCAGGTCTGGCCACCTTCGGCACCCCGTCCTCCAGCGGCGTGCCCCACGCCTTGGCGGAGCTCACGGTGGTGGTGCCTTTGGACGATGACGAGGCGCTGGAGCAGGCGTTCGCCCGCTACGGGACCGAGCTTGCCTGCGCCATCATCGAGCCTATCCCCGCCAACGCCGGCTTGCTCCTCCAGCGGCGGGAGTTCCTCGCCAAGCTTGCCGATTACTGCCGCAAAACCGGAGCGCTGTTGGTCTTCGATGAGGTCATTTCCGGTTTTCGCGTGGCCAGAGGCGGCGCCGCCGAGCTTGTGGGCATTACACCGGACCTCGCTACGTTTGGCAAGGTGATTGGCGGCGGCATGCCCGTGGGGGCCTTCGGGGGGCGGCGGGAAATCATGGAGCACGTAGCCCCCTTGGGCCCCGTGTACCAAGCGGGGACCCTCTCCGGGAACCCCGTAGCCATGGCTGCAGGTTTGGCCACGCTTTCGGTTCTGGAGCGGGAAGGAGGCTGGGATAAGCTCGAAGCTCTGGGGCGCGAGCTGGAAGCGAGGGTGCTCCCTCTCCTTTCCGGCCGCGGGCGTTTCGTTCGCCTCGGCTCCATCTTCTGGCTTTACCTGGACCCCTCCCCGGCCCCACGGCGCTTTGATAGCATCGCTCCCCAAGCCGCGGAGCGCTACCGTGCCCTGCACCGCGCGCTCCTGGATCGGGGGGTGTACCTGGCCCCCTCGGCTTACGAGGTTGGTTTCCTGTCTTTGGCTCACACCCCCGACGACCTGGCCCACACGGCTCAGGCTTTCGCGGAGGCTTTGGCGGAGGTGCAGTGGTGAGTCGCTTCCTCGCCGCATGCCGAAAGGAAGAGGTGGACCGGCCGCCGGTGTGGATCATGCGCCAGGCCGGCCGCTACCTCCCCGAGTACCGGGAGTTGCGGGAGCGAGCCGGCTCGTTCCTGGCCCTTTGTACGACGCCGGAACTGGCTGCCGAGGCAACCCTTCAGCCCCTGCGCCGCTTCCCCCTCGATGCGGCCATCATCTTTTCCGACATCCTCGTGCCCCTCACGGCCATGGGCGCAGAGCTGGACTTCCCCGAGGGGGGAGGGCCTCGCCTTGCGAGTTCCTGGGCGACGCCTGAGGCCTGGAGCTCTCTCTCACCCCCTGAGAGCTGGGATGCCCTGGCACCGGTGGCGGAAGCGCTGCGTCTGGTGCGGCAGGAACTTCCCCGCGAGGTGGCCCTCCTGGGTTTCTGTGGCGCCCCTTGGACCTTGGCTTGCTACCTCATCGAGGGACGTGGCTCCAATGACTGGACGGAGGCGCGCCAGGCGGCGTACCGGTACCCCGGAAAGCTCGAAGCGTTTCTCCTCACCCTCGGAAAGGCCATGGGGGATTACCTGGCGTACCAAGTCAAGGCCGGGGCGCAAGCGGTACAAGTGTTCGATTCCTGGGCCGGCGTTTTGTCCTTGGAGCTCTACGAGAGGCTGGCCGTCCCGGCGCTTGCGGCCCTGTTCCAAAAACTCGACGGTTTGGGAGTGCCCCGAATTCTGTACGTAGGCAACGGCTCCCACCTGCTGCCGGCCCTATCCCGCCTCCCCGTGGAGGTGGTGAGCGTAGACTGGCGGGCAAACCTGCTGGACACCGCAAGGCTCACCGGCAAAGCCGTGCAGGGCAACTTGGACCCGGCGGCGCTTTTCGCGACTCCCGCCGAGGTGAGGTGGCGAACCCAAGCCATGCTCGCCACCGCGCCCCGGCGGGGGTACATCGCCAATTTGGGTCACGGCATTTGGCCCAAAACACCCATCTCGGGGGTGGAAGCTTTCGTTGCCACCGTGCGGGAGGGTTCATGAACGCCACCGCTCGCCCGCTCCGTCCCCAACACCTTGCCACCGAAGTGGATTTTGCCGCCATCACGCCCGAGCTCATCGCCAAGTACGACCGCCCTGGGCCACGGTACACCTCGTACCCTACGGCACCGCAGTTCACAAGCGCGTTCACTGCTGGCGACTACCGCCAAGCTTTAGCCAAAGCCGCCGAGAGGGAAAACGAGCCGCTTTCCCTCTACATCCACGTTCCCTTTTGCGAGGCGCGCTGCACCTACTGCGGTTGCAACATCGTCATTTCCCCCCACCGCGGCCCCGAGGAAGCCTACCTGGAAGCCGTTGAGGAGGAGCTCGCGATGCTCGCCCGGGCGCTTGGGGGAAGGCGGCAGCTTTCGCAAATGCACTGGGGGGGCGGCACCCCCACCTACCTGACCCCGGACCAGTGCGCCCGGCTTTATCGCGCTGTTGCCAAGCACTTCGCCTTCCTGCCCGACGCCGAAATCGCCTTGGAGGTGGACCCTTGCGTGACGACGCCCGAGCACCTGGAGGTCCTGCGGGGTTTGGGGTTCAACCGCGTTTCCATGGGTTTGCAGGACCTGGACCCGCAAGTCCAGCAGGCGGTGCGCCGGATTCAAAGCCTCGAGCTCACCAAGGCCCTGGTGGACCAGGCGCGGAAGCTGGGGTTTTCCTCCGTCAACATCGACCTCATGTACGGCCTTCCCTACCAGACCCCGGAAAGCTTTGCCGCCGCGGCCGAAACCGTGGTGCGGGAGCTCTCCCCCGACCGCCTCGCGGTTTTTTCCTACGCCCACGTTCCCTGGATCAAACCCCACCAAAAGGCCCTGGAGGCCATGCCGTTACCCCGAGGGTTTGCCAAATTCCAAATCTTTGCTGCCGCTGCCCAAGTGTTTCTCGCCGCTGGCTACCGGTTCATCGGCATGGACCATTTCGCCAAGCCCGGCGACGAGCTTTCCCGGGCCTTGGACACCGGCACCTTGCACCGCAACTTCATGGGGTACACGGTGCTGCCCGCCTCCGACCTCATTGGCGTGGGCCTCACCTCCATTGGGGACGTAGGCGGTGCCTACGTGCAAAACGAAAAGATCCTGGCTCGGTACGAGCGTACCGTGAAGGTCGGGGGGTTCGCGGTCGAGCGTGGGATTTGGCGGACGACCGAAGACGAGCTGCGGGGAGCGGTGATCCGCAAGCTCATCTGCACCTTTGCCCTGCCATTTTCATGGGTGCGGCAGCACTTCGGCGTAGAGCCCGAGGTTTACTTTGCCCGCGAGCTTTCCGAGCTCGCCCCGTTCGTCGAGGATGGCCTGGTCACCGTGGACAGCGCCGGAATCACCGTCAAACCCCAGGGGCGCGTTTTCATCCGCAACATTTGCATGCCCTTCGATACCTACCTGCGCCGGGAAACCGGCAAGCCCATCTATTCGCGAACCGTATGACGCATCGCCATGAAGCCGTGGACACTATCGTCATTGGCGGGGGCGTTTCCGGCCTGGCGCTAGGTTTTTTTGCCCGGCAGGCGGGCCAATCGGTGCTGGTTTTGGAAGAAAGCCCGGTTGCCGGGGGCAAGATCCGCACCGACTGGGTCGAGGGTTTTTGCTGCGAATGGGGGCCGCAGGGGTTTTTGGACAACGTCCCGGAAACCCTCGAGCTGGTTCGCCTGCTCAAGCTCGAAAACCACCTCGTAAAAGCCAGCAACGCTGCCGCCGACCGCTTCATCCTGCGAAACGGCAAGCTCCGCAAGGTTCCCCTATCGCCGCCTGCATTCTTGGCGTCCGACGTGCTGTCCCTCCGCGGAAAGCTCCGCGTGCTCGCGGAGCCGTTCATCCCCCGGGGGCGAGACGAGGACGAATCGGTATGGGCTTTTGCCCGCCGGCGCATCGGCCGAGAAGCCGCCGACGTCCTGGTAGACGCCATGGTCACCGGAGTTTTTGCTGGCAAAGCCAAAGAGCTTTCGCTTCCCGCCACCTTCCCCAAGATGGCTTACATGGAGCGCACGTACGGCTCCCTCACTTGGGCCATGGTGTCCTTGCGGCGGCGCGGCGGTGGGGGCCCGGCGGGTCCAGGGGGGACCCTCACGACCTTCAGCTCCGGCATGCAGGAGCTCACCGACGCCCTCGTGGCGGCCCTGGGCCCGCACCTCAAGCTGTCCAGTCCCGTGGCGGCAGTGGGGTACCAGGAGGGTAAGGAAGCGCGCTGGAGCGTACGCCTCGAAAGGGGGCAAGAGATCCTGGCGCGCCAGTTAGCCGTTACAACCCCTCCTCCAAAAACCGCCACGCTTTTCGCCCACCTCTTTCCTGGCGAAGCACTGGCGGCCCTTCGTGAAATACCCATGCCGCCGGTCGTGGTGGTGATGACGGCCTATCGGCGCCCCCAGCCCTTTGCTCACCCCCTGTCAGGTTTCGGGTTTTTGGTGCCTTCCGGCGAACCCAGGCACATTTTGGGCACGCTCTTTTGCCACTCGATCTTCCCCAACCAAGCCCCGCCGGGGACGGTTTTATTGCGCACGATTCTAGGGGGAGCACGAAAGCCCGAGGTGGCGTCTTTCAGCGACGAGGAGCTGGTGCGTTTGGTTCGCCGGGAGCTCCACGCCGTGCTCGGAGGCGATCCCGACCCGGACCTCGTGCGGGTCTTCCGCCACCTGGAGGGCATCCCCCAGTACACCCTCGGCCACCTCCGGCGCCTTGCGGTGCTCGAGGAAACCGCATCCCGCTTCCCCGGGCTTCACCTCACCGGCAACGCCTACCGCGGCGTGGCCGTCAACGCCTGCATCGCCGAAGCTAAGAAAATCGCTCAAGCTTTACGCTAGCCCTTGGCCCTGGCTGGCACCTGGCGCCATGGCCGCGGACGGGGTTCCGTACCCTGGCACGACGCACACACGCCCTCGAGGACGAGCTCGAGCCCCGTGACCCGGAAGCCCGTTTCCTCCTCCAGGTGGGGGTCGAGCTCCACGCGCACGCCCTCGTCCACGTCCACCATGGCCCCGCAGCGGGTGCAAAAGAGGTGGTGGTGCGGGGTCACGGGCACGTCGAAGCGGGCGCGGCCGTCGGGGCTGGCGACCGCTCGCGCGAGCCCTATTTCCTCGAAAAGGTGGAGGTTTTTGTAGACCGTGGCCAGGGAAAGGTCCGGCGCCTGTTCCCGCTGCAGCTCTTCGTAAATGGCCTCGGCCGTGGGATGGTCCCGGCGGCGAGCAAGGGCCCGAAAGATCATCACCCTTTGGGACGTGATGGAGTGACCGTGGGCCTTGAGCGCTGTCACCAACCGTTCTACGAGGAAGTCATCGCTTCTCACGGTTTACCCCCCAAGCGCCACCATTTTCGAGAACGACAACAGGAAAAGCAAACCCTTCATTCCCAAGGCTCGCTCCCACCAGGAAACCCCAGGGCTAAGGCTGCGGCCACCACCGTATCGGGAGGGTTCCCCAAAAGGGCGAGGAGCTCCCCTTCCCGGTCCTCGGGGTCGAAGGCCACGGTGGCTGCCTCAACCTCCGCCGGTGTGGCGGTCACGAAGTTCAAACGGCAGGGCGGAAGGACCTCCTCCCCCAAACGGCACGGGAGCCCGAAACTCCGGCAGGACAACGGCCTCGTTTCGTAAAGCAGGCACGCCCCGGTTGCCGGATCGAGGACCGGACAAGGCACATGGGAGAAACGCTCACCAAACGCATGGGTCGCCAGGTCGTCATGGCCCAGGTTGCCGGTATGGGGATCGCCGGGGAAGTGGGGGGCGAGGAGCGCCCACTGCTCTCGGGCCCTGTCAGCAACCTCCCGAGCTTTCTCGGGATCCCGGGCGGCAAGCTGGGCAAGTCCCCGCCGCAGCCGCCAGGCATCGAGCCCGGAAATCTCGAAAACCCCCTTGCAGCACTCAGTGCACCCCAACCGGCAGGTGAGGTGGCCCCCTGCCCTGGCTGCTCCCTCGTCCCAAGCCTGCCGGTACAGGGCGAGAAGCTTCCGGTCCTGGGCTTCTATCAACTCGGGGGGGAACTCAGCTTTTGCCGCCACGTTGCTTTTCCTTGCGGCGAGCAATGTCGGCAAGACGCTCGCGAATGCGCTGCTCGAAACCCTCGGTGGTCGGCTGGTAGAAGCTTGCCCCCTCCAGCTCCGGTGGCAAGCAGCTCATGGCCGCCACCTTTTCTACCGTGTCATGAGCGTACACGTACCCGTGGCCGTAGCCGAGACTCGCCATGAGCGCCGTGACCGGGTTGCGGAGGTGCAGCGGCACCGGGTAAGGGGGCTGTTCGCGGACCGCTTCCCGGGCTTTGTTCAACCCCACGTACAAGGCGTTGGATTTGGGGGCCAAGGCCAGGTAAACGGCTGCCTGGGCCAGGGCCAGGTCGCACTCGGGCAGACCCACGTGCTCCACCGCTGCCGCCGCAGCAGCGGCTTGCTCCAAGGCTCTGGGATCGGCCAAGCCCACGTCTTCGCTAGCCACCCTCAGCAGGCGCCTGGCAATGAACCGAGGGTCCGCCCCACCTTCGAGCATGCGAGCCAGCCAGTAAAGGGCAGCGTCGGGATCGGAGTTGCGGATGGACTTATGGAGGGCGGAAATGAGGTTGTAGTGCTCCTCACCTTCCTTGTCGTAAAGGGCAAGTCGCCTTTGGGCGACCTTTTCCACCAATTCCGGGGTTACCCGCCCACGGGGTCCAGCCAACTCCGCCGCCAGCTCCAAAAGCGTGTACGCCACCCGGGCGTCGCCGGCGGCAAGGGAGCCAATGCGGGCCAGGGCCCCATCGTCCACGTCCAGCTCCAGGTGGCCCAGACCCCGCTCGCCATCGCTCAAGGCCTTGCGCAACAATCCGGCAACAGCTGGGTCGGACAGCGGCTTGAGGACGTAAACCTTGACCCTGGACAAAAGGGCTCGGTTGAGCTCAAACGAGGGATTTTCAGTAGTAGCGCCAACCAGCACGATGTCGCCAGTTTCCAAAAAAGGCAGAAAGGCGTCCTGTTGGGCTTTGTTGAAACGGTGGACCTCGTCCACGAAAAGTACCGTCTTTCGGCCCGTGGTCTGCCGCAGCTTCTTCGCCTCGTCCATGACTGCCTTAGCTTCCTTGACCCCAGAAAGCACGGCCGAAAAGGTAACGAATTGCGCCTTGACGCGGGCTGCCAAAAGGCGAGCGATGGTGGTCTTTCCGCACCCCGGGGGACCCCAAAATACCAGGGAAGGCAACTCCCCTCGCGCCAAAAACCCCTCGAGAACCGCCACCACCTCCTCCTGGCCCACGACCTCGTCGAGGCTTCTCGGACGCATCCGCTCCGCCAGGGGCGTCCCTGGGGCAAAGGCGCCTTCGTCGGGAAAAAGCGAGGCCTCAGGCATGGACCGGTACCGCTCCACAAACCGCCGCCAAAAGCTCGGTGGTTTCCAGCCGGAAGAGAGCCTCCGCCACGGACGCTCCCACCGCTACGGCTCCGTGACCTGAAAGCAGCACCACCTCCGCGGCCACAAAAGCCGCCGCCACCGCTTCCGCCAGTGCCCGGCTTCCGGGGGGAAGGGGCGGGAGCGTGGCCAGGCGCAGGTTGGCAGTTTCCGCAAGCCGCGACGGATCGAGAGACCGGCCCGAAGCCAACGTCGAAAGCACCGCCGGAGGGTGAGCGTGGACGACGGCGCCTACCCTGGGGTGGTGCCGCAGCACGAGTTGGTGCATGAACCCCTCGGAGGACACCTCCTGGGGCAGGTCGCCGGTCAATGGTGCACGGATCAGCTCCCAAGCCTGAAGAAAGCCCTTGCGTGACCCTCTTGGCGTCACAAGAAAGCTTGCCTCGTCGAGCCGGGCGGAAAGGTTGCCCTCCGCTGCCCGCACCAGGCCGGCGCGGTAGAGGCGCTCGCCACCAGCCACAAGAGCGGCGCGCAGCATTGCCTCGCGGTTCACCCACCCTCCTTATCGCAACCCTCGGCGCACACGAGCTGGCGAAATGGACCGAAGCCCCTTTCCCTGAGTTGGTCCGCGGGCTTTGTAGCCCCGCATCGCTGGCACACCCCTTTTTCGCCTGCAAACGAAGCGAGAAGGCGACGGTGTTCCGCTTCCCGGCGGCGGCCCAAAACCACCGCGAGCCGCCAGCCCACGTACAACACCACAAGAAGAGCTAGTTGGATGCGGAGGCCAGACGTCGCGCGATCTCCTGTTCCAAACCCGAGAGATCGGGCACTTGGGGGTTGTTCAGGGCCTTGAGCTTAGAAAGCTCCTCCTTGGCCCCAGCCGCGTCGTTGAGATCGAAAAGCCGCACCACCACGGCGTTGTAGCGCGACTGCCAATGGCCGGGCTTGAGGTCTGCCGCCCTGTCGAAAAGCTCGAGGGCCTTTTGGTAGTTCCCGGTTTCGCGGTAGCAAACCCCAAGGTCGGTCAAAACGTCTGGAGAATCGTCCCGGATCGTCCGCGCCCGCTCGTAGTACTCGATGGCGCGAAGGAAGTTGTTGAGGTCGTAGAGGAGGTTTCCGGCCTGCACGAGATGCTCGTAATTCTTGGGATCTTTTTCCAAGAGCTGCTCGACGGCCCGAAGCTGCTCCAAAAGTTGCGGGTTGGCGGTCGCAGCCGTGCGGCCCCCTTGGGGCGGCTGCGACGGCTGGCCCGAAAGGGGCGGCGCCCCCGGGACCCCAGCGTGGGGATCCGCGGCTTTCGGCCGACCCTGCCGCTCCCCCACCACGTAACCCGCAAAAAAACCCACCAAAACGCCCGCCAGTACCCCTTTGACCAGTTGCCCGTTCATCCGTCCCCCTCTCGGCCGTGGTTGAAACTCACTTCTTTGCCTCTCGCTGCGCCACCCAGGTCCCGGCGCTGGGAAGGCCCGCGGCGAGGTTCGTGGCTTGCCACGTCCCCTCGATTCGGCGCTCCCCGCCCCGGACCTCCAGGCGGCCAGTATAAACCGCTACGAACCCCAACTGCGAGTCAATGCGCTCGAGCCGCACCACGTTGCCCACGAGGGTGCCGCGGAGCGAGCCTTTCCAACCACCGGCAAGGTCGTAAACGCCGGACACCAGCGTGCCGAAAAGCCGCAAATCGAAGGAACCCTTAAGCCCTCCAGGCTCGATGGCGACCTGCCATCTGCCGGAAAGTTCGTCCCCGGTGGCTTGGAGGCTTTCCTCCAAGCGCTTGACCTCGGCCGCCAGCTGCTCGATGACGGCCCTCCGGGCCACCACCGTCGCTCGGAGCTGCTGCGACCCGGCGATCAAGGCCGCCACCTCCGCTTCCGCCCGGCGCAAGTCCGCCGAGCGGGAGGAAAGCGTGGCGGCGTCCTCGCCGTCCCGCTGGGCTCGGAGGAGATCGTCGGCAAGGCGCAGCATGCGATCACAAGCCAGCCGCAACTCCTCTTGCCCCCGCTCCAGCTGCGAAAGCTCGGCCGAAATCAAGCGCTTCTCCAGCTCCAGCTGGGTGCGGAACACGTCCAAAAGCACGGTGTCGGCCGGCTGCGCCGCCAGCGGGTAGGCGAAAGCAAAGGCCAGGAAAACCATCAAGCGCCTCATAGCACCCCCTCGTGGTCCCCTGCCAACGCTACCACAGCGCTGCATGCTGCTAAAGTGTCCACCATGGGCGGACGAGAGCCGGCGATTCGCGTCACGTTGCTGCCCCGGGACACCAACCCCCACGGGACGATCTTCGGGGGCGTCATCCTCGCGTACATTGACCAAGCGGGAGCTGTGGTGGCCCACCAACACGGCGCCACCAGGGTGGTCACGGTGGCCATGGACAAGGTCGTGTTCCACGCTCCAGTATACGTAGGCGACCTGGTTTCCTTTTATGGGGAGTTGGTGCGCATCGGCAGGACCTCCATTACCGTCAAAGTCACGGTAGAGGCCGCCCCCCCGGGTGCCATCGGCAAGGAGCGCCGAGTCACGGAAGCGGTCATTACCTACGTCAACGTGGATCGCCACGGCGTCCCCACCCCTATCGTGCCTATGGGCGCTGGAGAGCCAAAGGGTAGCCCGGCTTCTGAGTGACTCCCCCGAGGCAAGGCGTTTCCGGCGTTGCTGCTTCCTTCGATAGCCTCAAAGCTCGCGGCTCGCCGCCCCCACGGCGCCGGCGCGCGCACGGTGCGATGCCCGCGCACCCAGACCATGCTCCCGCCCGATGCAAACCGCAATAAAATCGGCCCGCCCTCTGCTAGACTGGTGGAGTGACGTGGGGGTTCTTTTACCTCGCTAGCCTCCTGGTAGGTCTCATCCTTGTAGCCATTTTTGGAGTCCTGGAAACCCTTCACGTCAGCGCGCCGCTGGCGCTTCCCCGGGCCGAGCTGGCGCGCCACCGCCGGCAGGTGTCCATTGCCCGCTTGGGAGTCGCCCTGGCCGCTTTCGGAGGAGCCGGCCTGGTCCTGGTGGCCTGGGGGCGCACCCCGTGGCCGACGGTGATCATCAGCGCCCTTGCGGCAAGCCTCCTCTGCTGGCTCGTGGGCCGGTGGGTTTTCCGCCTACCTTGTGCCCCTTCGGTGCTCCAGCAAAAAGCCACCGTCCTGCGGGACATCCCCCCGGGCGGCTACGGTCAGGTTCGCCTCGAGGGCGGGGGCGCTTCCACGGTGCTGGCGGCTCAAAGCGAGAGCGACGAACCCATTCCCGCTGGAACCGAGGTGGAAGTGGTGGACTGCCAGCGGTCGGTGGTGGTCGTACGCAAAATCGTGCCGTCACCGTGAGCCAAGAGCTGCCCCTCGTTGTTGCTTCCGCTTCCCCCCGCCGCCAGGAGCTGGTCAAGCGCCTGGGCCTTACGGTCATCCCAGCACCCCTTGACGTAGACGAGACACCTCTCCCCGGAGAGCCGCCCTTGTCGGTACCGCTGCGCTTGGCTCAGGCAAAGGCAGTGGCAGCTAGCGCCCAGCACCCCGGCCTGCCGGTCCTGGCGGGTGACACCGCGGTCCTCTTCGACGGAGAGCTTCTGGGCAAACCCCGGGACGCTTGCGACGCCAGACGGATGCTCACCTCCTTGCGCGGGCGAACCCACCTGGTGGCCACGGGCGTAACCGTTCGTTTCCAGGAGCGGACCGCCTCCGCACTGGAGGTGGCACGCGTCACCTTCACCCCGTTTCCCTTGGCGCTGCTCGATTGGTACCTGGCCGGCTGCGAATGGCAGGACAAGGCCGGCGCCTACGCCCTTCAGGGTCAGGGAGCAGTTTTTGTCGAGCGCGTGGAAGGCAACGTTCAAGCGGTGGTGGGTTTGCCCCTTTCGCCCCTACCCCGGCTCTTCGCCCAGGTCGGCCTCGAGCTCAAGCCGAGCGGCTCCCGCTTGCTTCTGGTTCCTCGTAGTGAATGACCTCCCCCAGCTCCTTCAAGCTGAAGTTGGCAAAGATGTGATGGCCGTTGAAATCCAAGACGCGGACGTCCTCCCTGCCAACGAGATCGGCAGCTACGACCTCGAACGGGGTACCGTAAAGCTCGCGGGTGCGCTCGAGGGGCACCTCGTAGGCCAGAAACTTGCGGATCCCCTTGGCCCTGAGTTTCTCCACGAGCCTCGGATCGGTCACCGCAGGGAACGTGGTCAGTACCAGGATGGGCCCGGAGCCGGTAAAGATGAGGAACGCTCGCATAGCCACCTCCTCAAGAGTTCTCACCGTTAGGTTCCGTCACCCCGCCATGCTTGTCAAGGGGAAGGGCCAGCGCTTCCTGTCTTTTAACCCATCGCTGCAGGTTGTAACCCCATTGGGGGCTACGGCAAAGAAGAGAACGTGCGGGGACTCGCGATCTTTGCCCTGCTTTTGGGTCTTGTCACGCCGCAGCTGGAAAGTCTGCCGGCTTTTCCTAAGTGCCCGGAAGCTTCCTGCTGCTGCGGGGGTGCACCGTCCTGTCCTTGCACTGCCCGCCCCCAAGAGCCCGAACCCTCGGAGCCCACCGCAGCGACCG
>JBAMMG010000008.1:0-12843 GCA_039793905.1 Thermoanaerobaculum sp. | reverse complement strand
CCTTGCACTGCCCGCCCCCAAGAGCCCGAACCCTCGGAGCCCACCGCAGCGACCGTGGCCCTGCCGGCACCACAAGCCGCACTCCCACGGCAAGGGCGGGAAGCTTTGGCCTCGGAGCCTTTCGTGCCTTACCCTTCGGCCCAGGATCCCCGCCTAGCTCCTGCCCTCTACATCGTCACCCACACGTTCCGCTGTTAGGATTTTCCACGCCTTTCTTGCAACTCCGCTTGGCTTGCGCTTCACTTGCAGTGTATTTGCCTTTGGAGGTCATATTCGAAAGGAATGGCAAGTCCTTGTCCTGCTGCTCCCTTGGCGACTTTGGGCGCAGCCGGCACCGACGGTGGACGAGCTGGTGCAAGAGGCGCTGGCGGCCAATCCCAGCGTGGAGGAACTGCGCCTGCGGCTAGCCGAAGCGCGGGTCAACGAGGTACCCGCCGGTACCCTGCCCGACCCGATGGTGGAGTTGATGCTCACCGATGCCCGCTTTCCCCGCTTGACCGTAGGCAAGGAAGAAATGTCCATGTTGGGGGTAACCGTACGGCAGGACCTCCGCTACCCAGGAAAGCTGGCATCCCGAATACAAAAGGCCCAGGCGGAAACCGGCGTGCGCGCCGCCGCCCTAGCCAAACTGCAAGCTCGAGTGGTGGCGGCGATTCGCGAAACCTACGCCGAGCTTTTCGCTGTGGACGCCGAGCTCGAAAAGTTGGAACAAGCCACGAACCTGCTCCAGGTGCTCCAAGAAACAGCTCGAGCCCGTTATGCCGCAGGCTTCACCAGCCAGGAAGCAGCGGTGAAGGCTGTGCTCGTAAAGACACGGCTTGCGGAACGAAAAACCGACCTGCTCCGGAAACGGGCGGAAACCGCAGCCACGCTCAACCGTCTCTGTAACCGGCCCTTGAACAGCCCCTTCCCTTCCGTACGGGCTTTGCCTCCCTTCCCGCCGCTTCCGGAAGACTGGCCGGACCGGGCGCTGGAACAAGCTCCGGAGGTGCAACTTCTGAAAGCCGAGCTGGCCGCCGCCGCCCGAGACGTGGATGTGGCCAAAAGCGAGCTCAAGCCCAACGTGTTTGCCACGGCCGGCCTCGGCAGCCGCGGTGGCTTCGGCGCGGTGGCAACTTTAGGGATCGGCCTGGAATGGCCTTTTTGGCGCGAACGAAAGCAAGAACCGCAACTTTCTGCCGCTCAGTTGCGGCTTGCCGCCACCCAAGCCGCTCTCGAAGCAGCGCGGGCCGCGGTGCGAGAGGAAATCGAAGGAAGCCAAGCGGCGTGGCGCAACGCCCAGGAACAAGAGGCCCGCTACCAACAGGAGATCCTCCCCTTGGCCGCGGCGGCGTTGGACGCAGCGCGCGCCCTTTTTCTCACAGGCCAGGTGGATTTTTCCACGGTCATCGAGGACTTTTACTGGTGGCTGGAAGCGCAGGTGGGCTTGGCTCAGCGCCAAGCCCAAGCCTTTGCGGCGTGGGCGCGGATACGCTCGCTTCTCGGGGATACAGGAGGTGCGTCATGAAAACCCTTGTTCGGGCCGTTTGGGCCCTCGTTTTCGTCGGGTTGTTGCTTCTCGTTGCCTGTGGTGGCCAACAAGCCACGGGGGTGCGTTACCACTGCCCGATGCACCCCACCTACGTGACCGACAAACCCGGCGACTGTCCCATTTGCGGCATGCGCTTGGTTCCCATCGAGGAAAAAACCGCCCCCACCACGGTCCCCAGCTACGTTTGCCCCATGCATCCGGAGGTCGTCTCGGAAAAGCCTGGCCGTTGCCCCAAGTGCGGCATGAAGTTGGTGCCCAAGGCGACGGCAGAGCCGGAAACCCCGAAGACCTCGCCGGTTCCGGGTGCTGAAAGGAAAATCCTTGACTACCGCAACCCCATGGACCCCACCATCACCTCACCCGTACCCATGAAGGATTCCATGGGTATGGACTACGTGCCCGTTTACGCCGACGAAGTCCAGCCTGCGCCGGGACCGAAGGTGGAGGGTTACGCACCGGTCTCCATGGAAGCCGCAGGCATTGCCCGTTCCGGAATTCAAACCGTTGTAGCCGTCACAGGAACGCTAGGGGAAGCCATCCGCGCCGTGGGGACCGTGGTTCCCGACGAGCGCCTGGTCACCCACGTTCACACCAAGGTTTCGGGCTGGATCGAAAGGCTCTTCGTCAACTTTACCGGCCAGTACGTGAAAAAGGGAGAGCCGCTTTTGGAAATTTACTCCCCCGAACTTTTGGCGAGCCAAGAGGAATACCTGCGGGCCAAGGCGCTTTCCGAGCAGCTCGCCGCATCGGCGTCAAAGGAAGCCAAAAAGGCTGCCCATGAGCTGGCGACGGCGACCGCTCAGCGGCTCGTGCTCTTGGACGTGCCCCAAGACTTTCTAGCCCGCCTGGATGCCACGAAAACTCCGTCGCGTACCGTTATCCTCTGTGCTCCCACTGCCGGCTACGTTCTCGCCAAGGGCACCTTCGCCGGTCAAAAGGTGGAGCCCGGCATGGAGCTGTATATGGTGGTGGATTTGTCACGCCTTTGGGTAGAAGCGGATTTTTACGAGCAAGAGGCAGCCATGCTCGAGGTGGGTATCCCCACCCGGGTGACGCTCCCCTACCGCCCTGGCACGGTTTTTACGGGGCCCATCACCTACATTGACCCCATTGTCAACCCGGAAAGCCGCACGGTTCGGGTGCGCGTTGAGTTGGCCAACCCAGGCGGCGAGCTCAAGCCCGACATGTACGCCAACGTGGAGGTGATGCCCGAACCCAAAAGCGGCGTGATCGTCCCGGACTCAGCGGTCATGGATACCGGCACCAGGCAAATTGCGTTTGTGGAGGCACAGCCGGGCTTCTTCGTGCCTCGGGAAATCACGGTGGCTCGGCGAGCGGGCGGCCAAGCGCTGGTGACCCAGGGCCTTGCTGCCGGCGAAAGGGTCGTGGCCAAAGGCACGTTCCTCCTCGATTCTGAATCGCGGCTACGCGCCGCTCTTTCCGCGCCACAGGAGAAAAGCCATGATCAAGCGCCTCATTAAGTTTTCCGCCGAAAACCGGGTTTTGGTGCTTTTGGCGGTGGCCGCCGCCTGCGTTTTTGCCTGGCAAACCCTCGAGCGCATTCGCCTGGACGCCCTTCCCGATCTTTCCGATACGCAAGTGATCGTGTTTTCCCGCTGGGACCGCTCTCCCGACATCATCGAGGACCAGGTTACTTACCCCATCGTCACCGCCCTTTTGGGTGCCCCCAAAGTCAAGGCTATTCGCGGCTACTCCGACTTCGGTTTTTCTTACGTGTACGTGATTTTCCAGGACGGCACGGACCTCTATTGGGCTCGCTCCCGGGTGTTGGAGTACCTGTCGAAGATCCAGCCCCAGCTGCCGGCCGGGGTCCGCACCGAGCTGGGGCCCGACGCCACTGGCGTGGGCTGGGTTTTCCAGTACGCCTTGGTGGACCACTCGGGCAAACACAGCTTGGAAGAGCTCCGCGCCTTCCAGGATTGGACCTTACGGTACGCCCTGCAGTCGGTTCCCGGCGTGGCGGAAGTGGCTTCCATTGGCGGCTTCGTGAAGCAGTACCAGATCACCGTGGACCCCAACCGCCTTGCCGCCTTTGGCCTACCCTTGCGCGACGTGGTGGAAGCTGTTCGCAGGGCCAACAACGAGGTGGGGGGAAGGCTTTTGGAGTTCGCCGGGGCCGAGTACATGGTTCGCGGGAAAGGCTACGCCCGCAGCATTGCCGACTTCGAAAGCATCGTCCTCAAGACCACACCCCAAGGGGTGCCCGTGCGCCTAGCGGATGTGGGCCGGGTGGAGCTGGGCCCAGAAATCCGTCGCGGCGTAGCTGATTTGGACGGTTTGGGGGATCACGTGGGCGGCATCGTGGTCATGCGCCACGGGGACAACGCCCTCAACGTCATCAACCTGGTCAAAGCCAAGCTGGAGGAGCTCGAGCCTTCGCTGCCCGAAGGGGTGGAAGTGGTGACCACCTACGACCGTTCCGACCTCATCCAGCGGGCCATAGCCACCCTCAAGCACGAGCTTACCATCGAAATGATCATCGTGGCCATCGTCATCCTTGTTTTCCTTTGGCACATCCCCTCCGCTCTCGTGCCCATCTTCACCATTCCCATTTCGGTGCTGCTGGCTTTCATCCCCCTTTACTGGATGGGCGTCACGGTGAACATCATGTCCCTGGCCGGCATAGCCATTTCCATCGGTGTCTTGGTGGATGGGGCCATCGTCGAGGTGGAAAACGCCTACAACAAGATCCACCGCTGGATGGAGGAAGGACGCCCAGGGGATTTCCACCAGGTTCGGCTTTCGGCGCTGCAGGAGGTGGGTCCTTCGGTATTCTTTTCGCTTCTCGTCATTGCCGTGTCGTTCATTCCCATTTTCGCCCTGGTGGAACAGGAAGGGCGCCTCTTCAAACCGCTGGCTTACTCCAAAAACCTGGCCATGGCACTGGCGTCCGTTCTCGCCGTGACCCTCGACCCCGCTATGCGCATGCTCTTCGCCCGCATCGAGCCGTTTTCCTTCCGTCCGCGTTTGCTGGCCAAACTCGCCACCCACATGTTCGTTGGCACCTACTATGCGGAGGAAAAGCACCCCATCAGCCGCGTTCTTTTGAAGCTTTACGAGCCGGTCTGCCGTTTCGTTCTTCGCCATCCCAAAAAGATCATTTTCGCTGCCTTTCTCTTGGTCGTTGCCAGCCTGCCGGCGTATTTCCGCCTGGGCCGGGAGTTCATGCCCCCCTTGGCTGAAGGCTCGATCCTCTACATGCCCACGACCTTGCCAGGGATTTCCGTGACGGAAGCCCAGAGGCTCCTCGAGGAGCAGGACCGCATCCTCAAATCTTTCCCCGAAGTGGAGAGGGTGTTTGGCAAAGCAGGACGTGCCGAAACGGCCACCGATCCAGCGCCGTTTTCCATGATGGAAACAACGATCATTTTGAAGCCGGAAAGCCAATGGCGCAAGAAACCACGCTGGTACTCCTCCTGGGCACCCCAGTGGCTCGCCTCCTTTTTCCGCCCCTTGTGGCCGGACCGCATAAGCTACGAAGAGCTCATTGACGAGATGGACCGTGCCATGCGGTTTGCCGGCGTCACCAACGCCTGGACCATGCCCATCAAGGCTCGCATTGACATGCTTTCCACCGGTGTACGAACCCCCATAGGCATCAAGATCTTCGGCGCCGACCTGAAAGAAATCGAACGCATTGGAACCCAGTTGGAAGGCATCTTGCGGGGCATTTCCGGAACGCGCAGTGTCTATGCTGAGCGCGTGAGCGGGGGGTACTTTTTGGATCTTGTGCCCCATCGCGAACTCCTCGCCCGCTACGGGCTTTCCATCGAAGACGTGCACATGGTGATCGTGTCAGCCATCGGTGGCGAAAACATCACCACCACCGTGGAAGGCCGCCAGCGATTTCCCGTGAACCTGCGTTACCCTCGGGAGCTCCGGGACGATGTGGACCGTCTGCGCCGAGTGCTGGTCGCAACCCCGAGGGGCGCTCAGGTTCCCCTGGGACAACTAGCCACCATCGAGCTGGTGCAGGGACCAGCCATGATCCGCGATGAAAACGGTTTTTTGGCTGGCTACGTGTACGTGGACATTGCCGGACGCGACGTGGGTTCCTACGTGGAGGAGGCGAAAGGGGCTGTCAGGGAAAAGCTCGCCCTCAAACCTGGGTACGTGCTCCAGTGGTCGGGGCAGTACGAAAACATGTTGCGGGTGCGGGAAAGACTCAAGCTGGTGGTGCCGATCACGCTGGTGCTGATCTTCGTGCTCCTGTACGCCAACACCCGCTCGCCTTTCAAAGCGCTGGTCGTGATGCTGGCCGTGCCCTTCTCCGCCGTCGGCGCCATTTGGCTTTTCCACTTCCTGGACTACAACGTTTCCATTGCCGCCTGGGTGGGGATGATTGCGCTGTTGGGCCTCGACGCCGAAACGGGAGTTTTCATGCTCCTCTTTTTGGACCTTTCCTGGGAGGAGTTTCGGCGCAAGGGCCTGATCACCGATGCCTCAGGTGTTGACGAGGCCATCGTCCACGGGGCCGTGAAGCGCCTCCGACCCAAGCTCATGACCGTGGTGGCGGCTTTCTCGGGGCTTTTGCCCATCATGTGGTCGCAGTCCGCCGGTGCCGACGTCATGAAACGTATCGCCGCACCCATGATCGGTGGTTTGGTGACGTCTTTCCTTTTGGAGCTTTTGGTTTATCCGGCGATCTACAAGCTTTGGAAGCTGCGAACCGAGCTCAAAAGCCTCGCCTCGAGGAGGTAGTCATGCACAAAAAACACAAAACCATGCTGCCCACCGTTCAGCCGCGAGCCCTCGACCCAGTGTGCGGGATGGCCGTGGACCCCCAAAGGACACCCCACCGTTTCGAGTACGAAGGGACGACCTACTTTTTCTGTTGCCCCCATTGCCTCGAGAAGTTCGCAAGGGATCCTCAAAAGTACCTTTTGCAGCCAACCCCGCAACGGGCTACCCCCGCTTCTCCGAGGGCGCAGGTTCCGCCCCCCTCCACCGACCAGCCCGGGAAAGCCCCGAGGGAAAGCCAGGTCTACACCTGCCCCATGGACCCTGAGGTGCGGGAGCCGCACCCTGGACCCTGCCCCAAGTGCGGCATGGCGCTGGAGCCCTTCCAACCCGTGGTGCCGGCCGGAAAGGTCGAGTACACCTGCCCCATGCACCCCGAGATCCTTCAGGATGGACCCGGAAGCTGCCCCCTTTGCGGGATGGCGCTGGAACCCCGAACGGTAGCTGTCGAGGAGGAGAGCGCGGAGCTCGCCCACATGCGGCGGCGGTTCTGGGTCAGTTTGGCCCTCACGGTTCCCGTGCTCGCCATGGCCATGGGCGAGCTCATCCCAGGGTTCGCGAGGTTGGGGTTGAGCCGCCGTGCTCTCACGCTTTTCGCGCTCCTCCTCGCCACCCCGGTGGTGCTGTGGGGCGGGTGGCCGTTTTTCGTTCGCGCCCTTCGGTCCATCGTCAACCGCTCCCTCAACATGTTCACCCTCATCGGCCTCGGCGTCTTCGTAGCCTACGCCTACAGCGTGGTGGCAGCCATCGTGCCGGGGGTCTTCCCGGCCTCGTTCCGCGATGCCAACGGCAACGTGGCGGTCTACTTCGAGGCCGCAGCTGCCATCGTCACCCTGGTTCTCTTGGGCCAAGTCTTGGAGCTGAAAGCCCGCAGCCGTACGGGGGCAGCCATTCGGGCGCTTTTGGGGCTCGCCCCCAAAACCGCGCGCCGGCTCGACGACGACGGCCACGAGCGGGACGTCCCCTTGGAAGAGGTCAAGGTCGGCGACCGGCTGCGGGTTCGCCCGGGCGAGAAAATCCCCGTGGACGGCACCGTGCTCGAGGGGGCGAGCTCGGTGGACGAGTCCATGCTCACGGGCGAGCCCATTCCCGTGGCCAAGAAACCCGGCGACCGGGTGATCGGGGCCACCCTCAACCGCACCGGGACGCTCGTGATCCGCGCCGAAAAGGTGGGCGCGGACACCCTCCTGTCCCAGATCGTGAAGATGGTGGCCGAGGCCCAGCGGTCGCGCGCTCCCATCCAGAAACTAGCGGACCGGGTGGCCGGCCTTTTCGTGCCGGCGGTGGTGGCTATCGCCTTTGTCACCTTCGTCGTCTGGGCCTTGGCGGGGCCCGAGCCGCGGATGGCCCACGCCCTCATCAACGCCGTGGCGGTTCTCATCATCGCCTGCCCCTGTGCCCTCGGGCTCGCCACCCCCATGTCCATCATGGTGGCCATGGGCAAGGGGGCCACCGTAGGCGTGCTGTTTCGAAACGCCGAGGCCATCGAGGTCATGGGCCAGGTGGACACGCTGGTGGTGGACAAGACCGGCACCCTGACCGAGGGCCGACCGACCCTCCAGGCGCTCCGTACCGTGGGTGAGCTCGGCCAGGACGAGTTGCTCCGCCTCGTCGCCAGCCTCGAGCGGGGCAGCGAGCACCCGCTGGCCGAAGCCATCGTTGACGCCGCGTTGAAACAAGGGCTGAAGCTCGTGGAGCCGGAAACGTTCGAGTCGGTCCCCGGCAAGGGCGTGGTGGGCCGGGTGGCCGGCCACCAGGTGGCGGTGGGCAACGTGGCCCTCATGGAGCAGGTGGGTGCGGATCCGGCGCCGCTTACCGCAGCCGCCGAGGCCATGGGGCAGGAAGGGCAAACCGCCATGCTCGTGGCCGTGGACGGCAAGCTGCAAGGCGTGCTGGCCGTGGCCGACGCCATCAAGGCCTCCACTCCAGAGGCGATCGCCGGGCTCCATCGCGAGGGGCTGCGGGTGGTCATGCTCACCGGCGACAGCCGTACCACCGCCGAGGCTGTGGCTCGCAAGCTCGGCATGGACGAGGTTATTGCCGAGGTGCTGCCCCACCAGAAAGCCGAGGTGGTGAAGCGTCTCCAGGCCGAGGGCCGAATCGTGGCCATGGCCGGCGACGGGATCAACGACGCCCCGGCGCTGGCCCAGGCCCACGTGGGGATCGCCATGGGCACGGGAACCGACATTGCCATGGAATCCGCTGCGGTGACGCTGGTCAAGGGCGACCTGAGGGGGATCGTGCGGGCAAGGCGCCTCTCCCGCGCCACCATGCGCAACATCAAGCAAAACCTGTTTTGGGCGTTTGCCTACAACTCCCTGGGCGTGCCCGTTGCGGCCGGCGTTCTCTACCCGTTCTTTGGCTTGCTTCTGAGCCCCATGATTGCCGCCGCCGCCATGAGCTTTTCCTCGGTCTCGGTGGTGGCCAACGCCCTTCGCCTGCGGCATGTGGTGGTCTAAGCGTGGCCACGGGGGAATACGTCTTCCTTTGCTTCGGTTGCCACAAATCTGTAACCGTGCTGCCGTGGGTGGCATGGTAAGACCGAAAGGAGGAAGTTACGAGAAACATGGTTGTAGCTGTTGTGGCTTTGCTTTTTGCCGTTACCTTGGGGTGGGCAGCTGAACCCGAGGCGTTCAAGCCCCAGCAAAGTTGCCCGGTTTCCGGGAAGCCCATCGACAAGAACGTCTACCTCGACTACCAAGGGCAGCGCATTTACTTCTGCTGCCCTCGCTGCCCCGCCGAGTTTCGCAAGAACCCGGAAAAGTACTTTGCCAAGTTCGAGGCGGAGGGGGTAGAGCTGGAAAGCGTGCAAAAGGCCTGTGCCGTTTGCGGCAAACCCCTGGCCAAAGGCGAGGGCCAGGTGACCCACTTCAAAGGCCGCACCGTCAGGTCCTGCTCCCCAGAGTGCCAAAAGCAGTTCCTCGCCCAGCCCGAAAAGGTCCTCGACAAGCTGCCGGGGGAGCAACAGGAGGTACCGAAAGCGCCTCTTGAATGAACGGCGGCCTCGGGAGGGGGTTCGAGCTTCCAGCTTCCGTCGTGGACAAGGATGAGGGGCGCGGGCGTTGGCTTGCCCGCGCCCTGCGTCTCGAGTTTCTCACCGTCGGGTGGAACATCCTGGAGGGGTTCATCGCTCTCGTCGCCGCTTGGGCCGCCGGGAGCATCGTCCTTGCCGGCTTTGGCTTCGATAGCTTCGTGGAAAGCACCTCGGGAGCCATCCTCATTTGGCGCCTGTGGGCGGAGCGAAAGTTCGGCGAACGTGAGGACCTGGAGCGGCTCGACCGCCGAGCCCACAGGCTCGTGGGGGCAAGCTTGTTCGTGCTTGCGGCCTACGTGGGTGGCAACGCCGCCCACGCGTTGCTCACTCGCCGCCAACCGGAAGCGAGTTTGGTAGGCATCGTGCTCACGGTGGTGTCGATAGCCGTCATGCTTTGGCTCGCCAGGGCCAAGCTCCGGGCCGCTGAGAGCCTCGCCAGCCGTGCTTTGGAGGCCGATGCCTTTCAAACCACGGCTTGCTGGTGGCTTTCCCTCATTACCCTTTCCGGCCTCGCCCTCAATTCGGCCTTCGGTTGGTGGTGGGCGGACCCTGTGGCCGCCCTGGGAATGTTGCCGTTCCTTATCCACGAGGGCCTGAAGGCTTTCCGCGGCGAGGCTTCGTGCACCGGCTGACGTCGCTGGCGTCGTGGCATCCCCCCGGGGTTTTCCTTTGCTCGCTCAGGGAGCGCGATGATGGCCCTGCATGGAGCTCGACGAGCTACTTGCTGTGCTGGCGGCTTTCCAACGGGAGGGCGTTGAGTACGTCCCCATTGGCGGCGCCGCCCTCAACATCCACGGATTTCTCCGCGCCACCGAAGACGCCGATGTCTTCCTCCGCCCTAGCCGAGGGCCCAACGCCTCCCTGGCCTTCCCACGTACAATAACCCGGAATGAGGCACCGCGCGCCAGGACTGGTGGGCTTGGTTTTCTTGGCGGCGTACGCGGTGTTCCTGGCCCGCTGGGCGCGGGGAATTGCCGGCGGCTCCGATAACTCCGGCTACCTGAACATCGCCCGCCTGTGGCGAGCTGGCACCTTACGGGAGCCCCTTCGCCCGCCAGCCCAGGGTTTCGCCACCGCAGGTTCCAACCCATGGACCTTTACCCCCCTGGGTTTCCGGCCCCACGAGGGCGCCAGCGAGCTGGTGCCTATCTATCCGCCGGGGCTTCCGGCCCTCCAGGTGGCGGTGAGCTTCGTGGCTCCCACCCTCGAACACGCGTCCAAGTGGGTCAACGTGGCGTGCGGGGTGCTCTTTGCCGTTGCGTGCTACCGGTTGGCCCGCCGCTTTGGTCTTCCCCGCCCCTGGGCCTGGGCAACGACCGCGCTTTTGGCCGCCAACCCCTTGAGCCTGTACTTTTTCACCTGGAACATGAGCGACGGGCCCGCAGCGACCCTGTGCGCGCTGGCCATGGTTTTGGCTCTCGAGGCCAGAAAAGCATCCTGGTGGGCTTTTGGTGCCGGCTTCTCGTTCTCCCTCGCCGTTGCCGTTCGCCCCACCGACGTCCTCCTCTTTCCCGCCCTCGCCCTTGCCCTTCCCGCCACGGCCAGGACCTGGTTGGCGTTTGCCACAGGCGCTTTGCCTTTAAGTGCTGCCCTGGCTTGGTACGACTCCTTTCAATTCGGTGCCCCGTGGCGAACCGGCTACGGAAGCGTGGCTTCTGAGTTCAAGGTCCGCTATTTCTTGCCGACCTTCGGCCACTACGCCCTCTGGTTTTCCCGGATGTTTTCACCGATGGTGGTACCAGCCTGGATTTTGGCTTGTCTTCGAGCCTTTCGCCGCCGAGACCAGCTTTTGCTGGCAGCCTGGGCTTTGCCGTTCCTGCTCTTTTACGGCTTTTACAAGTACACCAACGACGCTTGGTGGTACTTGCGCTTCATCCTCCCCGCCCTTCCCGCCGTGGTGCTTTCGGCAGCCATGAGCCTCAGGGAGCTCTTGGAACAACGGGTACCGAAGCCCCAGGTGCGGCGAATCTTCGCTGGGGCAGCGGTCTCGACCGCTTTGGCCTTTGCCCTTCATTGGGACCGGCAGCTTGCACCCCACAGGATTGCCGCCGGAGACGAAAGCTACAAGCACGGTATTGCCCTTTTAGAAGCCGTTGTCTCCCCAGGAGACGTCCTCATGGCCATGCAGTGCTCCGGAGCGGTTTACTTTTACACCAATCACGGCATCGCGCGCTACGACCTCATGGGGGAGCTAGACCTCCAGAGGTTTTTGGAAAAAGCCGAAAAGGAAGGCCGGCGGGTGTACATGCTCTTGTGGCGTTCGGAAACGTTCGATTTCCCCAAGCGTTACCCTTTTCTCGTAGAAAAAATCGCAGAAAAGGGACAGGCGTCTCTCTGGCAGGTTTTCACCGAAAAACGGTTCCTCATTGGCGTGGAAAAGCCCCAGCCGACGTTTTCGGGTAAGACCTCCGTGCAATGATAAGAGCCTGCGCGTTCACACCATCTTGAGGATATGGCCGAGCTTTTCCTTCTTCGCTCTAAGGTAGCGCTGGGAGTGAGGGTTGGGGGGAACCTCCAGCGGTACCCGCTCCACGATTTCCAGCCCGTAACCTGAAAGCGCCACGTACTTGGCGGGGTTGTTGGTCATGAGGCGCATCTTCCTCACCCCCAGCTCCCTGAGGATTTGCGCCCCGACCCCGTAATTTCGCTGGTCCGCTCCGAAACCCAAACGGTGGTTGGCTTCCACCGTATCGAGACCTTGATCTTGCAGTTGGTACGCCTTGAGCTTGTTGAAAAGCCCAATGCCGCGCCCCTCTTGAAGGAGGTAAAGGAGCACCCCCTTGCCCTCGGCGGCGATGCGGGCAAGAGCGGTCTCCAGCTGAGCCCCGCAGTCGCAGCGGGCAGAGCCAAAGACGTCCCCCGTCAGGCACTGGGAATGAACCCGCACCAACACCGGCTCCTCGGGCGAGATTTCCCCCATGACCAAGGCCACGTGCTCCTCGTCGGTGACGGTGCTGCGAAAGGCGTAGGCGCGAAAATCCCCGAACCGCGTGGGAAGAAACGGCGAAGCCACCAGCTCCACCAGGCGCTCGGAGCGCATGCGGTAGGCGATGAGGTCGCGAACGGTCAAGATCTTGAGGTCGTGCTCGGCAGCGAGCTGCGCCAGGCGCGGGAGGCGCGCCATGGAGCCGTCTTCGTCCATGATCTCGCAAATGACGGCCGCAGGGTAGAGCCCGGCGATACGGGCCAGGTCAACTGAGGCTTCGGTATGCCCCGCGCGCTTCAAGACCCCTCCGGGTTTGGCCCGCAGGGGGAACATGTGCCCGGGCCGGATGAGATCCTCGGGCTTTGTCGCAGGGTCAATGAGGGCTTTTACGGTAGCGGCGCGATCGGCAGCGGAAATGCCGGTGGTAACCTTGCCCCGAGCTTCCACCGAAACACAAAACGCCGTGCCGTGGGGAGACGTGTTGTGCTCCACCATGAGCGGCAGGTCCAGCTGGTTGCAGCGCTCCTCCGTGAGGCTCACGCAAATGAGGCCACGAGCGTGGGTGGCCATGAAGTTGATGGCTTCCGGGGT
>JBAMMG010000007.1:0-13193 GCA_039793905.1 Thermoanaerobaculum sp. | reverse complement strand
GCTTCAGCTCGCCAAGGCCCGCCGCCGCAGGAAGACCACTGCCGTGGCGGCCATGAGGAGCGTCAAAGAAAGCATCCCCCACTCCTGCAAGGTGGGGATAGGCTCGACTTGCTGGGCTGTGACCGTAAGGGTGGCGGTGTCGCACCCGGAGAGGTAGCAAAGCCGGTACTGAAGGGTGCAGCTCCCGGACGCGGGGACCTGGAAACTCGCCACCCCTGCCGGACTTACGGCGGCACCGGCGCAGGTGCTGCTCTGCAAGGTGTAGCTCGCGCCGGCAGGAGGCGCCCCGCTCCCCACCTGGTCGTTGCCGGCCAGGTTGAAGGTTTGGCTGGTGTTGGCGGGGAAGCTGGCGCTGTCGTTGATGGCGTCCACGATGGGCACGGGCGTGGCGCCGGAGGTGGCGGTGTTGTTGGAGCTGTTGGGGTCCGAGGTGCTCGAGGAGGCAGTGACGGTGAAGGTAATACCGGTTTCCGGAGTGTCGCCACCGCCAGGAGTGCCGGGAGCGGTGAAGGTGTACGTGCAGGAGATGGTTCCCCCAGAGGGCAAAGACGACACTGGTACCGAAGGGGAACAGTTCACCCCCGAAGCGACTCCCGCCGAAACGGCAACGCTGCAACTGGCGTTGGTGGCGGCATCAGGGCCGTTGTTGGTGCAGGAAAAGGAGAGGTTGTAATTGCCCCCTGGGGCCAACGACGGCGGCACGATGGGAGCGTTGGCTTGCATGTCGGCCGATGTAGTGGCGGCGCAAGGGTTTCTGGGAACCAGTGCGGTCGGGGTGAGGGTGGGTGGGTCCGTGGCATTGGGGAGGAACTGGGCGATTTCCGGGAAAGTGGTGACGTAAGCATTAGGAAAGGAAGTCACTGGCGAAAGAGGAAGATCTTCCACGAGACACCCGGCCCCCAAGTTGCCATTGAGGTCCACCCCCACCACCCACAGTTGGCTGGGGTCCCAGGGCGACGGCTCGTAGTTCCCAACAGCCACGTACACGGAGCCGTCGGCGTAGGGAACCGCCGACCAAAACTCTGCTTTCGTGCCGGGTCCCGGTCTGTACGCCTTCGACCAAACCACGTTTCCGGAGGTGTCGAACCACGCTAACCACGCTTTCTTCGTACCCACCGTGTCCGTCACCCATCCAGCCACGATGTAGCCGTCAATGGTGATGTCCCCTGTGCTGATGGAGTTGAACTGCACGTGGCGAGGCACCAGTCTTCCAACAGAGTGTTCGTACTTCTTCTGCCAAACAAGGGTACCGTCAGCGGCGAGTTTGAGCATACTCAAGTACCAAATAGCCCCAATGTCTTCCCAGCCTACGACGAGATAGCCACCGTCGTTCGTGAGCACCACACTGGTAGCATGTTCTTCCTGAACGGAATGCCCCGTGTAACCCTTTTGCCACTGGAGGGCACCGGAGGCGTCGAGTTTGAGAAGCCAATAATCAGAAACATTCACGCTCCAGCTGTGACCAGCCACGATGGCACCGCCGTCGGTCGTGGCCCGCACGTCCCACGCCGATTCCCATTCGGAGCCACCAACGGTTCTTTGCCAAACCACATTGCCCCCATTGTCGAGCTTGATGAGCAGGGTGTCGTCTTTGCCAGCCCCGATGTTCCAAGCCTCACCGGCCACGAGGTATCCCCCCTGGACAGGCACCACCCGTACGATTTGGTCCACGCTGGAATCCACGTCTTGAGGCAGGTCAAAAAAGCGCTGCCACTGGAGGTTTCCCGCGCCATCGAGCTTGAAGACCCAAAGGTTGTAATCGGTGGAATCGGCAACCGTACCAAAGGAGCCCGTGGTTCCCCCAACGATGTACCCGCCGTCGCTGGTGGGCTCGATGGAGGTCGCCCGGTCCTTCCCGCTCCCACCGTAAGCCTTTTGCCACTGAAGGGTCCCACTGCTGTCGAACTTCAAAACCCAAGCGTCCGCATTGGAAGAGGAGCCAAAGGCGATCCACCCGGCAACCACAAAACCGCCGTCGGGCGTTGGGCGAACGGCTCGTCCTGCTGCGTCCACGATCCCGCTCCCACCGCTGCTGAGGCTCCCTAAAGAAATCGAAAAGGAGGCCCAGGCAGCGAGCGGAGCCGTCAAAAACAAAAGCAATATTGAACGGCACTGTCTCATCATTGCTCCTCCTTTCCAAGCCTTTCGGCCTCGTTTTGATTTTACCATTTTGGTCAATACCATTGCTCGCGTTTCAATTCGGGAAAAAGAACACGATTCCATTACTTAGAATTAACACAAAGCAAAACCGTTAATAAAATCGTATAAACCAGTTCCCTTCCTTGCGACAATTCCCCCCGTTAACCCGAGGAGTCCCTGTTTTGCCGACCTTGTTCCCGGCTTCCCTGCGGGGCCGGACTTTGCGGAAAGGCTGGCTTCGCCAGGTTGGGGACCATTCGCCGAGAGAGGGTTCTTTACACGCCTGGGCTCCCCGGCGTACAGTGCCCACCATGGGCCAAAAGCTCGAAGCGGCCAGCTACGAGCTTTCCGAAAAGGAGCAGCGATGGGAGCGCTGGCGCCGGCGCGTGGGTTTGGGGCTCGGCCCCCTCGCCTTTGCCGTCGCGTTTCTGGCATCTCCCCAACCCCTCGGCCACGCCCAGCGCGCGACGTTGGCCGTGGTCCTATGGGTTGTCCTGTGGTGGGTGACGGAAGCGGTGCCGCTGCCGGTGGCCGCGCTGTTAGGGCCCACGCTTCTCGTCGTCCTCCAGGCCGATACCCCAGCAAGCCTTTTTGCGCCCTTTGCCGACCCGGTGATTTTCCTTTTTTTGGGAAGCTTCATCATTGCCGAAGGAACCGTAGTTTCGGGCCTGGACCGGCGCTTGGCCCTTTCCGTCCTTTCGTGGCGATGGGCCACGAGAAGCCCGTTTCGGGTCGTAGCGGCCATGGGGTTCCTGGGGGGCGCGGTTTCCATGTGGCTTTCCAACACCGCCACTGCCGCCATGCTTTACCCCCTGGCCCTTGCCATTGCCCGGTCCCTCGAAAAACCGAGCCCCGGGAGCAAATCCCCGTTCGCCACGGCCCTGCTCCTGACCATCGCCTATTCGGCTTCCATCGGCGGTATCGGAACTCCCATAGGCACCCCGCCTAACCTCATTGCTATTGGCCAACTGGAAAAACTCTCGGGCGTTCGCATGAGCTTTTTCCAATGGATGGGCGTGGGGGTGCCCGTGGCGCTGCTGATGGCGCTCCTATGCGTGGTGCATTTGGGCCGCCGAGCTGGAAGGCAGGCCATCATTGGCGACCCCGAGGTCCTACGCGGCGCCCGCGCGGCACTTGGGCCTCTGTCACCGAGGGAGCGCAACGTGCTGCTGGCCTTTTCCCTCGCCGTCGCGTGCTGGCTTTTGCCCGGAATTCTGGCCTTTGGCCTCGGGGAAGGGCACCCCCTGGCGCAGGCGCTGGCCCGCACCCTTCCCGAGGGGGCCGTGGCGATCCTTGCCGCAAGCCTGCTGTTCGTCCTTCCGGTGCGCTGGAAAAACCTCGAGTTCACCTTGAGCTGGCGCGAGGCGGTGGGCATTGATTGGGGGACGCTGCTCCTCTTCGGCGGCGGGCTTTCCCTGGGGAACCAGCTTTTCAAAACCGGTTTGGCGGCCCAGGCCGGAGAAAGCCTGGTGGCTTTTACCGGCGCCCATGACGTTTTGTCTTTGAGCTACCTCTTCGCCTTCGCAGCCTTGGTCCTCACCGAAACCACCTCCAACACCGCCGCCGCTACCCTCGTCTGCCCCCTGGCCATCGCCGCCGCCCAAGCCGCTGGCGTCAACCCCGTGCCCCCCACCGTGGCTGCGGCGGTGGCGGCCAGCCTCGCCTTCATGCTCCCGGTTTCCACTCCACCCAACGCCATCGTGTACAGCTCCGGACTGGTACGAGTGGCGGACATGCTGCGCCACGGCACGTTCCTGGATGTCGTAGGCCTGGCCCTCATTCCCCCGCTGGTGGTTTTCCTCTGCCAGGTTTTGGGCATCCCCACCTTGGGATAGACTGAGGCCATGACACGTGAGCTCTCTTCTTTGTTGAGCTTCCTAGCTTTAGCCGCAGGCCTTGGCGCCCAAGACATGGTGCTGGTCACAAACCCCCAAGCGTGGGTAGGTTGCAGCCCCCAGGACACCGCCTGCCTTGCCGACGAAAAGCCTGGCGGGTGGGTGGCTCTAAAACCTTTTTGGATTGACGCCACCGAGGTGACCGTCGAGGCGTTTCGGGCTTTTGCCGCGGCCACGGGCCGGTCCGTTCCGCCCCAGCCACCGGGGAGCAGCGGAAAAACTCCGGTGGTCAACGCCACCCACCGCGATGCTGAGGCTTTTTGCACCTGGCTCGGAAAAAGGCTCCCCAGCGAAGCCGAATGGGAAGCGGCGGCCCGCGGGCGTGAGCCACAAGCGGTTTACCCCACAGGGGCACTGGTCGATCACGACAGCGCCAACTTTGCCGGCACTGGCGGCAGGGATCGTTTCCCCGGTCTCGCTCCCGTGGGCTCCTTTGGAGCCAATAGCCAGGGCCTTCACGACATGGCGGGTAACGTTTGGGAGTGGGTGGCGGACAGCTACGCGCCGTCGCCCCCCAAGGCCCAGACGCCCGCGACCGGTGGAACCCTCAAGGTGACCAAGGGCGGTGCTTGGAACACGCCGCCGCTGTCGCTTCGGGTTTCCAACCGCGGGCGCCTACCTGCCGACACCGCTTCCGATGCCGTGGGCTTCCGCTGCGCCCGAGATGCCAAGCCCGAAGAGCTGACCTCACCTCAGCCGCCAGCTTCAGAGCCGCCCGGGGAACGGCCAACGCCCCTCCCCGCCGCCGAGCCAGCTCCCACCAAAACCCCACCGGCACCGCCGAGCGCCGCGCCTTTCGAGAAAAAAACCCTCCCTCAGGCGCAGGTGGTGGTGGTCCGCCTTCCGGGCGGAACCTACGAGCGAGGGTGCGTCAAGGGCGATAGCCTGTGCTCCGCCGACGAGCAGCCCCGCAGAACGATCGTTATGAGCCCGTTTTGGATGGGCGAAACCGAGGTCACCGTCGCTCAGTTCCGGGCCTTCGCTGAAGCCACCGGTACCCCCATGCCCGAACAGCCCACCTGGTCCGCCGACAACTTCCCCGTGGTCAACGTGACCTGGGAGGAAGCCCAGGCGTTTTGCCGCTGGCTGGGGGGGAGGCTGCCCACGGAAGCCGAGTGGGAGTACGCCGCCCGCGGCGGGACAGCCGGCAGGCGTTACCCCCAGGGGGACACCCTCACCCACGACGAGGCCAACTTCGACGGCACCGGCGGCCGGGACCGGTTCGAGAAAGCGGCTCCAGTGGGATCGTTCCCCGCCAACGCTTTCGGCCTATCCGATACGCTGGGCAACGTGTGGGAGTGGTGTCTCGATTGGTACGGCGAGGACTACTATGCCAAAAGCCCGGACCGCGATCCCCAAGGGCCAGAAACTGGGCAGGAAAAGGTGGTTCGCGGTGGCTCGTTTACCTCGGACCCCGGCCGCCTGCGCCTCTCCTACAGGTCCAAGCTCAAACCCGAAGAGCGTTGGCTGTTCACCGGGTTCCGCTGTGCCCTTCCCGACGCCCCCTAGCAGCGGCTGCCCCTTGCCTTTTCCCCGCCCGCTCCACCGCCGCCACCTCCAGCTTGGGCGGGGCCAGGGTGTGACGAATTTTGCCCAGGAAGACGTTGAGCCAGTGATCCCGGGAAAGGGAAGAAATCACCGGAGGCCGCCGCCACCCCAGGGTCGCTTTGATTTGCAGAAGCCGGCGGTCCGTGCCGTCCAGGGCCAGACCCTTGTCGACCGCTTCCACGGCTTTTCTGCGGATACCTGCCGCCATGTAAAGCTGGGCAAGGTTGGCGTAATGCTCCACCCGTGCCGGCTCGGCAGCCACCGCCGACTGGCAAAACTCCAGGGCCTGTTTGAACTTCCGGGTGTGGATTCCCAGCGCCAGGGCGTAGTAGGAAAGCACCAACGCCGGGATCTTTTCGCCCCGCTTCCGGTAGCCATCCAGGGCTTCCCCCAAAAGCTCGTAGGCCTCCTCCCACTCCCGCATCTGCACCGCCATCACCCCCTGGCGGAGCAAAGACTTGAGTTCGTCAGGTGTGGGTGTTAACGATTCGCTCATGGCCTCATGGTACCGCGACGCAGAACCGCCGGCAAGTGGCCTTGCGCCGCGCAAAGCTCGGGGGTAAAGTGCTAGGTTCGAGGTGGGTATGGCTGGGGTAGCAGACAAAATCATCGAGCTCTTCCTGGGCTCCAAACACGAGCGGGAGATGAAGCGGCTCGCGCCCCTTGTGGCCGCCATCAACGCCAAGGAGCCCGAGGTCCAAGCCAAAAGTGACGAGGAGCTGCGGGCGCGCATCGCGGCCATAAGGGCAGAAATCCAAAATGCCATCCACCCGCTGCCCGAGGATCCCGTGGGCCGACGCAAGCACGTCCAAGGGGTGCTGGACTCGTACCTCGTGGAGGTCTTCGCCATCGTCCGGGAAGCGGCGCGGCGCACCCTCAATATGCGCCACTTCGACGTCCAGCTCATTGGCGGCATCGTGCTCCACGAAGGCAAGATTGCCGAAATGAAGACCGGTGAAGGCAAGACCCTGGTGGCCACGCTTCCCGTGGTCCTCAACGCCCTCACCGGCCGCGGTGTCCACGTGGTGACGGTGAACGACTATTTGGCCCGCCGCGACGCCGAGTGGATGGGGGCCATTTACAGGTTTTTGGGCCTCACCGTAGGGTGCATTCAAAACCAAATGGGCGACGCGGAGCGGCAGGAGGCCTACCGCGCCGACATTACCTACGGCACCAACAACGAGTTCGGTTTCGACTACCTCAGGGACAACATGAAGTTCGAGCTCGAAGCGATGGTCCAGCGCGGGCACGTTTACGCCATCGTGGACGAGGTGGACTCCATCCTCATTGACGAGGCTCGAACCCCTCTCATCATCTCCGGCCCTTCCGAGCTTTCCGTGGACCTCTACTACCGAGTGGACCGCATCATCCCCAAGCTGGTGCGGGGGGAAGAGATCCGCGACAAATACGGCAACAAGAGCACCACCGGCGACTACGTGGTGGACGAAAAGGCCCACACCGCCACCCTTACGGAAGAAGGCGTGGCCAAGTGCGAAAAGCTCCTGGGGGTGGCAAACCTTTACGACCCCAACAACATCGAAATCCTGCACGCCGTCCAGCAGGCCCTCCGCGCCCACACCCTCTACCAGCGCGACCGCGATTACATCGTCAAAGACGGGCAGGTCATCATCGTGGACGAATTCACCGGCCGCCTCATGCCCGGCCGCCGGTGGTCCGACGGCCTTCACCAGGCCGTGGAGGCCAAAGAAGGGGTCAAGATCGAGGCGGAAAACCAAACCCTGGCCACCATCACCCTTCAGAATTACTTCCGCATGTACGAGAAGCTGGCCGGCATGACCGGCACCGCCGAAACAGAGGCTGACGAGTTTGCCCACATTTACGGCCTCGACGTGGTCGTGATCCCGACCAACAAGCCCATGATCCGCCAGGACCACCCCGACGTCATTTACCGGACCGAAAAGGAAAAGTGGAAGGCGGTGGTCAACCAAATCGTCGAGCTCCACCAAAAGGGCCAACCGGTCCTGGTAGGAACCGTTTCCATCGAGAAATCCGAAAAGCTTTCGGAAATGCTCAAGCGGCGTGGTATCCCCCACGTGGTGCTCAACGCCAAATACCACGAACGGGAAGCCCAAATCGTGGCGCAAGCTGGTCGCTACAAGGCCGTCACCATTGCCACCAACATGGCAGGCCGTGGAACGGACATCATCCTCGGGGGAAACCCGGAAGGACTCGCCAAAGCTGAAGCAGACCCCCAAAAGGACCCGGAAGCCTACCTCCGCGCTCTCGAAAAGTACCGCAAGGTTTGTGCTGAGGAGCGGGAAAAGGTCCTCCAAGCGGGGGGGCTGTTTATTCTCGGAACCGAGCGCCACGAGGCCCGGCGCATTGATAACCAGCTCCGGGGCCGTTCTGGCCGCCAGGGAGACCCCGGGGAGTCCCGCTTCATCCTCTCGCTGGAAGACGACCTCATGCGCATTTTCGCTTCCGACTCCTTGCGGGAATGGATGCGCCGGCTGGGCATGGAAGAGGACGTGCCCATCGAGTCGCGCATGGTCACGCGCTCCATCGAGCGGGCGCAAAAGCAGGTGGAAGGGCGAAACTTCGAAATCCGCAAGCACCTTTTGCAGTACGACGACGTCATGAACCGCCAGCGAGAGGCCGTCTACGGCCTGCGCCGCCGCATCCTGGAAGGCAAGGAAGGGCGAGACTGGGTCCTGCGAGCGGCCCGGGAAATCGTGGGCTCGTTGGTGGACACCTACTGCCCCGAGGACAAGGAGCCGGAAGACTGGGATCGGGCCGGCCTCGAGCACGAGCTCGAGTCCTTTTTCGGCCTCAACTTGACCGCCGCCGACATTTCCTGGGATACCGTCACCCGCCCGCAACTGGAGGAAGCGCTCAACGCCGCCGTGGAGGCTCGCTTCGAGCAAAGGGAAAAAACCCTAGGACCAGAAGCTTTTGCCCAACTCACCCGCTACATCATGCTTTCGGTCCTGGACGCCCAATGGAAGGACCACCTTTTGGCCTTGGACCACCTCAAGGAGGGGATTGGCATGCGGGCCTACGGCCAGCGGGATCCCCTCGTGGAGTACAAGCGGGAGTCCTTCGAGCTTTTTCAAGACATGATGGAGCGGGTCGAAGACCAGGTGGTCCAGTACCTGTTCCGGGTGGAGCTGGTGGAGCGGGTCCCCGAGCGCCGGCGCGTCACCCCCATGCGCACCACCAAGGAAGAAGCGTCGGCCCTCGCTGGCGAGCGCCCCGAAGCCCAACGCTCCCCCACCTCGGGTCCCCCCACCACCGTGCGCCGCACCGTCCCCAAGGTAGGCCGCAACGACCCCTGCCCCTGTGGCTCCGGCAAGAAGTACAAGAAGTGCCACGGCGCCACCACCGGTGCGGGGAGCTCATGACAAGACCCCGGGCAACCAGCTGCTCCCGGCGCTGAGGGCCGGCTGGTCCGCCGAGCTCGCAGCCGAGTTGCGCGAACAACCACTACCCGCCGTGGCTGAGACGGAAACGAGACACGTTCTTTGTTCCAGCGCAATGTGGCAAGCCATCCGAAGGGTTACGGTGAAACGCGGGAGGGTACGGCTATGAACGACATTACGGCACAGGTCCTCATTCCCGACCTGCTTTCCCGCTACCCCCACCTGCGGGAGGTGCTGGATCGCCATGGCTTGTCGGGCTGCGGCGGGCCCATGGGGTCCCCCGGAAACCCTGGAGTTTTTTGCCAGGGCCCACGGCGTTGACCTGGCAAGCTTGCTCGCGGAACTCCGGGAACAGGCCGTCCAGCGGCCCAGCCAAGCTTTGCCCACGGCTTTTCGGCCCGCCCTGGCCGACCGCCTCTACAAGCGTTTCTTTTTTGCCGGGATCGCGGCTGTTCTCACGGTGGGAGCGGGATGGGGCGCATGGCTTTTGTGGCAGATTGCCCGCCACGGCTCCTTCACAGCCGCCTCGATTTTTGCCGTAAACGCCCACGGGCAAGCCCAGATCTACGGTTGGGTGGGGCTCTTCATCATGGGGTTCGCCTACCACGCCTTCCCCAGGTTCCTGCACACCCGGCTCCGCTGGGTGCCGCTTTCGGCAGCTACGTTCGTTTTCATGCTTTCGGGTATCCTCTTGCGGTCTCTTTTCGAGCCCGGACCCACCGCCTGGGGAGCCATTGCCGGGGCGGCCTTAGAGCTCGCCGCCGTCGTAGGGTTTGCCGCCGTGCTGTGGGCTACCTTAGGCGGGAGCCCCATCTCCCGGGAGCTTCCCTTTCGCTTCGTACGCGCCGCCACGTTTTGGTTCGTGGTGGCCACGGCCCTCGACCTTTTCCACGTCGTGCGTCTCGTCACCGCCCAGGATAGGGAAGCCGTCGTGGCCCAAGTGGCCACCTATCAGGCGGCTTTGCGGGATTTGCAAATTCACGGCGTCGCCATGTTCATGATCTTTGGCGTGGCGCTGCGCCTTTTTCCGGGGGTCTTTCAGTTCGAAAAGCCTGGCCCGTCACTAGCCGCCGCCCTCTTTTGGCCTCTCAATGCCGGCGTAGCTCTGGAAAGTCTTGGCTTGGTGCAGTTGATGAGGTCTCGCAACTCGTTGTGGGCCGCTGCCGCGGCTTTGGGGGTCCTCCTTCTCGTGCCCGCGGCCGTTGCCCTTGCCCTCAACCTCAAGGTTTGGAAAAAGCCACAAGCGTACGATCGCTCCCACAAATTCCTCCGTGCCTCACAGATTTGGCTTTCCCTCTCCCTCCTCATGGTGGCCTCGTCGCCGCTTTACTTCAAACTCACTGGCCAAGGTTTTTCCCACGCTTGGTACGGCGCTGCCCGCCACGCTATTACCGTGGGTTTCATCTCCCCCACGATCATGGGCGTGGCAGCCAGGGTCATCCCCACGTTGGCCGGCCTGGACCCCAACCGTCTGGGCAGCTTGTTCGTGCCCTTCGCCTTGGTGAACGTGGGCTGCGGCGTTCGGGTTGTGGGTCAAGTGGCGACGGATTTTTCCGGGACTGCCTTTGCCTTTGCCGGCGTCTCGGGGCTTTTGGAGCTTACCGGCCTCGCCGTGTGGGGCGTGCCGCTGGCTGCCGTGCTCCTGGGACGGGCACCGTCGCAAGCCCCCATGGCCAAGCTGGAGCGCCTCCACCCCGACGCAACGGTGGCCGCGATCCTCGACGCCTTTCCGGAAACGGCCGGTGTCCTCCGGAGCATGGGTTTTGACCTCGTGGATCACCCCTTCTTCCGCAAGACCGTGGCGCGGGCGGTGACCCTTCGCCAAGCTTGCGCTCTCAAGGGCAAAGATCTCGAAGCGGTCATGGCGGCCATTTCCGACCCCCTCAGGCTCCCCCGGCTGGAGACCGACCTCGATCTTTCCGCCCCAGTGGCCGCTTGGATCGAGCGCTACCCCCAAACCCGCCCTGTGTTTGCTCGCTACGGCCTCGAGACCTGTTGCGGGGGGAGCCACCCCGTGGCGGAGGCTGCCCGACACCACGGCCTGCCTCTCGAGCGCCTCGCCGCCGAGCTTGCCGCGTGCCTTCGCGGGCCTTCCTGAAGGCCCACCAACTTGCTTCCCTAAAGTAAAGTACAGGCGTGGCGAGGCGAGGGAGGCTGAAAGGATTTCTGACTTTCGGGGCCCTTGTCGGAGCTTTCTTTTTCCAAACGTGGTTCGCCGGGGTGAACCGCGCCGACGAGGTGTGGTTTTTCGTGCTCGCCAAGAAAACAGCCGAGGGCGCCGTTCCCTATCGGGATTTCAGTTTCAACGTGCTTCCCGGCTCCTTGTACCTTGCGGCCGGGTTCCTGCGCGTATTTGGCGCCGAGCTTGTGGTTCTCAAAGGGCTTATGGCACTGGTGGCCGCTGCCACCGCCCTCCTCGCCTGGGGAGCCTTTCGCCAGCTCGGCGGGCCGGAGGAGTGGAAAGGGCCATTCTTGCTCCTTTGCCTCCTCCTGGCCCCGGCCCTACCAGGCTCCGCCTATGGTCCGCTGGCTTACTTGGCCCTTTTGGCTGCCCTCGTGGTTACCCTCAACGCCCGACCCCAGAGCTCCTGGATTCCGTGGCTAGGCGCCGGATTTTTTGCCGGCCTGGGGTTTGTGGCCAAGTACAACCTGGGAATGCTGGTGCTCGGCGCCGTGGGCCTCGCTCGGCTTTTGGGACCGAGGAAGCGACGCTTTGCCCAACTTTTTGGAATTGTCGCCATTTTTGCAGCCACGGTTTTGGCAAGCCTCTGGCCGGTGGCGGTGACCCGAACCTGGGGAGCGTTCTATTTGAGCGTTCTCGGGACCAAACCTACCTACGTGAGGACGGCGCTGACGTTGCCTCTCGCCGGTCAAATTGCCGGCATTCCCCCGGCAGTGGTCGTCACCCCTACCGAGCGGCTGGCCCGCCTCGCCTGCCGTGGGGCATCTTTCCTCACGGTAGCCCTGGGCGCGATTTTTTGGCTCCAAAGGTGGCGAGGACACCGAGATGAACGGCGGAAGTGGGCGGGATTGGGCTTGTTCTTGCTAGCTGCAGTGGTCGCTGCATTTCCCCGCTTTGACTCCGAACATGTTCTCCCCGCCGTTCCTGTAGCCCTAGTGTCGGCTCTTGGCCACTGTGCCGAAAGGCGCTCCCCCATGGCGCTAGCGATCACGAGGTGTACCGCCACGGCGTTCCTCGTTCTGACCCTTTGCCTGCCGTTATTGGCGTGGGCACGGGGAGCTTGGCACTTGAGCGACTGGCCACACCTTCGCGCGGTCCGCATTTCGCCCGAAGAGAGCACGGCGGTGGAGGCCACGCGCCTGTTTGCCCGCACTCTGCCCCCCAACGACAACCTTCTCTTCCTTGGGCCTTACGCCGCGTTCTACTACCTCGTCACCGAGCGCAGGCCCCCGACGCGGTACCTTTTTCCTTTGGCTTCGCAGCTCGGTCCAGGCGGTGAGGACGAACTCATTTCCAAGGTCAAAGCAGGCCATATTCCGTGGGTTTGTCTTCAGCCCTGGCCTTGGGCTCTCCGCCCTCAGCGTGTAGAGGAGTGCATCCAAAAACACCTTCTGCCCATCGCGCAAACGGGCGAGTGCTTTTGGTACGCAGCGAGGCACCATTGAGTCACAACACCGGCAACGGCTTTCCACACGCCTTTTTTAAACCAGGGTGACCCTTCACCTGGAAGAGTCGAAGCCATCGCTTCTGACAAAAAAGAAAAGCTGAAAGGGAAGTATGGGATGCAAAATCCGCACACGCTCGAGCTTGCGATCCATGATTCCACCCCACCAACGGTTCGCCACGAACGGTGGGAAAAACCCATAACGCTCAAGTTTTTCCAGGCGCATTCCGGCGGCTTTTGCCTCTCGCCACAGAGCCGAACCCCGCATGTTTCGGATTCCTTTTTCCGCGGCCCAGCGCATCCCCGGGGTGAGCAAGACTTGGAGGTAGTAAAGGGGGTTTGCCGGATTCGGTTCCAGAAAAACGGCCCGCCCACCGGCTTTGAGAAGTCGCTTCACCCCCGAAAAAGCTCTTTGTAGACTCGCTAGGTGGTGCAGCACAAAAAAACCGACCACCGCATCGTAGCGACCCTCGAGTTCACGCGGAGGATCGTGGAGATCGGCGCAATGAACGGGGATTCGATACTTTCCTCTGTCGAATTCGCGCATTTTCTCGGCAAGAAACGGCGAAAGCTCCAAGCCTTCGACGTTCAAGCCCTTCTCAGCG
>JBAMMG010000006.1:0-13312 GCA_039793905.1 Thermoanaerobaculum sp. | reverse complement strand
CTCGGACGTTAAGGTGGGAAACCTCACCGGTGCCACCACCAACGCGAGGGCTTTCGTTTACGTCGCCAACGGCCAGGTGGCGGTGGTGCCCCACCTCCACGCTCTGGTGCCCAACTCTGGGCCCATCGAAGGAGGGACTCGAGTCACGATCTTTGGCTCGGGGTTCCAGTACCCGGTGCAGGTGCTCTTCGGCGACCGGCAAGCCCAAGTCGTTTCCTCGAACTTCAACGAAATCGTGTGCATTGCTCCCTCCATCGCCCCCACCCAGCCGGGAACGCCCACGACGGTGCCGGTGAGCGTGACCAACATCCTCACCGGCAAAGATTCCGACAACACCTTGCCGTACCGTTACGGCGAGGCCATGTTCGTTTCCGCCATTTCTCCCAACACCGGCTACATCTTGGGCTGGAACCCGGCCACCATTTACGGCCAAGGGTTCGTGGCGCCGGTGCAGGTGCTGGTCACCGTTGGGGGAATCACCAAGGAAGCCCAGGTGCTCTCGGTTTCCGGCACCTCCATCCAGGTGAAGATGCCGCCCTTTGCTGAAGCGGTGGGGGATCAGGGATGCACGCCCGTGGCCGCCACCTTCACGGTCACCAACATCGGCTCCAACCTGACGGCCACCGGCCCGGTATACACCTACCTTTGCAGCGGCGGGATTTCCGGGCCTTAGGGCGCGCCCGCACACAACTCGAGGCCCCGCACCCGCGGGGCCTTTTCTTTTGCCGCCAGCGCTCATGGCCCATGCCGTGGCCGCGGCGGCTTCACCCCTCGCGAAGGTTGCAGGTGCGGGGTGCGAGCTTTTGCGCTACACTTGCTCCGTGACGCCGAAGGAACGGATCGCCGAGCTCCGCCGGGACCTGGTGGCCAACCCCGCCTCCCGCCAGTTCTATCAGCTCGGGGAGCTCTTGCGGCGGGAAGGGGAACTGGCCGAAGCGGTTTCCGTCCTTCGCCAAGGGCTTGCCCACCACCCCCGCTACGTGGCGGCTTGGGTTTCCTTGGGACGGGCCCTTCTCGACCTCCACGAGCTCGCCGAGGCCAGATCGTCCTTTCGCCAAGCTCTCGATTTGGACCCCCAAAACCCGGTGGCCTGGCGTCTTTTGGGGGAAGCTCTTTTGGGCCTGGGGGAGCGTAACGCAGCCCTTCATGCCTTCGAGCAGGCTTTGGCCTTGGTGCCTGGGGACGAGGTTCTTGCCGAGGCGGTGGCCACCCTCCGCGCCGAGCTCGCATCTTTTGCCGCCCCGCCGGCGGAGGAGCTTGCGCCCGCTGAAGAGCCTTTCCTTGCAGCGCCGAAAGCCTCACCCGCCGATACCGCATCGGCGGCGGGGCCGTCCGAGCCCTTTGCCGAGCTCCTGCCCCCACCCCCTCCCGCAGGTGCGGACCTGTTCCCTCTGGAAAACCTGGAGCCACCACTGGCTTTGGCCGATGCCGTGTTTGCGATCCCTTTGGAACCCCCCCCGCCGCCTCCGGCTCAAGAGCTCATGCCCCCGCCTGCCCTGGAGCCGCTGGAAGGTGGCGAGCAAGCTGAGGCCCCGACCCCTGCGCCAACCCTGGCGCCGGAAGCTGCGGCGGAGGTGTTTGGAGCAGAACCTCAGGGGGAGCCGGGTGCCGTGGTCGCGGAAGGGTTCGCCCGGCCTGCCGCGCCGGAAGCCGAAGCAGCCATGCCTGCCGGCCCGCCGGCTGCGCCGCCAACCCTGGCCGAAGCGCGAGCAGCGGTGCATCGGGGGGAGTTGGCGCTGGCGGCGGAAATTCTCGAACGACTCGTGGAGAGGGAGCCGGAAAACCAAGAGGCGGCCGACCTTTTGGCCCTCGTGCGCGACATGCTGGAGCCCCTGCCGGCGGACGAGCCCAAGCTCTCGGCGAGAGAAAAGAAGATCGCGGCGTTGCAGAGGTTTTTGGCAAACGTTACACTGGCCAGGGAGCGGTTGCGGGTATGAGCTTTTCAGAGGTGGTGGCACCTGTGGTGGCCTGCCCTGGGGTTTTGGCCCTGGCTATTGCCGACCGCGAAGGGATTGCCGTGGAAAGCTGGGGCCCCGAAGCTCGAGATGCGGAGGAAACCGTAGCCGAGTACACCGGTTTCCTCCGGGAACTCACCACCGCCAACCGCGAGCTTCAGCTGGGCGAGCTGCAGCAGGTGGTGATTGGTGGCAGCCAGAGGATTCTGGTGGTGACCTTCATTACCCCGGAGTACTTCCTTTTTGCGGTGGTGGACAAGGAGGGAAACCCCGGAAAAGCCCGCTTTACGAGCCGCCTGGCCGCTTGGCGGCTGCGCCCCGAATTCCTGTAACCGTGAGGGAGGACGATGTTCACCTTTGATGAGATTTGCCAGTTGATCCGTCTCGTGGCCGAGACCAGGGTAGGGGGGCTCGAGCTGGAGCGGGACGGCGCCAAGCTCCGCATTGACGGTGTCCAGCCTCAGGCCTCCCCAACGCTTTTGGGAGCCCCGCTGGTTTCCACCGAAGCCGTGCACGCCCTGCGCGCGGCCACGACCCAACCGCTCCCTTCGCCGCCATCCCCGGCTCCGGCCGCCCCTACCGTCGAAGAGACCGAATCGGAAGACAACCTCCACTTCGTGACCTCGCCTATTGTGGGGACCTTTTACCGTGCTCCCAACCCCGATGCCGATCCCTACGTCCAACCCGGCGACCGGGTGCGCAAGGGCCAGGTCCTGTGCATCGTGGAAGCCATGAAGCTCATGAACGAGATCGAGTCCGACGTGGATGGCGTGATCGTCAAGATTTTCCCGGAAAACGCCCAGCCGGTGGAGTTCGGGGAGCGCCTTTTCGCCATCCGCGTGGACTGAAGGACCCATGATCCGCAAGGTTCTCATTGCCAACCGCGGGGAAATTGCTGTGCGCATCATCGCCGCTTGCCGGGAGGCGGGTTTGGCCACGGTAGCGGTGCACTCGGAAGCGGATCGGGAGTCCCTCCACGTGCGTTTGGCTGATGAGTCGGTGTGCATCGGCCCCCCGTACGCCAAAGAGTCCTACCTCAACGTCACGGCCATCATCGCCGCCGCGGAAATCACGGGTGCCGACGCCATCCACCCGGGTTACGGTTTCCTTTCGGAAAACGCCCAGTTTGCCGAGGTGGTGCAGGAGTGTGGTCTCACCTGGATCGGCCCGCCCCCTTCCGCCATTCGCCTCATGGGGGACAAGGCAGTAGCGCGCCAAACCGTGGCGGCGCGGGGGGTTCCCATCGTTCCAGGGTCCCGGGAACCCCTCAAGAGCCGCGAGGAAGCCGTGGAGTTGGCGCAAACCATCGGCTTTCCCGTGATCCTCAAGGCCGCAGCTGGGGGTGGGGGGAAAGGGATGCGGGTGGCCCACGATGCCCGGGAGCTGCGGCACGCCTTCGACACCGCGCGCCACGAAGCGGAGCGCGCTTTCGGCGTGGGGGATGTGTACCTGGAAAAGTACCTGGAGCGGCCACGCCACATCGAGGTTCAAGTCATGGCCGACCGCCACGGCCGGGTGGTTGCTCTCGGGGAACGCGAGTGCTCCATTCAGAGGCGGCACCAAAAGCTCATCGAGGAAGCTCCGTCGCCGGTCGTGACCCCGGAGCTGCGCAAGGCCATGGGGGAAGCGGCGGTGGCGGCGGCCAAGGCGGTGGGGTACGAGGGCGCCGGCACCGTGGAGTTTCTCTTCCAGGACGGCCAGTTTTACTTCATGGAGATGAATACCCGAATCCAGGTGGAGCACCCGGTCACGGAGCTGGTGACGGGCGTGGATTTGGTGTTGGAGCAGCTGCGGGTGGCGGCCGGGGAGCGGCTTTCGGTTCCCCGCAACGTCAAGCTCGCGGGCCACGCCATGGAGTTTCGGATCAACGCCGAGGACCCCGAAACCTTTGCCCCGTCGCCGGGTACCGTGAGTTTCTTGGCCCTTCCGGGAGGTCCCGGAGTGCGGGTGGATACCCACCTTTACCGGGGCTACAAGGTTCCCCCGTACTACGACTCGCTTTTGGCCAAACTCATCGTCTTTGGGCGCGACCGCGGGGAGGTCCTGCGCCGGGCCCGCCGGGCCCTCGGGATGTTTGCCATCGAGGGTGTCAAGACCACGATCCCCCTCCACCTGCGCATCCTCGAGGATCGGGACTTCCAAGGGGGCGAGCTGTCCACCCGCTTCATGGAAAGGTTCCTGTCGTCCCCTTGACCCCTGCAAGCCGGGTTTTCCTCGTGGGTTTCATGGGTTGCGGCAAGACAACCACGGGGAAAGCGTTGGCCCGTCGCTTGGGTTGGGAGTTTGTGGATTTGGACGAACGAATCCAGGACGCATTTGGCCTTTCGGTGCGGGAAATTTTCGTCCAGCACGGCGAAGCCGCGTTTAGGGCCGAGGAGAGCCGGAAACTTGTCGAGGCGGTGAGGCAAGAAAAGGTGGTCGTTGCCACCGGCGGGGGCACGTTCGTGGTGGAGCACAACCGTGCCCTCATGGCCAAGTTGGGGGTTTCGGTTTTCTTGGACGTTCCCTGGGGGGAGATCGTGCGCCGCCTCCCGGACAAGTGGGAGGACCGTCCCCTCTTTCGCTCTCCTGAGCAAGCTTTGGAGCTTTACCGCCAGCGCTTGCCCTTTTATCGGTTGGCTGACCTCACGGTGCGGCCGCTTTTCGGGGAGGATGCCGAAGCCCTTGCGGGTAGAATGGCGTTGCTGTTGCGGGGACGCCTGTGCGGTACGTGATCTTTTCCGATGTCCACGCCAACATCGAGGCGCTTTCGGCGGTGCTTGCCCATGCTGCCCGCAAGCGCAAAGACGCCTGGGTCTTCCTAGGCGATGCCGTGGGGTACGGGGCAGCACCAAACCAGGTTGTGGAGCGCCTGCGGAAGCTCAAGGGCCGACTCATGGCTGTACGCGGCAACCACGACCGGGTGGTTTTGGATCCCACATCGGGTCTCGAGTTCTTCAACGACAACGCGAAGCTCGCGGCGCGCTGGACCTCGGTCATCTTGCAGCCGGCTAACCGGAGGTGGCTCGCCAGCCTCCCCGAGGGCCCTTTGGCTCTGGAGCCCGACGTCATGGCCTGCCACGGCGCCCCCCACGACGAGGACGCCTACATTTTTTCGGAAGTGGATGCCTGGGAGGCGTTCAGCGCCGTGCCCCAGGCGTGGGTGACGTTCATGGGTCATTCCCACGTGGCCTGCGTCTTCGAGTTGCGACACGATGCCGACGGGGTTTCCATCAACTTTGCCTTTCTCCGGGGAGGGGATCGCATTGAGCTGGTCTTTTCTCGGGAGCGCCGCTACTTGGTCAACGTAGGGGCGGTGGGGCAGCCTCGGGACCGGGACTGGCGCCCGAGCTATGGGCTTTTCGATTCCCAGCGCGGCAAGCTCACGCTCTACCGCGTTCCCTACGACGTCCAGGCCGCCCGCAAGCGCATCCTCGAGGCGGGCTTGCCGGCTATTCTGGGAGATCGGCTGCTGCGGGGGGCATAACCACAGGAGGAGGTCATCGTGAAGGGTTTTGCCGCAGTTGTTTTTCTGAGCTGGGCCGCGGGGGCGGCGGGGGGCGAGCTCCCAGCCCAACTCCTACAGCTCGAAGAGGCGCGGGCCTTTGATGCCGAAACGTTCCTCGCTGCTGCCGAAAGCGCGGATGCCGGCCTGCGGCGAACCGTCGCGAGGCTTTGCGGCCACATCCGCGACGAAAGGGCGGCCCGTTTGGCCCTGCGCCTGGCCAGAGACCCCAACCCCGAAGTGCGGGCAGAGGCCTTGGTCTCCCTAGGCCGTGTGGCGCCGTGGGTTTACCGGGAATCGTTTGGCACTCGCATCCACAAGGCCTTGACGGCCGGGCTTGGGGATCCGGCAGCCTCGGTGCGGAAAGCGGCGGCCTGGGGGTGGGCTGCAGCTGGGGGTGAGGACCGGGTGCTCGTGGAAGCCTTGGGTAAGGAGCGGGAGGTTTCGGTACGGGCCGTCATGTTGCAGGAGCTTTGGCGCACGAAAGGCAGCACTTGGCCGGGCCTAGCCCGGCGGTTGACCAAAGCTCCGGAGGCGGAGCTGCGGTGGGCGGCGCTCTGGTCTCTGGCGCGAAAAGGAGGGCCGGAGCTCGCCGCGGCTCTGCCGGAGGCCCTCCGGGATCCCGAGGCCCGGGTCCGCCTCCTCGCCTGCGACGCTGTTCGCCGCCACAACCTTGGGGACTTGGCGGCGGCTGTGGCTTCCCTTCTTACGGACCCGGACGAGGGGGTGCGGGTGGCGGCCATGAACGCTTTGGCCGAGCTTGGGCCATCGGCGCGGCAGGTGGTGAGCGGCAAAGCCCAGAGGGACTTAGCCCAGCTCATTGGCCGAGAAGACCTGGAGCACCCGCACCTGCGGGTGGCTGCGGTGCGGCTTGCAGGAGCTGTGGGTTGCTGCCGGGAGGCTTTAGGGCAGCTCGTAGACGAGGGGGGGTGGGCCGGCGGGGAAGCGCTCGGGGCCTTGGCGAGGCAAGGGGATCGGCAAACGGTGGAGCGGGAGCTGGCCTCGGCCGATCCGGCGTACCGCATTTGGGCCGTGCAAGCCCTGCTTTACCTGGGTGCTCCGGATTTGCTGGTGAAGGCCCTGGAGGATCCCGACCGGAAGGTCCGCCTCAAGGCGGCCGAGGTTGCAGCGACGTTCCGGGAACCGGCTGTGGTGGCGGCGCTCACCAAGCTCCTGGCCGATGCCGACGGCGCCGTGCGGGCGCAGGCGGCGGAAAGCCTCGCGGCCCTGGATCAACCCCCGGCGCCGGCGGTTTTGGCGCAGCTTCTCGAGAGGGAGCTGGAAGGGGTTCCCGGCGAAGGGGCAGTTTCGATCCTGCGCCTTTTGGGGAAACCCCGAAACCTTGCTCCGGACGCTGCCTCGGCCTTGGAAGCTGCCCGCTACAGCCCGTACCCGGCTGTGGCCGTAGCCGCCTGGGAGGAGCTTTTCCGTCACGGGCGCATCCGCCCGTTCCCCAACGCGGGCGCCAAAAAGCCTTTGGCGAACTTCCAGGAGGTGGTGCGTTTTGCCCAGAAGCCTCGCTACCTGGAGGTTGTCACGGTGCGCGGGACCTTTACCGTGGCTTTGGACACCGAGGACGCGCCGCAAGCCGCCTTTGCCCTTTCCCGGCTTGCCGACACCAAGTTTTTCGACGACCTCACCTTCCATCGAGTTGTCAGCAACTTCGTGGTGCAGGGCGGGGATCCCCGGGGGGATGGCTGGGGAGGCCCGGGCTTTTTCCTCCCCGACGAGCTCTCTCGAAAACCTTTTGCCGCTGGCTCCGTAGGCCTCGCCTTGGCCGGGCCTGATACTGGCGGCTCGCAGTTTTTCGTTACGCTCACCGACCAACCCCACCTGGACGGGCACTACCCTCGGGTGGGGGTGGTGGTGGCGGGAATGGACGTGGTTCAACGCCTGCAGGTAGGCGACAGGATCATTCGCGTTCGGGCTGGGGAGGGCCCGCCTCCGGTGCCGGTACCGGTTTGGTACGGACCCCTTGAGGTGAGCCGGATCGAGCGGGAAATCCCGGAGTTTCGGGAAAACCGCGAGGCTTACGTCCCCAACGAGGTCTGGCTCTCGTGGCTGCGCAAGGCGGTTTCCCAATACGGGGTGGTGGTGGCCATGGGGACCTGGTGCTCGGACTCCCGGGAGCAGGTACCTCGCCTTTTGAAGATCCACGAGGTTTTGGGGGAGGACAGCCCCTTTGGGGAGATCACCCTTCTCGGCGTGGACCGCGGCAAGAAGGTGACCCCTGCCGAAGCCTTCCCTTACGGCCCGGTGGAGCGGGTTCCAACTCTCGTTGTCACCCTGGGTGGTGCTGAGGTCGGCAGGGTTGTGGAGACGCCGCTGTCCGGGAGCCTCGAGGAGGATTTGGCGCGGATTTTGGCTCCTTTGGAGGGGTGGGAGCTTCCGGAGGACGAACCTCACCCGTGAACAGGGGGACGACATGGCGCCAGTTGCTGTGACCTCGCCGCTTCCCGGCACCGCCCTGGAGCGCTTGCGGCAAGCGCACGAAACCCGGGTCCGCTGCGGGCCGCCGCTTTCGGGGGAGGAGCTCGCGGCTTTCGTGGGGGATGCCGAGGCCCTGGTGTGCCTCCTGGCGGACCGGGTGGGAGCTGAAGTTTTTGCCGCAGCTCCCAACCTCAAGGTGGTGGCGGTGTACGCCGTAGGGGTCAACAACGTGGACTTGAAAGCCGCGTCCGAGGCGGGGGTTTGGGTGACCAACACGCCCGACGTCCTGACGGACGCCACGGCCGACCTGACCATGGCGCTGCTCTTGGCCGTGACCCGGCGGGTCGTAGAGGGGGACCGTTTCGTTCGCGAGGGCCGCTTCAACGGTTGGGCTCCCGACCTTCTTTTGGGGGCGGGCCTCCAAGGCAAGCTCCTGGGGATCGTGGGCTTCGGCCGCATCGGCCAGGCGGTGGCGCGCAGGGCTTTGGCGTTCGGCATGGGCGTGGCCTACCACTCCCGACGGCCTCACCCGGAAGCCGGCATTCCCGAAGCTTGTTTCGTCGCTAACCTCGACGAGCTGGTGGGGCAAGCCGACGTTCTCTCCCTCCACTGCCCCCTCACCCCCGAAACCCGCTACCTCCTGAACCGGGACCGGCTTTTGCGCATGAAAAAGGGGGCGTACCTCATCAACGCCTCCCGCGGCGAGGTGGTGGAGGAAGCGGCCTTGGTGGAGGTGCTGGCGAGCCGGCACCTAGCCGGTGCCGGCCTCGACGTGTACGAGCACGAGCCTCACGTCCACCCGGGGCTTTTGAGCTTGCCCAACGTGGTGCTCCTGCCCCATTTGGGCTCGGCAACGCGGGAAACCCGGGAAGCCATGGCGGACCTCGTGGTGGACAACGTTCTGGCGGTTTTGGCGGGTAAGCGGCCGCTCACGCCGGTGGCGGGGCCGGGGCTTGTACCCGCACCTTGAGGACCCGGCGGGGGGTTGCTTCCAGAACCGTGAACTCCACGCCTCGGTAGGAAAAGCGCGCGCCTTGTTCGGGGACCCCGCCCGCAAGGCTCAAAAGCAAACCACCCACCGAGCTGACCTTGCTGGAATGGGAAAGGTTGACCCCTGTAAGGCGGGAAAGCCGCTCCAGGGGAACGGACGCCTTGACCACCCACACCCGCTCCCCAAGGGACTCCACCTGGGGTGCCTGCCGGTCGAACTCGTCGCTGATGTCCCCCACGATGGTTTCCAGCACGTCCTCCAGGGTCACGATGCCGGCCATGGCCCCGTACTCGTCGAAGGAGACGGCGAGGTGCAAGCGTCGCTCCCGCATTTCCCGCAACACGTCCACCAAGCGCGTGCTTTCCGCCACGCACAGGGGAGGCTTGAGGTACGCCGTCCAGGGTTTTTTTTCCTTGACGCAGCGGAGAAGGTCGCGGGCGTGGAGAACCCCCACGATGTTGTCGTCGCGGTCCCGGTACACGGGGTAGCGGGAAAAGCCCGAGGCCAGAACCGTGCGCTCCACCTCCTCGAGACTTGCAGTGTCGGAAAGCATCACCACGTCCGGGCGGGGCACCTGCACCTCGCGCACCACGGCGCGCTCGATGGCTAGGACCGCTTCCAGCATTCCGGCCTGGAGCTCCGTGAGGTACCCCTCCTGCCGGGAAAGGGAAAGCAAAAACCGCACGTCCTCCAGCGTGGCCGCAACCGGGGTCCCGTGCAGCGGGGTTCCCCGCACCTTGGCGACCAAATGGGAAAGGCCCAAAAGAGGCACCGTGACCGGCGCCAGCACCGCATCGAGGGCAGCCAGAGGAACCACCACGAGGGCAGCAAAGGCTTCCGGGTCCACCCGGGCAAGCGTCTTGGGTGTTACCTCGCCGAACACCAAAAGGAGGAGCGTTATGGCGCCCACGGCAAGGGCCAGTCCCTGGTGGCCAAAAAGCCGCAAGGCGAGCTCCGTGGCCAAGGCCGAAATTCCCACGTTGGTGGCGTTGTTGAGGACGAGAAGCGTCACCAGGAGCCGGTGGGGCCGGCGCCGCCACCGCCTCCACGCTGCTCGCTTCCACCCCCCTCCGCCATGGGCGAGGGATTCTACCCGGGAAACGGGGAGAGCCGTGAGGGCGGTTTCAGCCGCTGACCAAAGGGCGGAAAGGGCAAGCCCAATGGCCAAACATAAAAGCGTAAGAGGCAAGCTCATGCCCCGAGCATGGTAGCAAACGGTACGGGCCGCCGCCGGGCGAAAAACGAAAAGCGGGAGCGAAAGCGCTCCCGCTGGCGATGGCGACAAAAGCTTTGCTCAAATCCAGCCGCGCAGCTTCATGGCCTCCACGACACGGCCGATGGCCACCATGTAGGCGGCATTGCGCATGAACACCTTTTTCTCCAGGGCAGTGGCGAGAACCGCCTGGAACGCCGCCGTGAGCTTTTCGTCGAGGCGCGCCAGGACCTCTTCTCGGTGCCAGTAGAAGTTCATGTCGTTTTGCACTTGCTCGAAGTAGGAGCAGGTGACGCCACCGGCGTTGCAGAGAAAGTCAGGGATGACGAACACCCCCCGCTCCTTGAGGACTTTGTCGGCTTCGGGGGTGGTGGGACCGTTGGCGCCTTCCGCCACGATCCGCACTTTTGACGAAACGGACTTGACCGTCTCGCCGGTGATGACCCCCTCGATGGCGGCCGGGATGAGCACGTCCACGTCCTTGGAAAGCCAAGCGTCGCCATCCTCGATGCGGTATCCGGCAGCTTGCGCCCTGGCTTTGTCGATGGTGCCGTAAGGGTCGGTGATGGTTTGGAGGAACTTGGGGTCCACCCCGCCGTCCTTGGTAAACGTGTAGGCCTTCCTGTCGTGGCGATCCCAGCAGGACACGCACACCACGGTGCCGCCCAAAAGCTCGATGAACCCAATGGCGGCGTACTGGGCCACGTTGCCGAAACCTTGAATGGCCGCCTTGGTCCCCTTGGGGTCGATCCCCAGGTGCTTCATGGCCTCGCGAATGGTGAACACCACACCGAAACCGGTGGCTTCCGTGCGGCCCAGAGACCCTCCCACCCCTAGGGGTTTGCCGGTGATGACGCCGGGCACGTACTCACCCCTGAGCTTGGAGTACTCGTCCATCATCCACGCCATCATTTGCGGGTTCGTGCCCACATCGGGCGCCGGCACGTCCATGCGCGGGCCGATGTTCTTCCACATTTGCTGCACCCAACCCCGGCACAGGCGCTCCTTTTCCCCCTCGGAAAGGGTGGCGGGATCGACCACCACACCGCCCTTGCCGCCGCCAAGAGGGATATCGGCCACGGCGCACTTCCAGGTCATCCAGGTAGCCAGGGCGCGAACCGTGTCCATGGTTTCATCGGCGGCCCAGCGAATCCCGCCTTTGGCGGGACCGCGGGCGTCGTTGTGCTGGACGCGGAAGCCGTCAAAAACCCGGACCGACCCGTCATCCATGCGCACCGGGATGCGGAAGTGAAACTCCCGGAGGGGCCAGCGCAGGAGCTGGCGCACGCCCTCAGCAAGGCCCAACTGGTCAGCCACTTCGTCGAACTGCCGCTGGGCCATGGCAAACGCGTTGATGTTGCCCATGGGGAAAGCTCCTTTCCGGGGCAAGGTGTTGCCCCGATTCCCCATTGTAAAGGGTTTTCGCCAGCTTGCAACTTGCTTTCACAAGCCTTCCCACAGGGCCAGGGATTACACTTCCCCCGTGGCGGTGGACGATTCGGTGCTGGTGGCGAGGGCCCAGGCCGGGGACGAGCAAGCCTTCGGAGAGCTGGCCCGCCGCTACGAGGGGAAACTCCGGCTTTACGTTCTTCACATTGTGGGCCATGAGGAAACCGCCCGCGATTTGGTCCAAGAGTCGTTCCTGCGGGCGTGGGGAAACCTCCACCGCTACGACCGCTCCTTCCGCTTTTCCACCTGGCTCTTCCGCATTGCTCACAACCTGGCGGTGGATACCCTCCGCCGCCGGCGCCATACGGACGTGTCCCTCACCACCGTGGATGAGGAAGGGGAGGTCTGGGAGCTTCCCCTCCGGGACGGCCTGCGTTCGCCTTTGGAGCAGCTGGCCAACAAGCAGCTGGCGCAAGCTTTGGAGGCGGAAATTGCCAAGCTTCCGGCTTCACTACGGGAGCTCGTGATGCTCCGCCACTTCGCTGGCCTCCAGTACCAGGAAATCGCTGAGCTCAAAGGCCTTCCCCTGGGCACCGTAAAGAACAAACTTTTTCGTGCTCACAGCGTACTTAGGGAAGCCCTGGCTCCGTTTCTGGGCCAGGTGGGAGGGCTGGAGTGAGCTGCGAGGAGGTCCAAGGGTTGCTGGAAGAGGGGGTCTTGACACCGGAGGGGCGGACGCACGTGGCCTCGTGCCCCGTTTGCCACGCCCATGCGGCGCTCCTTTCGCAGCTGTACCGGCTCGAGGTCCCTCCGGCTCCGAAAGCCGGCCCGTGGGTGCGGGGGCTTCCCCACCCCTCGTGGCTGTGGCGAAAGCCCGCCACCTACCTCCCCTTGGCGGCGGGCAGCGTGACTTTGGGTTGCGGTCTGGTTTTGGGAGCGTCCCCAGCGGGGCTTCCCGGCACCGGTGAGCTTTCCCTTTTGGCCCGGGCTTTCTGGGAGGTCTCGGGCATGGCGGTCGGGGAGGGGCTGCGGGTGGTGGCCCGTGCCTTGGCGACTGCCTGGGGGCCTTGGGTAGGAGGTGCGGCGTTGGTGCTCGCGGCCTCGGGGCTTGCTCTCCTGTATTGGGTGAAAGGCCAGGTGCGGGCATGATGGCGGGTGTTTTTCTCGTGGCCGCCGTGCACGCGGTGGCGCCCGGGGGTGCGGTGGTGGTGCGGGGGGAGGTCCCGCAGGTGGTGGTGGTGGCTGGGGACGTGCGGGTGGAAGGCCGGGTGACCGGCAACGTGGTGGTTGTTCTGGGGGACGTGGTTTTGGGGGAGCAGGGGAGGGTCGAGGGCGACCTGGTGGTTTTGGGGGGATCGGTTCAAGGCCCAGGGGTTGTAAAGGGGAAAAGCTGGGTCGTCGGTGGGCGGGCGCCCAGCGGGGTTTTTTCCTGGGCGTGGGCGCTCTTCCGTCTTGGGTTTTGGCTTGTGGCCAGCTTCCTCTTGCTGGCCTTTGTGCCCCGCGGCGTCCGCGCTGTAGGGGAGCTTTCGGGGTCCCAGCCGGTGGTGAGTTTGCTGGGCGGGGTAGGTTTGATGCTGCTCTTTGTGGGCGTTGCGGTTTTGGCTGGGGTGGCCGCTTCCCGTGGCTTGCAGCTCGTGGTTTGGTTTGTGCTGGCCTTTGCGTTTTTTCTCCTCAAGGCGATGGGGCTGGCGGGTCTTGCTTGGGCCGTCGGCCGTGAGCTGAGGGTTTGGTTGCCGGCCTCCCTTTCCGGGGAGTTTGCCCGGACGGGCCTTGCCATGGCAGCGTTGGTGGGTCTTTCCCTCCTTCCCTGGTTCGGGGCACCCCTTTGGGTTTTGGCCAACGTGGTGGGG
>JBAMMG010000005.1:0-13344 GCA_039793905.1 Thermoanaerobaculum sp. | reverse complement strand
CGAGTTGAAGCTCACCCAGGAGGAGTTGGCGCTCCTCCACAAGAGCGCGGCCGACGTCAAAAACCAGATGAACAAGCTGCCGGCCGATTTTGGCGTTTAGGCCCAGCGTGCTTCTGGTCCCTAAGGCCGCCCGCCGGGCGGCCTTTTTTCATCGCCGCCTTGTCACGCCCATTTTCGGGCAGCGAGGGTCGAGGGGGCAAGCGGAGCACCTCGGGGAAACGGGCGTGCACACTCTTTGGCCGAAGGTGACGAGGAGGTCGTTGAGGGGGATCCACCATTCCCTCGGGAGCACCTCCTGGAGGGCCTTTTCCGTTTCTTCGGGTTGCCGCGTGCGCACGAGCCCCAGCCGGTTGGAAATTCGGTGGACGTGGGTGTCTACGCAAATGGCTGGCACACCAAAGGCGAGGCCCAAAACCAGGTTGGCGGTCTTGCGCCCCACCCCAGGGAGGCCTTCGAGAGCTTCCCTGCATGCGGGCACCTGCCCCTGGTGCTTCGTCACCAGCTCTCGGGCAATGTGCCGGAGCTGGCGGGCCTTGGTACGGTAGAAACCGGCCGGGTAAATGAGCTCGGCAATGCGCTCTTCGGGAAGGGCGGCGAGGGCTTCGGGGTCTGGGGCGGCCGCGAAAAGGCGCGCCGCTGCGTGCGCGGTCACCTCGTCCCTGGTGCGGAGGGAAATGACGCAGGCCACCAGCAGCCGGAAGGGGTCCCGGGTGCGTTCCACCTGGGCGAGGGTGGTGGCGTGCCACGAAGCCGCGGCGTCCCTGAGCGTGCCCAGCAGCCACACGATGGCTTGATCCGACGAGCTCACGGACGTCTCCCCGCTGTAGCGGCCAGCCACGCAACCCCGCACGCCGCGCCTACGAGTCCGGGCTCGAGGCCGGGTGCGAGGTGGGCTCGGAAGAACTCGAGGCTCGCGCAAACCCCAGCCCCCACCAGCATGGCCGTGGTCACGGATGCGGGCGAGCCCACACCAAACCGCGCAGCCAGGACCGCGGGCAGCAGCCATGCGGTGAAAAAACCCCACCCCAAAACCCCCAGGACCGCCACCGAGCGCTGGCTTGCAACCCCGAGCCAGGTTCCCGCGAGCCCACCGGCAAGGGTCACGGCCCGAGACCAGCCCAAGGACCATCCGCCGCCTCCCAAGGCGTGCGGTACGTCGTAAGCCAAAGCCGCCGCCAGAAGGTTAAAGAAGGCCGCAACGGTGGACATGATGGCCGCAAGACACCCAGCGCCTGCCGCCGCCACCGCCACCGGCCCCAGACGGCTCAAAAGCTGGGGGACCACCGCATCCCCGCCCCCCGCCGGGAGCACCCCGGCAGCCACCAGGGCGAGGGCCGAAAGCCCCAAGCCAACCCACACCGTAAGCACCGCCAAAAGGCTTGCTGTAAGCACCAGGGGGAGATGCCGCAGCTCACGCTCGGTGCGCAGGAGAAAGAATTTTTGGAGGTAGTGGGGCTGGGCCAGAGTTCCGACGCTGAAGAGGAGGTACCAGGCCGACGCCTGGGCTGGCGACGCCTGACCAAAGGCACCGAGCCACGGCGATCCGGAGGCAACAAGACGGAAAACCGCGTCCTTAGCATGAACCAGCGAGGCCACGGCCAGCCCCACGGCCACCACACCCATCACCGCGCCCTGGATGGCATCCACCCAAACCCCGGCTCGCATCCCTCCGGCAGCCATGTACGCGGCGGTGGAGGCACAAACCGCTATGGCCCAGAGCGGGCCGTGGCCGCCCAAAAGCCCGTCCCCCAAAACCACGACCGCTCGCGCCTGGACCGCGAGGGCGGCCACGCACCCGAGCGCTAGCAGGACCGCCGCCGTTCCCCTGGCGGTGGGCCCGAAACGGCTCCCGAGAAGCTCGGGAACCGTGAGGGGTCTGGGGTTTTGGGACACGATCCATCCGCCCACCACCCAGCACTGCAGGACGCCCGTGAGGGGCGCCGGGAGGATGAGCCAAAAAGCGCCAGATCCCATTTGCGCGAACAACGCCGGGCCGCCCACGAACACGAACGCCGAAAGCCCCATCGCTGTGCCGGCGAGGCCGGCCAAAAGCGCCGATGCCCGGTGGTCGGCGGCCCAAAAGCTGGCTGCCGTAAGGCGGCGGTGCAGAAAGGCGAGGCCCAGGCCTAGGCCGAGGGCGATCAGGAGGAGCGGGCCGCCCTTCATGGCTTTCTGATGCTGGCCTCAAATAAGGCGAGGAAAAACGGCGCCGCTAGGAGAAAACAGGGGAAAACCAGCCAAAAAAAGCCGCCGGGCGAGGAGCGGAAAGGCCCCAAGGCGCCGGCAAAAAGCGCCAGGAGAACCAGACCCGCCAGCCATGGGTGGTGCCGGTGCGGTTTGGGGTTCTCCCCGGCTTTGGAGGTTGCGAGCAAAAGGGTAACCAGGACCAAGATCACGGCCAAAAACCCGAGTCCCGAGGGGAGGGGGAGCGCCCCCAAGGCCAAACCGGCGGCAACGACCGCGAAGGGAAACCTCGGCCCCATGGCGGCGACAGTCTAGCCCGGAGCTCGGATACAATGAAGCCGTGCCGGCCAATCTTACCCCTCAGTTCAAGGCGGCGGAGGCTAAGTTCCGGGCGGCTCGTACGCTAGAGGAAAAGCGGCTCGCTCTGGAGGAAATGCTGGCGACCATCCCCAAACACAAGGGGACGGAAAAGCTGCAGGCGGACATCAAGAGGCGCTTGGCCCGCCTGCGGCAGGAGGAGGAAAGCCGGACCGCCAAGCACGGGGTGAGCTTTCGGGTGGAGCCGGAAGGGGCCGCTCAGGTGGTGATCCTGGGGCCCCCAAACGCTGGCAAGTCCTCGCTACTCGCGGCCCTCACCCGCGCTGAGCCTGCCATCGCCGACTTCCCTTTCACCACGACTCGCCCCCAGCCCGGCATGATGCCGTTCGAAGACGTCCACATCCAACTGGTGGACCTGCCGCCGGTAACCGCGTCCCACATGGATCCCTGGCTTCCCAACGTGGTGCGGGGAGCCGATGCCGCGGTTTTGGCGATGGACCCCACGTCTCCTGGGGTTCCCGAGGACGTGGAGGAGGTCCGGCAGCGGCTTTCGGAAGTCCGAATCCCTCTCGTGGGAAAGCTCCCCGAGGACGCCGACCCCAGGGACACCCCTTTGCCCACGTTGCTCGTGATCACCAAAGTGGACCGGGCGCGGGAGGAGGATGTGCAGGTCTTGGAAGATATGTATGGCGGAGAGTACCCGCTGGTGCGCCTTTCGGTGACGAATCGGCAAGGCTTGGAAACGTTCAAAGTTAAGCTCTGGCGCCTGCTGCAGCTCCTTCGGATTTACACCAAGCCTCCGGGGAAGCCCGCCGACCGCACCGCTCCTTTCGTGTTGCCCCAAGGCTCCACGGTGTTGGACCTGGCCGAGCGCATTCACCGGGACCTGGCCGAGAAGCTCGCTTTCGCCCGGGTTTGGGGCGGCAAACTGGATGGACAAAAGGTCTCACGGGATTTCGAGCTTCGCGACCGCGATGTGGTGGAGTTGCATTTTTAGGAAGGGAGGTGGCCATGAGTGAGCCAGTGATTGCCCAGAAAAAGCCCTACAAGCTGGAGATGGAGCCGGGGACGTACTTTTGGTGTGCCTGTGGGCGCTCTGCAAATCAGCCCTTTTGCGATGGCTCCCACAAGGGCACGGGGTTCTCCCCGGTCAAGGTGGAAGTTGCTGAAAAGCAACTGGTGGCGTGGTGCGGCTGCAAGCGGTCAGCCAGGGGGCCGTTTTGCGACGGGACCCACCGCAACCTGCCTGCGGAGGGTTAAAGGGGTGCGGGCAGTCTCATCTGGATGGCCTTGCGGGATGCTGTAGAAAAAACTCGTGGACGTCGTGGACAAACTCCGCGAGCTCTTTATCGTCCCGGAGCTCGACGCCTTGCACCAGCCAATGGCGGAAATTCGCGTTGGCCTGGAGCTCACCAACAGCTGGCTGGACGACATGAACGCCCACCTGGCCGAGCAAGGACGGCACCTGGACGAGATGAACAGGCACCTGGACGAAACGAACAAGCGCATTGACGAGAGCAACAAGCGCGTGGACTTGCTTCGCGTTGAGCTCACGGCCCGCATTGACGAGACCAACAAGCGTATTGACGATCTGCTCGCCGACCTTACGGCTCGCATGGATCAAACCAACGGCCGCGTGGATGCAGGGCGCGACGTTTTCTTCCAACGCATGGACGACCTCCACCGCCGCCTGGATGCCCTCCAGCAGGCTCTCACGGACCTTGCATTGGCCGTGGCTCGACGGAAGGATCAGGAGCGGCCGGAGCGGCGCCTCGCCGAGCTCGAAAAGGACGTGGAGTTCCTCAAGCAAAGGGTGGTCTGAAAGCGACGAAAGCCGTATAGGCTTTTGCTGCCGAAATCATCGTTTTCAAGGATGAACTCGACCTTTCGAGCTCACATTTCTTCGGGGACAGGAATCCCTAGGAGCTCTTCCAAAATCGTCGTAATCGTCGCTAAAAATAGCCGGAACACCGCCCGCCGCATGGCGCGCTGCTGGTCGTTTTCGGCGTGAAGAACCGGGTAGCGGTGGTAAAGGTTATGGAAGTTCTGGGCCAAGTCCCGGGCGTGGCCCGCCAAGAGCGAGAACTCGAGAGACGCCACGGCCTTTTCCACGATTTCGGGGGTCCGCAAGCAGGAAAAGCAGAGTTCCCAAAGGTCGTCGGGGAGAGGGGAGCGTTCCACAAAATCCTCGTCTTCCTCGGGGTTTCCGGCAAGCCCTACCGCTTCCAGCTTTTCGAAGATCTTTTTGGCGCGCACCGCCGAATACTGCAGGTACGGCCCCGTATCCCCTTCGAAAGCCAAGGCTTCGGCAAAATCGAAAGCGAGCACTCGGTTTTTCCCCTGGCGGGCCATTTGGTAGCGCAGGGCCCCCACGGCAATAGCCCGCGCCCTTTCGGCGAGATCTGGCGGCATCTCGCCTTCAGATAGGCGAGCCCGGATGGCTTTTTCCGCTTCTGCCACGAGCGTGGCTAAAAGCTCGTCGGCTTTGACGCCCAGCCCTCGCCGCCCCGACATTTCCACAAACGGTTTTTTTTCTTCTTCCGGTGAAAGGCCAAAGGCAAGACCGAGCTGAGCTTCCAACTGGTGCACGGCCTTGGGCGTCAAGGCCACCATTTCGTAGGCAAAATGAACGGAGTTTTCCGCTTGCTCTGCATAACCCAAGGCACGGACCGCTTCTTTCACGACTTTCTGGGGGTAGGACTGGCGCACGTCAATGACGTTGTAAACCTTGTGGCCGCGGCCGAAGGCGGCGTTTGCCGGCCTTTGGGCTGGATCGGGGGCGGTACGGTAAAGCACGCGAGGCCCCTCGCCGTAGACGACTGGGGTCGCTGGGCCGTCCTTCCGAAACCGGGCAAAGGGCGCGTAGCCAAAATCGTGGCAGGTGCCATCGGGGTCTGTGAGAAGGCCCAATTTCCAAAGCTGGTAGGCGATGTCTTTGCCGGTGTACGTGACGGTTCCGTTGGACCGCACCAGCACCTTGTCGGCGTCGGCCATCCCGGCAAACTCGGGCGAATCCGCAAGGCTCATGACCCAGCACCCCGCGTTTTTGCCTTCGCTTTCGAGGCGCACCACCTGTCGTTCCCGCAGCAGTTCGAAGGCGCGCTGCCAAAAACCCCTTTGCAGGATGTCCGACTCGTGGGGCAAAACATCGTACGCCACCCCCAGGCGGCCCATGGTCACGAGGTGGCAACGCAGGTTGGTTTCGGCCACCGCTGCCCCCAGCCGCGCCAAGGCGCGGGGCTCGGTGTCGCCGCTGGCGAGGCGGGCGACCGCGCCGGCGAGAGTGAGCTCCGGGGGAGCCCCCGCTTCCAAGGCGTGGAGCACCTCGGTGCGGAAACGGGAGGCTTCCGGCTCGGCGTCGTACCATCGGGTGACCTTTGGGTAGAGCTCCCAGCAAAGGTCGTCGAAATCGAGCTCTCCCAAGGCCTCCACCACCAGGGTTCCGGCCGCGTAACGGCGGGAAAACTCCAAGAGCACGTCCTTTCGCGAGGTGACCCCGGACCAAACGCCGGCAGCGGCGGCAACGAGCTCCTCTTCGGGCAGAAACACGAACCCCACGACCACGTCGGCCACCTGGACCCCGGTGTCGTCAATGTAGTTTTGGACCTCCACGGGGTAACCCAAAAACCGCAGCGACCGGGCCAGGACATCTCCCAGCACGGCGTTGCGGAGATGCCCAATGTGGGCTGCCTTGTTGGGGTTGATGTTGGTATGCTCGACGATGACCTTGTCCCTCCTGGGGGCAGGCTGCCAGCGGCTCTCCAAACCTGCAGCCACCGCTGCTCCCCGGCGCAAGCGGAAGTTCAAAAACCCCGGTCCTTCCACCGCGACCTCGGGCTCCAAAAGCCGCAAGGGGCTTTCCTGACTCCTCTGGCGCAGGGCTTCAGAAAGCGTCCGAGCCAGTTCCTCGCCCAAGGCTCGGGGCGGCCTCTTGAGCTCCTTCGCCAGGGCCAAGGCCCCGGCCCACGCGAGATCCCCGAGCTCTCGCCGGGGAGGCACCTCCATCCGCACCGGGGCATGCCAACCCCGATCCGAAAGCAACTGGCCGATGAGCGTTTCCAGGGCACTGCGAACCGCTGCGAGCATCCCACCTCCCGGATGGATTGTAACGGCTGCACGAAAACGGCGCGCCTTACGGGCTCGGCACCTGCCGGCACACCACCACCGACTGCCAGCCCAAGGGGGACCACGCTTGGCGCGTAGCCCACCAGCGCACCAAATCCCGTAGGCTTACGGGGAACTCTTCCACCCACCAGGCCCGGAGGGGCACCTCTCCACAACCGTAGGCTCGGCCCAAGGTGTTCACGATGTCCTGCTCCTGGCCGGGGTCGCACAGAAAGAGGCGGATGTTTTGCCCAGCCTGGGGCTTGTCCCACCACACGGGGATGTTGGCCCAGCTCCAGGAAAGGGGCCACCCGGCTTCTCCGGCCACCGCGAGGACCGTTTCTTCCCCGTTTTCTTCGGCAAGCTTCCGCCCTTCGGCGATGATGCCGGCAAAGGAAGGCACCGTTTGCACGTACACCAAAAGCTCGGCCTTGCCCGTGGCCGGCTCGATGGCGGCGTTCCAGAAACTCGACTGGAGGGTGGACCATGCCGTGCCCGCCACCAACGCGGCTGCGAGAACGTAGCGGTGCACCCCGCCTGGGGCCAAAAGCTTGGCTAACGCTGCCCCGGCCGGCAGGCACCAGGGGAGGAGCTGATGGACCGCAAGCCACGGTACCTTCTCCCCGAGGTAGGCGTACATCCCCAAGGAAAAGAGCCCCCAAAGGAGAAAAAACCGCCAGGTAAGTGAAAGCCTTCGGCGCCGCTGCCAAAAAAACGCTGCGGCCAGCCCCAGGATGGCAAACTCGTAAAGCCCCAAGCGCGGCAGGTAGTACCAGGGCGGGCCGGCCACCCGCTGTTCCTTGTGTTGCCCCCACCAGTAAGAAAAGGCTTTTTGCCAAAAAAAGGCATCCTCGGGAAAGCGGAAGAACACCGTGTAGGCGGTGAGGGTCACGGCCAGGAACGCGAGAACCCCCGAGAGCAAACCCAGGCGGTGTTCTCGCACCCACCGCTCCAGCTTTTCCCGCGCCTTTCGGGACCAAACGGGCACTGCCCCGAACAACGCCGCGCCCATGACCACCCCGTAGACGTAAAACGTTTCCTTGCTCGCCAGGTGCAGGGCCGCCAAAATCCCCAAGGCTGGGAACGCGTAACGCCGGCTCCTTTGCCCGGCGAGGATCAAGGCCACGGCGGCCAGGGTAAATAGCGCCACCGGCGTGTCGTTGCGGGCAAACCTGGCGTAGTAGGTGAGGGTCGGCGATAGGAGCATGAGGAACCCGGCGGCGAGAGCCGGCCCGTGGCCCAAACGCCGGCGCAGGAGGAACGGCACGAGAACGAGGGCCACGCCGCACGCTGCCGACCAGCTTCGGGCCACGAAGTCGTTTTGCCCAAAAACCGCCATGAGCGGCGCCAGAACGTAAAACTGCAGCGGCCCGTGGTAGGTGGGGTCGTAGCGGTACTGGCCGAGAAGCAGGAGCTCTCGGGCCAAATGGGCGTGCACCGCCTCGTCGTGGTGGGGTACCCGCTCCCCCAGGAGGTAAAAACGCGAGAACACCGCGGCCAGGGCCAGCAAGGCCCACGCCAGCCGTTGCCGCGCGGTCACGGTTCCCCCCGAACCCACACGTGCCCGTCGGTGCCGGCAACGGCCCGAAAACCGGGTAGTCCTGCCGGCTTTTCCTCCCACCGGGCCAGCACCCCTACGCGCCACCGCCGGGCGAGGGCGTTGGCAAGCTCGCGGGGGCTTCCCCGCAGGAGCACCTCGAGGTCGTGAAGGCGGAGCCGGATTTCCGCGCGAGACTTTCCCCGCTGCCAAAGGTGGTAATCCCACCCCACCACGGCCGGTGTGCCGCAAAACATGGGCAAGCGCAGGTTATCGCCGTAGGAAGGCGTGGCCACCTCCGCCACCACCCCCGGGTCACGGTGGGTCAAAAGCGGAACCGCAGCGGCCACGGCTGGTTGGAAACCCTCGAGGTAGGCCGCGCCATCCAGCGTGGGGCGGGGTCCCGGAACCCGGCGGGTGGCGATCACGGCCCACGCGTCCCAACCGGCCTGAAGGAGCCCCAAGGCCAGGAACACGCCGGCACCCCCGAGGGCTAGCCGCCGCGCCCAAGGCACAGCTTTGCCGAGGCAGACGGCCAAAACCCCGCCGCCAGTGGCTCCCAAAAGCAGAAACGCCTGCAGCCCCAGCTTGAAGTAGGAGTTCATCTTGTCCACGAGGGTCAGGTAGCTTGGGCCGAAGATGAAGACAAACGCCAAGAGCCCCACCGCCAGCACCCAGGCTCGCAGGCGCGGCGCCAAAAACCGCCAGCCGGCGGCCAGGGCCAAGAGGAACACCCCAGCATGCACCCCGTAAAGCTCCACGTACTGCCCGAAGCTCACCGCTTGCCCCTTTTCCCAGAAGAAGCCTCCCCGCGGCACGTGCTGGCCGATGAGAAAGGGCCACGCCAGGAGGGCGGCGAGGACACCCGCAGTGACGAAAAAGCTCGTTGCCCGCACGAGACCACGGTCCTGGCCGAAAAAGGCAAGGCCCAGGGCGACCACGAGGAGAAAAGCCAGAGCCGGGATCTCCCAAGTGTTGCTCATGTATTGACTGGCGAGAAGCAAGCCGAGAGGGAAAAGCAAGGAACGCCGACTTGTCCCCCGCTGGATCAGCTCGCCGAGCAAGGCAAAGGCGAGGAGAAAGCCGGGAAAGCTCAGGAAATGGGCGTGGAGGTCGGCAAAGAGAGCAGTCCAAACGGGGTACTCGTTGATGCCTTCGGGGATCACCCGGGAGGAAGCCCAGAAGCGGTCGAAGTTGGGCGCGAGGAGGTGCGCAGGGCGCACCAGAAGGTAGGCGGTCCCGGCCACCTGGGTCAACAGACCGGCCAGCCACGCCCCGGAGCGCCGCCCACTGATGGCGAAGCCGCAAGCCGCAGCAGCCCCAAAGGCCAGCGCCGGCACCGTGGCTGTGGCCAAATTGAAGGCTACTGACGGAGGCGCTCCGGAAACTGTGGCCAGGAACACGTAGGGGAGGAAGCCAAAGAAGTAGTAGTTCACGGGGTAACCGGCGAACCAAGGGTCCTGGGGTGGAAGCTCAGGTGACCGCAAGAGAAGCGTGAAGATGCCGGCGTCCATGGGTTTTTCGCCCCAGTAAATCTCGGGGTTGTAGGCGCGCACGGCGAGGAAAAAGGCGAAGGGCAGGAGAAAAAGGTAACGGGCGAACCGGACTTCCTGGGTTTTCCAAAGCTCTCTGAGGGCCCGCCAAGAAAGGAGCGTGGCCCCAAGACCCAGGACCCCAGCGACGAGTCCCTGCCACCCCCAAACCCCGAGGCTCCCGCTCCAGAGGAGCGCCATGGCCACGGCCAGGAGGCCAAAAGGCCGGCCAGCCAGAGCTGCCGTTTGCAGTTTCAGCCCCACTCCCAGGTGGAGAAACCCCGTGCCCAAAAGACCCACCCACTCCACGGCCAAAAGCCAGAACGCAAGGGAGGCGACCTGTGCTGCCGTACCACGTCCCCAATTGGGCGGCAGGGGGGCGAGGGGGGAATGCCGTTGGAGGTACGGTGGCAGCCCCCGGGCTTCCAGCTCGCGGGTGTGCCAGTCGGTTCGTTCGGGAAGGGGCACGCGCCCGAGGAGGGCCGTAACCAGGGCATGGTCGTAACGAGCCGTTTTGGCAAAAATCCAGACCGGGGGGTGGTCGTAAACGGAAAGCGTCTCTTCCGCCCCCAGGTGGGAAAGCCCCCAGGCCCCCCAACCCAACCGGCGTTGGTCGTGAAAGACCAGGGAAAACCCCAGCTCCCCCGAGAACAGCAGATGGTAAAACTCCGACATCAACGGGTAGGCGTCGGGCACCCGGCACACGCTCCCCACCCCCCGTTGGGAGGAAAGGGCGATGACCTGGGCCTCCTGGAGGATGGCCAAAAGCTCTTCCCTCTTTTCTTGGGTGTCCGGGGCGTAAACGGGAATTTCGCGGTAGACGTAGCGCTCGGCCCCGAAATCCGTGGGAAGCCCGTCGTCCCAGGCCTCGGTGGCCACGACCGTGCCTTCGGGGAAGTGGGCGCGCAGGAACTGGCTCGCTTGCAAGCGGGTGTAGGGCTGCCAGGCGAGGGCTGCCCATGCCACCCCCCAGGGGACCGTGAGGGCGAGAACCCCGGCCCGGAAAGAGGGCTTCCATCGCCGCGCTGCGAGCGCCAAGAGCAGCAGGAAAAACGGCAGCGTAGGCAGGAAATGCCGCACCGAGCAGACCAGCCGCGTGGCCTGGACCAGGACCATGGGAACGAGCCACGCCCAGGCCACCAGAACCCTCCGGTCTCCCAAAAGCAATCTCTTGGTGCTGGCCGCCGCTGCCCAAACCAAGGCCAAACCCAGGGCCGGTCCGGTACCCCAGAACGCCACGTTCCAAAGGAGGAAAAGCGGTCCCCGCTGGGCCCACTGGAGGTTGGGGGGGTACTGCCCCTCCCCACTCATCATGGCCGAAAGCTCCCGAAACGAGGCCAGGCGCCGGGGGTTGGGCAACGGCGAGAGCGTGGACGCAAAAAACCCAGGGTCCAGGAGCTTCCAGACCACCAGCGCCGCGAGGCCAGCGGCGGCGAGAGCGCAGAGCCGCGGGAGAAAGGGCCGCCGGTGCGGCTTGGCGAGAGGCAAGAGCAACACCGCGAGGGTCACGGGCAAGGCCAAGGTCACCAGGTTGGGGCGGGTGGCGGCGGCAAGCCCCACGCCCAGCCCCGAAAGGACCGCACGGGCAAGCCGAACCTCCCGCAGGGCGTAGAAAAGCGTGAGGGAGACGGCAAAAAGCCCCAGGGCGTCGGCGGTCCCGAAGCGGGCATTTTGCACCAAGATCCCGAGGAAGGCCCAAAGCCACGCGACCCAAACCCCCACCTGCGGGGTGGAAAGGCGGGCCACGAGGAGGGCAAAAAGGAGCAGGGCCAAACAGTCGAAGCTGGCGGAAAGGGCACGGCCCGTTTTCAAAAGCCCCGTGTAGTGGGCCATCCCCAAAAGGCGCGCGGTGGCGTAGTTCAAGTTCGGAAAAAGGGCGCCGTAAACAAAAAACGAAAACTCGCCGTTTTGGGGGTTGAGCGGTGTGCGGTAAGGGTCGAGGGCTTGGCTAAGGCTTTTGGGGAAAGCCAGCTTTTCCGCCACCATGACCAGGAACCGCTCATCCGGGTGCTGGTGGTACCAACCATCCCAGGCAAGCCCCGAAAAACGCAGGAGGATGGCCACGGCCAGGGGTGGAAGAAGCCTTCGCCAGCTCATGGTTTACGGCTCCGGCGGCGCCAGGCGAATGATCGTGACCTCCCCCTGGGAGAAGGCCACCTCCCCGGCCCCGCGCAGGGCCTCTTGGGAAAGCTCCGGGTACAACCTTCGCTCCACCGAGCCCAGCACCAGGAGGGTAGCTCCGAGCTCCTGTCCTCGTTGGGCCACACAGGTGCTGTCCTGGCAGCGGTAAAGCTCCTGGACCTTGGCCTTCCGGTCAGCAATGAGCGGCTGGAAATCCCCCGGCCGCCACAGCCCCTCATGGTTGTCCCACCCCAGGACCGCCGGAACACCGGAGCAGGCGCTCATGCGGGCAGCGTCGGAGTAGGCGTCGCCAACGGCTTCCACCAGCACCTCCGGCCTGCTTCCCCTGTGGAGCCAGTGGGCCGCTTCCGCTTCCCCTTCCGCCATCCAGCGCAAGCCCGCAAAATCTTGGGGAAGGGGCCACGCCGCCTTGGCCACGGTGGCCAGCTGCGGCAACGCCAGAAACCACGGAACCGCAAGCCAGGCTCGGGCTTGCCGCAGCCCGAGCCCCGCGGCTTGCGCCAGGAGGCGGAGGGAGGGGACCGGCAACACCAGAAACACGAAGCTCAAGGTCTTGAACACCGTGTTCATGCGGTACCACTCGGGCCCGTACGGGTCCTTGACGTACAAAAGCTCCATGCCCACCAGGGCCAAAAGGCACGCCGCGGCAAGAGCTGCAGCGGGAAGGGCCCCCCTTTGGCCACGGGCAAACCCGAAAAGGGCCGCTGTCATGACGAAAGCAAGGGCCACCAAAGGCCGGGCCGTCAAAACCGCCAGAAGGGCCAGGGCGAAGGCTGCCGCTGGCACCCCGAGGACGCGGTGGGTTTGCCCGTAGAACCAAACCGCGAGCACAGCGAGGGGGGCGAGGGCAGGCAAAAGCACGCGAACGATCTCGCCCATGGTGGTGGGGGTATGGACCCACCCGAGCCCCGCGGCCGCCGCCGGCAGGTTGGCCCAGGCGGGGAAAAACAGCAGGAAGGCGGCCATTCCGGCGGCAACGGTGATCCCCAAATCGCGCCATCGCCCGTCGTCCCGCGCCAGGCTGATGGCCACCACGGAAAGGCCCAAAAACGGCACCGTCCAGGGGTTGGTCGCTGCCGCTAGGCCAAAGAGGAAGGCCCGCAGGGCCAGGGTCAAAAGCCGCGAGGCCTTCCCGAACTCCCAAAAGGCCAAAGCCGAAAGCACCCACGGCTGGCACAGGAGGTGGGGATGAAGGTCGCCGAGGTGAAAGGTGAAAAGCGGAAACTCGGTGATGGTGTGGGCAATGCCCCGGGAGGCGTCCCACAGGTTGGTGGTGAAAAACCCGGCTTTTCCAGCAAAAACCTGGGTCCAGCCTTCGGCTGTGCCCAAAAACACGCTGGCCGCCGCTGCCCACACCCCAAACCCGCGGGAAAGGCCGGCGGCCCGCGCCCAACCGTACGCCAGTTGGGCCGTGAGGGATGCGAGGGTGGGCACCAGGAGGTTGAAGGCCTCGTCGGGGAAGAACCCCGAAACCTTCGCCGGCAAAGCCCACGGCATGAACCCCCAGGAGTAGTAGGGGAGGGGATA
>JBAMMG010000004.1:0-13425 GCA_039793905.1 Thermoanaerobaculum sp. | reverse complement strand
TGGCCAAATCGCCCTCGTTTTCCCGCTCCTCATCATCCACGATGATGACGAAGCGGCCGCGGCGGAACTCCTCCGCGGCCTCTTCCACCGTGGCAAAAACGCCGGGCACGTTTTTTTCGCTCACTGCACGGTGATCGAAAGCGGGATGCGCGTCGAGCGCTCCACGTTGGCGCGGGCATCCCGCAAGCGAACCTCCAAAACGTAATCCCCAGCTTTGCGAAAAACCGACAAGGGCAGGCCGTTGCCGAACATCCAAAGGTCGGGCGAAACTTGGGACAGGTTCACGGGTTGATCGGCGTTTTCCTGGAGCTTCTTGTCGTCCTTGTAGACCGCCAGGGTCACCCGGTAGTCGGCTTTGCCCGCTTCATCCAGGTTCGGGTGCAACACGTAGCAGAAGTAGGCCAGGTTTTCCTTGTTGGTATAGGTGTTGGAAGCCCTGGGAATGACGTGCCAGCCACCAATGTTGAAGGGATCCCCCAGGTGCGCCGTGGCCTCCTGGCGAACGTCTACGCCCCAGTAAAAAGGTGAGATCACGGTGCCTTCTCCGGCAACACCGGCAATCTCCACGGAAAAGCCCTTGGCGGCGAGGACGCTCTTGCCGGCATCGAGAAGCGCCACCTGCACGCTGTACCGGCCGGGATCGAGGGGCAGGGCAAACTCGTAGCCACGGCCTCCAGCCACCGAAAGCGGGGCTACCTCTTTCACGAAGGTGCCTACCTCGCCACCCTCCTCCTTCGTAACCCGGCCCACCACCGACGCTGCCGGCGCAACCGCATCCGGAAGCTGGACGTAAAGCCAGAGGGGGTGGAGGCTCGCCGAAACCACGCCCTCGGCGGTAAAGCTCAAAGCTCCTTCCGGCCAAACCTCGCCCTTTTCGAAAACCGCGAGATCCTCGGGCTTAGCGGCCTTGGAGCCCGGCAGGAGGCCCAAGCGTGGCACCTCGGTAAGCTTGGGGTTTTTCACGAGCTGCTCGGGCAGTTCCGCCAGCACTTTCATGATGGAAACGTTGCGGGAATCGGTGCGGTCCAAGGTGAACTCGTTGCTGCCCACCCGCGTTTCCAAAAACACCGCCCAAACCTCCTCGGCTTTGACGATGCCTGCGGGCAATCGGTCCTTGGTATAAACCCAAATTTCCGTGGCACCTCGTTCCTCGTAGGGCGAGCGCCCCTGCTCCCCGCCCCGGGCCCCCTGAACCACAGCGCCGGCCGGAATGTTGGAGAGCTTGCTCGGCCGCCCCAGGAGGATCAGCACCCGGCCGCGATCGGTGAGGCTGCCGGGGGTGGTGCTGGTGGAAAACATCTTGTCCGCGGCCTTGACCCGGGCTTCGAAATCGGCCTTGAACTCGTTCACCTGGGTGTTAAGGTCGGGGTCGCGCTTGGCCCAAAAAAGCTCCATAAACTTCTGGACCTGCTCGTCGGTGGTGAGTTTTTCGATGGCTTTGCGCTCGTCCTTGGTGAAGAGGTACCCCACGGGGCTTTTGAGGATTTCCTTCACGGCCGGGAGGCTGTCCGCCGCCAGGCCGGAAACACCAACACCCATCGCCAGCCAAAAAGCCCAAAAACGCTTGATCATTGTGCCCTTCTCCTCGTCTCGCCCCGCGCTCCCGGCGGGGCGGGAGCATCATACACCTTTTTCACTCCCCTGGTTTGCCGCCCTTTGCCGGTGAGGCCCCGCAAACCTTGGGACAGCTCAAAACGGGTTGCCGAAGGAAAGGAAGAGCTCCCCTTTCGATTCTCCTGGGAGGCGGTCCAGCTTCCACCCGTACTCCAGGCGCAACGGGCCCACGGGGGTATCGAAGCGCAAGCCCAAGCCCGCCCCCCACCGCAGATCCGCAGCCCGCACCTGTGACGCCGAAGCCCAGGTGTTGCCCGAATCCACGAAAATTGTGGCCCCAAAGGCCCCGGAAACGGGGATCCGCCACTCCACGCTCCCCAAAAGCAGCGCTGCGCCGCCTACCGGTTCCTCGTCGCCTTGCGGGCAGTTGGGGTTCGAGGCCGGGCACACCAGCGTTTGCCCTCGAACGCCCAGGCGATCGGTCGCAAAAGCGCGGTGCGAGACCCGCCCCCCGGCAAAAAACCGCACGGCGATAGGCACCCTGAAGTTGTCTGGGGTCTGCGGGCTGCCCTGTTGAGGTTTGATGATGCCAGCGCGCAGGCCCAGGGCCAGGACCGAGGCGCGCACCGGCTGGTAGAGGGAGTAGCTCGCTGTGAGCTTGCCGAAAGACGCGTCGGCGAGGAACACCGGAAACGCCCGTTGCAGTTGCAGCGAGGCCAAAAAACCCTTCCGGGGTGAAAAGACGTCGTCGCGGGTGTCCCACTCGAGAATGGGGGTCAGGGAAGCGAGCCTCAAGTTTTGCTTGGTGCGCTCGAGACCCGAAAGGACCTCCAGGGGTGCATCCGGGGCAATGATTTGGTAGTCGTAGCGCAGAAGCACGCGCCGGGGTCGTGCCAAGTGGTCCCCGAGCTCCACCCACATCCCCCGGCGCAGCAAAGAGTACGTGGGAAAGCTTTCCTCGGTGCGGTACACCGCCACCCAGGTGGGGAACCCCAAAAGGCCCAGCTTGGCCGGTTCCCGGTAGTTGACTTGCAGGCGCCGCTGCCTTGAGGAGAAACGCCCCTCTAAGGAAAGCGTCCGCGCCCGCCCAAAGAGGTTGAGCTCCGACCAAGAGGCGGACACCCGAAGCTTTTCTTCCGTGTCCCAGCCAATACCCGCGGTCACCGAGCGAGACGGTGCCTCCCTGGGCTCCACCACGACCCCCCGAAAAAGCCCCGTATCTTGCCCCGGGATGTCCCTGATCCCCACCTTGTCGAAAATCCCGAGGGCCAAAAGCCGCCGCTCAGCTTCGAGGAAAGCTTGCTGGGAGTAGGGCTCCCCTGCCTTGAGCCCCACGACCTTTTCCACCACATCGGGCCTCGTCCGCCCGAGCGCCGCCACCACCACCCGCTCGAGGGTCACGGGAGGGCCTGGGGCAACGTCAAAGGTCACCTGGCAGCGCTGCTCCTGGCAGATCTCCATGGCCCCGACACGGGCTTCGGGAAAACCGGCGTTGGCAAGCGATTCGGCGAGAACGGCTTGGGCTTGTTCCTGGGCGGCCCGACTCCACGGCCCTCCTTCCACGATGGGAAGGACCGGTACGGACACAGCCTCCGGCCAGCCCCGAAGTTCGGTTTTTTCCACGCTCATGCGTGGGCCAAGGGTTACGGGGAACTCCACCGCAAGCCCGCCCTTTTCTTCCACCAGCACCGGGCCTCGGACCTCGGCCTGGGGGAAACCCGCCCATTGCAGGGCGGTCTTCGCCGACTCGCGGTCGGCATTGAGCGTGTCCTCGTCAATGGGGACACCGGCGAGGCTTCGAAGCCGCCCCGGGACGACCGCTACATGCTGGCGGAGCAGGACCGTCAGGGGATCCCCGTCGGCAATTCCGGGAAAACGCACTGCAACCACCGGCAGCTTGCGCCCCCGCGCCACGGCAACCACGAGCCTGCGCCCGGAGCCCGTCTCCTGCTGCGCCACCGTGACCTGCGCCTTCAGGTACCCCCGCCGCTGAAGGGCCAAACGAACACGGGAAGCAAGCCACTCCTCGGAGCCGTCGGCAAACCCGTCCTCCCCCGAGAGGAACGGCAGTGATTCGGCAAGCACGTCCTTGGGGAGGGGATCACCGGCAAGCTGAAGCTCAAACCGCTCCCCTGGCGCCACGTCGAAGCGGGCCAGGGTGCCGCAGGGTTGAGACTGAAGGACAGGCCCTTCTACCTCGGCTTGCCAAAATCCTTCCCGCCGCAGAGCTGCCAGCAGCCGCCGCCGCATCCCTTCCCGGGTTCCGGCGGTCAGGCGCTGCCCGCGGGAGACGCCGCAAGCCTTCCACAGCTTGCCTTGGTCCCAGGACAACCCGTGCGCCTCCAGCTGGCAGAGCAGCAACGGTGGACCGAGGTGGCCAACGAGACGCACCGAAACCGTGCCCTGCGGCACGTTGAACTCCAGCTCCGGCTCGAGGGTGGCTTGGGGAAACCCGTCCGCCCTCACCACCTCCACCGCCCGCGCCAGGGCTTGCTCGAAAGATCCCTGGTGCAGCGGGGTTCCCACGCCTATGGCAAGCTCCCGGGCTACCCGGTCGCGGTGGCGAGCCGGAAGGCTTTCAAACTCCAAGCGCGAAACCCGAGAGGCCACCTGGGCGTGCACCACGAGCGCGTAGCCACCGGTTTCAGGCGCCAGCTCCACCCGCACGTCTTCCACCTCCCCCGATGCCAAAAGCGCCTGCACCCCGTGGCGCACGGCTTGGCGGCTCAGCACATCGCCGGCCCGAACGGCAAAGATCGCCCGGAGGCGCCCGGGATCCTGAGCTCCGGGGGCGTCCAGACGAACCGCGCTCACCGGCGCCTGCCCCCAAGGGATCGCCGCCAGCAGCATCAGTAACGCCGGCGCCACTTCACCTCCAACGAATACGAGCCGTCGGTGTCGCGGGTGGCTTCGAGGAAAAGGTCCTTCCCCACCCGCCAGCGGCTCACGATGACCTCCTCCCGGTTGGAGGAGAGGTTGGTGGACACGGTCACTGACCAATCGGGGGAAAGCTGTTTCACCGCCGTCACGCGCGCCGTGGGGGTTCCTGACTCGGTGGTCACGAACGGGTCGATGCGAAGCTGATCCAGGGAAAGCAGGGTGCGGGTTCGCTTGGTGACTGCGCCCGTCAGCTGCTCGGTCAGGAACGAGGAAGCCATGGCCGACGCCGAGGCGGCCGCCGAAGCCGGGGCACTCGGGGCCACACCCAGGGCCAGGAGCGCCAGAATGTCGCTCTCGGGAAGCGGCGGATCCGAGGTAAGGGTCGGCACCAGCCGCTCCAAGGTTCCGGAAAGCCCCACGGTGACGGTAAAGTTTTGGACAATGCCGCGAGCTTGCAAATCAATCACCGGGCGAATGCCGCTGGCGTCCGTAAAGCGGATGGAGGCCCGCTCCACCTCGTACACGACCCCCGAAAGCTCCACCTCCCCGCCCGGCAGCAACTCCAATTGGCCCAAAACCCCGGGCTGGTTGGAGTCCCCCACCAGGTGCAGCTCGCCCTGGGCCACAACCCGCGCCAAGGGCGTATGCACCTCGAAGGTTCCCGGCACCACGATGCGCACATCGAAAGCCACCAAGCCCCGCCCAGGCGTAGCGGTCCGCTCCCGCCCTAAAAGCTCGTCCAAGACCAAGCGCTGCAACGTGACCTCCCGGCGGTACAGGGTCCGTCTCAGCTGTAAGTCCCCGGAAAGCTGGAGCCCTGCGAGGTCTCCCGTGAGGCGTAACTCCCCGTCCAGATTCGGTTCAAGCCCTGGCGCGAGAGACCAGCGTACGGCGGCTACCCGGAGGCTCAAATCCAGCTCCAAGCTCGGCCACAGCTTGATTTGTCCCGAGCAGGTCCCGGTGCCCCCTTGGAAGGCAAAGCGCACGTTTCGCAGGGTCGCCACGTCTCCTGCGAGCTCCACGAGGCCGTCAACGCTGGTAACAGGCGCGGGAAGGCCGGGAATGCGCAGGCTCCCCCCGAAAACCCGAAGCACCCCATCGAAGCGGGGCTCAGCATCGGTGCCAGAAACCTCGCCCAAAACTTCCACCCGCCCGCGAGGGGCGGCGTCGCGCCAAAACAAAGAGAAGAGCGACGCCGGTACCGAGGCCATGACGTTGCCGGCGATGCGGCCATCCTCGTGGCGGCTGCCGCGGACGAAGAGCTGGGCGGCGGGGCCAACAAGCCGGAGGCCTGGCAAGTCGAAGTCAATCCCCCGAAGAGTAAACGGCGCAGGTTGCGCCAGCTCGACCTTCTCCCCTTCGGCCACCAACGCGGCTTTGGTGATGGTGCCGGCCAGGGTCGGGGGACCGGAAGCTTCTGCCCTCAAGGCGATCTCGGCGTCGAGCTCGCCGTCCACGGGCACCTCGCTTCCCAAAAGGTCCCCAAGGACCAGACCCAAGGAGTTCACCCGCAGCTTCGCTGACCCCGCGAAAAGCCGTCTTTTTTGGCTGACCTCAGCAGAAAGCCGCCACTGCCCAGGTCGTTCCAGGAAAGCCTCGAGCCCGCGAGGCCCAAGTGAAAGGCTTCCCGACACCCCCTGGGCGGAGTGCACGGCAAGGCGCCCCGCCGGCTCCTCCCACGGAAAATCCCCGGAAAACTCCGCTTCCACTTGGCCACCCAAGAGACGGGCGAGCACCGGGGAAAGAGGTTCCAACCCCAGCCCCCGCACCCTGGTGGCCACCGCCACCCGGTGCGACGCGAAGTCCACTTCCACCTTCCCGCTCACGCCTCCCACGGCAAGGGGATCCACCCGCAGCACGTCACCCTCGAGTGTGGCCCGAGCTTCCCCCCCGCCGAGAGGGAGACCAGCCACGGTCACCCCCTCGAAACGCAGGTCCGCCGCGAGCTCGGGGTGATCGAGGTTTCCCGAAAGCGTCCCGGTAACGGCGCCGCTTCCTTCCAAAGGAAAACGGATTCCAGCCCAACGGGCGATTCGCCCCAAAGGCAGCCCCTTGCCCGCGTAGTCGAGCTTGACCCCGGGTACGGGGCGCGTCAGGTCCAGCTCGCCAGCGAAACGCAGGGTGCCGCGGCCCAGGGCCAAGGTGCCGTTAGTGAAGCGCAGGGATCCGCCGCCAAAGGTAAGCTGCCCTTCGAGAGCATCGGCCTCCAGGGGGCCGAAGCACACGGGGGAAACAGCCACGGGTCCGGCCACGTGTACGCGGTCGAAGCGCCCCGAGATCTCCAAATCGAAAACCGCGGTCCCCGTGAGATCCCGGGGCAGAACCGGCGTTCCCACCCACCCCGCCAGCAACGTGGCCACCGCCTCCAGGGGCAGACCCGGGCTTTCCACCCTCCAGCGTGGCATCCAGCTTCCCAAGGACAAGGTTCCCCGCCACCACACCGTACCGCCGCTCACAGCCAGGTCCTGGGCTTCGAAGGACAGCTCTCCGTTCCCGCGAAGGGCAACGACGACCTGGCCGCTGGCCGGAACCGCACCCTCCACCGGGTTGAGCCTCACCACCGCCACGCCCCGCCCCGCCGCGATGGCCTTTCCTTCCCAGGAAAGCTCGGCGCTCACGTTGGCGCGAGCACCCAGCCCTCCCCTACCCACGCCGAGGAACGCGAGAAAGCCATCCACGTCCACGCCTTCAGCCCGCACCGCTACCTTATGGGGAAATGCCGGACCTAAATCGCCGAGCTGGTACGACCCCTCCACGGTACCGGAGGCAAACCGGCCAGAATCCAACGTTGCCTCCACCCCATCGGCGGAGACGTGGACGCTGCCAGCGACGTCCTCCACCACAAACCCCGCCACCCCAACCCTGGGGGCGGTAACCCGAGCGTCCACCGCAAACGAGCCGCCGGCCACCGACAGGGTGGCCGTAGCGTGGACCGTTCCTGAAAGGCCTGCGTCAATGCCGAAAACTTGGTCCACCGCTTCCAGTTCCGAGCTGACCTTAGCCGTAAAGGCAACCGCGACCCCTCGGTTCCAGGCAATTTCCCCTGCTCCATCGGCAAAAAAACCCTCGCCTCTCACCACCAACCGCCGCACGAGGACGTTTCCCGGCCCGACCTGACCCCAGGCTTGGAGAGCTCCTGAAAGGGGCATGGGCCCGGCCCCTTCCAGCGAAACCGAGCCTGCCCGCAAAAAACCACCCTGCAAACCCCGTCCTGGCCGCCCACTGACCATCAGCTCGAGGTTTTTCACCGAAAGCGTCACCCCCTCGGCGAGGCGCAGATGGTCCACCCTTGCCCCCTCCACCACCAGTTGCCGCACGGCCAGGCGCAAAGGGCCAGCGCTGCCCTGCCCTGAGGGCGCCAGGGCAGCTTTCGAATCGAGCTTAAGCCCCCGCACCCGCAGGAGGTTGAGGGACAGCTGCCGGTTTTGGAGCTCCACGCTGCCCAAGTTGGCTTGGGCTGCCTCCACCACCAGGAACGGCTGCGCCTCGGACCCCACCCGCACACCGCGTACCGAAAGCTGAAGGGGAAAAAGCTGGACCCACGCTTCGGCAACCTCCACGGGTTCGCCGAGGCTCTTCTCGAGCTTGGCCGCCACCCAGCGACCCAACGCAGCGCGGGCTTTTGGCCTAGCCATCCACAGGGCTAGGCCCTGGGCGGTGAGCAACAGCACCGCCACCGCGGCCAGCCCACACAGGACCCGACGCCGCCACCGCTTCACCACCCTAGCTCCCCCAGTCCCCCCACTTGAGCTTGTCGTGAAGAATGGCAAAAAAACTCGTGTCCCGAGGGCGCACCACCCACAGCGGCTCGGCTTCCGGCAGGACCCACACCCGGTGGTGGCTTTTGAGGGGTACGCCGTACTGGCCGTCCAAGGTGAGGTACACGTCCTCGTCCCCGGGGTGCACCCTCACCGCCACGGTGAAGCTCAAGGGCACCACCAAAGGGCGGTTGGAAAGGGTGTGGGAGCAAATGGGCGTGATGACCAGGGCCGGAAGCTCGGGATGCACGATGGGACCGCCCGCCGAGAGGTTGTACGCCGTCGAACCCGTTGGCGTGGAGAGGATCAAGCCGTCGGCCCGGTACCGGGAAAGGAACTGGCCGTTCACCTCCACGTCAATGGTGAGGATACGAGCCAGCGTCGCTTTGGCAATGACCACATCGTTGAGAACCACAAACTCCCGGGGCGTGGCGTCCCCCTCGAGGCGGCAAAGCAAGCGGTCCCGCCTTTCGCACTGGACTTTTCCAGCCAAAAGATCGCCCACCAGCTCCCAAACCTTTTCCGCCGGGTGTTCCGTCAAGAAACCCAGCGTTCCTAGGTTGACCCCGGCTACCGGCGTGGACGCCGGGCACCCCCGGGTAACGGAAAGGAACGTCCCATCACCCCCCAAAACCAGCACCACGTCTACTTCGTGCCCGAGGGTGCCCCGGGATGGCCCAGGAGGCACGCCCAAGTGAGGGGCACTCTGGGAGTCCACCACCACCTCGACGCCGGCGGCAGCGACCCTTGCTAAAACCTCTTTGCCTAAGGCGATAGCCTGGGGGCTCGAGGTTTTCACGACAAGGCCAAGCTTTTTTGGCGGCATTCGAAAGGCCGGTGTGCCCACGGCGAGATTGTAACGCGATGGCTCACACCATTTCGAAAGCCGGTGGAAGGCTCCCGTGGGGCGAGGGAGTTACAGGCTATTTCGCGAGCAGCGCCGGGATGGCCAGGAGATTGGTGAACTGGAGACCCATGAGCCACCAGATCCGGGCCTGGAGCTGGAGCAAACGCGACTCCCAGCGGGCTTCGGGGGCATGGAACCTGGTCTCCCACCGCTCGTCCAAACGCTTGAGCTCCGTCCGCAGCTCCGCAAACCGAGCCTCCCACCGCTCTTCCATAGCATCGAGACGGTGCTCCCACTTTTGGTCCAGAAAGCGCACCTGGTCTTCCAGTCGCTCCAGGCGGTGCTCGATGGCGGTGAGCCTGTGAGCCCGATGCTCGGAAAATGCTTGGTGACCCGCCTTCCAACCCTCCAAGTGGGCGAGCCGCTCAGCGAAGCTCTCGGGGAGAACCGTCATTTCCATGGAAAAAGCCTAGCACAGAGGCATTGGGAACCCCTGCACCTGCCGGGAAACCCTTCCCAACGCCCCACTTTACCCCCGGAGCCTGGCGAGAATTTCTTCCCCTTCCGGGAAGCGCCCTTCATGGTGCTTGGAAAAGACTCGGCGCCCGTCTACCTCTACGTCGAAAACCCCGCCCGAGCCTTTGATGAGCTCCACCTCCGCCCCGAGCTGTTCCTTCAGGTAAGCCGCCAACCTGGCGGCTTTGGGCTCGTAGTTTCAAACCACGCAGTAGGTAATGCGAACCTTCATGGTCACCCCCTCAGCGTCCCCGTTGTACGCGAACGGCACGGAAGAGCACCGGCACGAGGGCGGCGCCCGCGCACAGCAAGGCCCCAAGCCCCAGGGCGCTGGCGATTCCCCAGCGCTCGGCCACGAACCCAGCCACGAGCCCTCCCAGGGGAGTGCCGCCGGAGAAGAGCCAAATGTAAAGGGAAATCAGCCGGGCCCGCAGGTGGTCAGGAGCGCTGGTTTGGATGTAGCCGTTGGTCGTGGCCAGCTGGGCCGCCACCGCCAGCCCGGCTACCACCAGGGCAGCGGCGGCTAGCGCCAGAGCTTTGCTTGCGGCCAAGACACCCAAAGCCACGGCAAGCAGCATTTGGGCGCGGACGACGGTACCTCGTCTCCGCTCAAAGGCGGCCACTGAAAGCGAACCCACCATGGCCCCGAGCCCGGAGGCAGCAAGCAGGAGGCCGTAGCCCTTGGCATCAGCTCCCAGAATTTTGGACGCAAAGGCGGGCAAGAGGGTGCTGTAAGAAAGGCCGAATACCGCCGTCACAAAAACCGCGACAAGCAAGCGCCGAATCTTTCCGTGCTGCCATGCGAAGCGCACGCCTTCCACGAGTTGCGGCACAAATTCCAGCTTGCCTCCGGAAGAACGCTCCGGCTCCGGGACCGCCACGACGGCGGCAAGGAACGGCAGGAAGCTAGCCGCGTTCAGGGCAAAGCACCAACCCTCACCGAACTCGGCCACCACCAAACCGGCCAGGGCCGGCCCCACCAACCTCCCGGCGTTGAAAACCGTCGAGTTCAGGGAAACCGCACTTTGCAAATCCGCCACCGGCACGAGCTCCACCTGAAAGCTCTGCCGGGAGGGCATGTCCACGGCGTCAATGAGCCCTTGAACCAAAGCCAGCACGAAAACGTGCCAAATCTGGACCGCTCCCGTGAGGGTCAAAACCGCCAGAACTGTTGCCTGGAGGATGCTCGCGCTTTGCGTGACCATGAGGAGCCGCCGGCGCGGAAAGTAGTCGGTGAGAACCCCGGCAAAGGGCAACCCGACGAGCGAAGGCCCGAAGCGGAGGGCGGTGAGGAAACCCAGGGCCTGCGGGGAATGGGAGAGGCGAAACACCAGCCACCCCTGGGCCAAGGTTTGCATCCAAGAACCCAAAACCGAGATGGCCCAGCCCACCCAGTAGCGGCGGAAGTAAGGGTGGCGAAGGGCCCGGAAGGCCGCTCGCCAGAAGGCCGGGGCCGCGGGTACGGTCTCCGCCATCGGCCGTCAGCGCCTCTGGCCGGGAAGCGAGGGCTCATGGCCACCGGGAAGCTCCCCTGCTACCGTCTGCTGGAGCCGGTCAGCAAAGCGCCCCGCAAGCTTTTCCGCTTCCTGGTACTGATTGACGGCGTTGGTGAGGTGCCGCCCCACCAGCCGCAGGGTCTCGGCCAGCCTCTCGAAGTCTCCCTGGAGACGGGAAAGTTCGGCGAGGATCTGCGCTGCTTTCGCTTCCACCTGCATCCCTTTGAGCCCGAGGACGATGGTCATCAAATACGCGTAAAAGGAGTTGGGAGATACGGGGATGACCTTGCGAGCCGTGGCGTAGGTCAAAAGCGACTCCTCCCCGTCCCCTTCGCCGCGCAGGAGGATTTCGTAGTACACGTTTTCCGAGGGCACGAACATGAGGGCGAAATCGAAGGTTCCCTCCGCCGGGCGGATGTACTTGCCGGCAATTTCGTCCACCCTCGCCTTCACCGTTCGGGCAAACTCCCGCCTGGCCTTTTGCCGTCCCGGCTCGTCCTCGGCCCGCAGGAGGCGCTGGAAGGCCTCCAAGGGGAACTTGGCATCCACCGGCACCAGGTGATCCCGCAAGCGAATCACGGCATCCACCACCTGCCCGTCCTTGAAGCGGTACTGGCTTTCCCAGAATTTTTCTGGCAGCACTTGTGCCAAAAACGCCTCGAGCTGCACTTCCCCCATTTGCCCGCGCAGCTTCGGAGCCTTGAGGATGTCCTGAAGCTCCTGGATTTCCTTGCCCAAATTTTCCATTCGGGCCGCCATTTCCGCCACTTGCCCCAACTGCCCTTTCAGCTCGCCGAAGATGCGCGTCGCCCCCTCGAACCGCTCGCCCAGTTGCGCTTGGGTTTGGGCAAGCTGGGCATTTACGGCGCGGATCAGCTCGGCCAGTTGCTGGCCGAGCGTAGCCCTCGCGTGCTCGAGCTCCCGCTGCTGACCCGCCTGCACCTTCTCCCCAAAATCGGCGAGCGCCTGATGGAACCGCTCCACCGTTTGCGCCACCTGCGAAAGCGCCGAGGCCATGGTGTTTTGCTGGGCCATGGCAACCTCGGCGGCAAGGCGGGACAGCCGCTCTTCCAGCCGGCGGGTACCACGACCGGCAACCAGGACTACCGCGACCACCACCGCCAGCGCCAAACCCACGAACACCACCCAAAGGGAAACCGTCACACCACCCCCCTTTCCTGCGGTGCGTCCCGCCCCACCTGTCGCGGCCGGGATCCCTTAGGCAAACCCAACAGCTCAAAGACCGCGGCTTCAGCCCAAGCTGCGAGCTCGCGGCGGCCGGGGTGGGGAGGCTTTCGTGCCTCACCAAAGCGAATCGCCACCTCGACACTCCTGTGACTTCCCAACCGCATCAGGTGCGTGAGGAACGGCTCCCCCCGGTACCACCCCACGACGCTGCGGGTGTTGTCGTCCAGGACCTGCCCATCCAAGGACACGTAGCGAATGGCCGCCGGCACCAGGGGTGCCGCGGCCTCGACCGCCGCCTGGAAGATCCCCGTCCTGAACGGCAAGAGCCCGCTTCCATCGGTGGAGGTCCCCTCGGGAAAGGCAATGACCGTGGCTCCCACCTTCAAGGCCTCCCGGACCTGGGCCACCCCGCGAACCCCGGCGCGCTTGTTGTCGCGGTTCAAAAAGATGGTGGCTCCCGAAGCCGCCAGCTGTCCGAAAAGCGGCCAGCGCCTCATGTCGTGGCGGGCCACAAAAATGCAAGGGAAAAGCGAACCCAGGCTCACGATATCCACGTAGCCTTGATGGTTGGCGACCACCAATGACCCCGGCGGCGGCAGCTCCCCGCTGAGCGCAACCCGAACCCCCAAGCAGCGGGCCCCCAGGCGCGCCCAGCGAGCAATGTACGGCGCCGTCTTCCTCCACCGCCGGGGAAAAGCCGTAAGGACGGCGGCGAGACCCGAGGCCACCACCAGCCATGAACCCACGGCAAAGACCTGCAACCTCCAAAAGGCTCGCAGTCGGCTCGTCTCGCCCACGGCCTCTTTGTAGCACAATCCTCACTCCCGTGGGTCTGGCGGCACGCCAGCGTTTGCACCGAGACAACCGCCAGAATGGGGTATCATGGTTGCGGAGGAAGGCATGCCCGTGGTGACGATACCCGAGCCGCTCCGTCGCTCTTTGGGCGACGAGGCAGCGGCCGCGCTGGGTTCCCTTTTGAGCCTTGTGGAAAAAGAGTCTAGCGAGCGGGCCTTGGTGTTGGCCGAGGAGCGCTTTGCCCGGCGCTTGGCCGAAACCGAAGCGAGACTCGACACCCTTGTCAATCAGGTGGAATCCCGCCTGAACGAACGAATTACAGAAGTTGAATCCCGCCTGAACGAGCGAATTACGGAAGTTGAATCCCGCCTCAACCAGCAAATTACGGAAG
>JBAMMG010000003.1:0-13989 GCA_039793905.1 Thermoanaerobaculum sp. | reverse complement strand
GCTATGATTAGCAGCTTCCTCAACAACACGCCGGTGGTGGCGATGTTGATCCCGGTGGTGCGGAGCTGGCATCAGCGTTGGGGAGTTTCCGCATCCAAGCTGCTCCTCCCCCTTTCCTACGCGGTGATCTTGGGTGGAACCTGCACCTTGGTGGGGACCAGCACCAACCTCATCGTTTGGGGCTACCTCCTGGAGCGGGGTACAAAACTCGGCCTTTTCGACCCGCTCCCGGTGGGTTTGCCCACCACGGCTTTAGGGCTTCTGTACTTGCTTTTGATGGCTCCCCGCCTTCTTGCGGAGCGAGCGACCCGGTCCGTCACGGCCGGCGACGTGAGGGAGTATGCGGTGGAGATGCTCTTGCTTGAGGGGAGCCCGTTAGTGGGCAAGACCGTCGAGGAGGCGGGGTTGCGCCACCTTCAGGGTGTCTATCTCGCGGAGATTCAGCGCCAGGGGAAGATTCTTCCCGCCGTCGGGCCGGAAGAGGTGTTGTCAGCTGGCGACCGCTTGGTTTTTGTGGGTCTGGTGGACTCGATCATGGATCTTCAGCGGCTGCCGGGCTTGGTCCCCGCTCCCGACCAGCTTTTCAAGCTGGACACCCCTCGCCACGAAAGGGTAGTCGTGGAAGCGGTCATTGGGGCTGGGTTTCCGGGTTTGGGCAAGACCATTCGCGATATGCGCTTCCGCACCTTGTACGATGCCGTGGTTCTGGCCGTGACGCGCGGCGGGGAGCGCATCAAAGCCAAAGTTGGGGACGTCGTGCTGGAGCCTGGGGATTGCCTTCTTCTGGAAGCTGGCGCGGGTTTTTTGGAGCGTTTTCGCCACGCTCGGGATTTTTACCTCATCAGCCCGGTGAACGCGGCGCCTTTGACCCGCAACGACCGCGCCGTACCGGCCCTTTTGGTGGTCGGGGGGATGCTCCTGTTAGCAGGAAGTGGGCTTGTCTCCATGCTGGTAGCGGCCATGATGGCGGCAGCGGCCATGCTCGTGTTGGGGTGTACGACCCCGGAGGCGGCTCGCCAGAGCGTGGAGTGGACGGTGCTCGTGGCGGTGGGGGCGGCCATTGGGCTTGGGGAAGCCATGGGAAAAAGCGGCGCTGCTGCGTACCTGGCGTCGCGGCTTGCCACCGTCGGCGGGGACGACAAGTTTTTGGCTCTGGTGACGGTGTATGCGGCGGTGGCCCTGCTGACGGAAGTGGTGACCAACAACGCCGCCGCGGTTTTGATGCTCCCCATCGCTGAAAACGTGGCCCGTCTTACCGGCGCGCCTTTCTTGCCGTACGCCTTGGCGGTGATGTTCGGGGCTTCGGCGAGCTTCATCACCCCCATGGGTTACCAAACCAACCTCATGGTTCAAGGTCCTGGGGGCTATCGGGCCGGTGATTACCTGCGTCTGGGGATACCCCTACAACTCGTGGTGGGGGCCGTGGTGATGGCCCTCATCCCTTGGTTTTGGCCTTTGCAGTAAGGGCTTTCGTCGGGACGGGGGCGCCGCGATCGCCGCCACCAGAAGGCCGGGGCGGTTGAGTTCACCTGTGAGCTATACTCAATGCCGGGAAAGGGGGCGGTATGAGAAAACTACAGCTTGTGGTGCTGTTCCTAGCGCTTGCTGGGAACCTGGCGGCCGAGAAGCCGAGAATCGCGGTGCTGGAGTTTGGTCACAAGGCCCTGGAAGCTCGCTGGACCAATGCCGGTGAGGCGGCTCAGGACATGCTGATCACCGAGCTGGTCAAGTCCGGGAAATTCACGGTCATTGACCGCGAGCGCCTGGATGCCCTCATGCGCGAAAAGAACTTGTCGCTGGCGGGAGACATTGACCCGCGAACTGCCGTTCAGGCTGGCAAGCTGCTGGGCGTGGAGTACATCCTGTTCGGCAACGTCACGGAGTTTGGCGAGGAGACGGCGAAGGCGCAAGTCGGTTGGGGCATCGGCGTGGACGTGAAGCGCAAAAAGTTCGTGGCGGCTTTGGACGCCCGCCTCGTGAACACCACCACCGGTGAGATCGTGTGGGCTGACAAGGCGCGCAAGGAAGAGGCCAACGTTAAAGTGTTTGTGATGGGTTCCGGCGGGGGTATGGACGACCGGCGAATGTTCGACAAGGTCCTGCTTCCCTGCGTGGAAGAACTGGCCAGAAAACTGACCCAAGTGGAGCTTGCTACATCGGCTACGGTTGTGGGGCGGGTTTCGGGGAAGATTGCCCGCATTGACGGAACCAAGATTTACATTAACCTTGGCTCCGAGCACGGCCTCAAGGAAGGGGACGCCTTTGATGTTTACAAGACCGGCGCCGTGATCAAGGACCCCGATACCGGTGAGGTTTTGGGTGCTGAAGAGGAAAAGATCGGGACCATCAGAGTTGTGGCGGTAAAAGGGGCCAAGTACTCCGAATGTGCTGTGGTCAGCGGGGGAGGCTTTGCCGTTGGCAATGTGGTGAAATAAAGGAGCCGGAAGGACCCGGCGCGCGGGGAGGGGCTATGCGAGCAGCGGTTGCGTACCTTGTCGTCTTCGCCGGCGTGTTCGGAGCGTGGGCGCAGGAGGAACCATCGTACCGCTCCGGGGAAAACCCCTTTCAGGATGAGTACCAGCTCAAGCTCGGCGAACCCGTCAAGCTCTACGTGGACATCGAGGGTACCCGCTTTGCCGAGCTCACCATCGTTCCCCGAGGCAACGTCGAGCCCGGCAAAAACGTGAAGTGCCAGGTTTTGATGACCGGCACCCGGGTGGGATCCGGCAAGGTGGAGGTCTTTCCGGTCTTCCTCCTGGAAGACGAAAGCGGGAAGAGCCTGGAGCGGGTGACCCCTCCGCCGTTCAAAGTGCGGGGCAAAAGGCCTTTCGAGTACAAAGAAACCGTGACCGTGGGCGGGGACAGCTTGGCCGCTGCCGCCAAGGTTTGGGTGTTTTTGGAGATTCGCTAGCTGCGAGGAGTCGTCACCACTTCTGGCCGCGGTTCAAAAAGCCCAGGAACTCCTCCCGTACCTTGGCGTTTTCGAAGGCGCCGCGAATGGCTGAGGTCACGGTAAGGGTGCCGGGCTTTTTGACCCCACGCATTTCCATGCACAGGTGGCGGGCCTCGACGACCACCATGACTCCCAGCGGTTCCAGCTTGTTCCAGAGATAGTCCGCCACCTGCTCCGTAAGGCGCTCCTGGATCTGCGGCCTTTTAGCGTAGAACTCCAAAACCCGCGGGATCTTTGAAAGCCCCACGATGTGCTTGGCTGGAATGTAGGCAATGTGGGCGTGTCCGTAGAAAGGCACCAGGTGATGGGCGCACATGGAGTAAAAGGGAATGTCGCGCTCCATGACCATGGCCGAGTACCCTTCCTCGTTGGGAAACACCGTAATGGGTGGCTCGGCCCCTTCTTTCAAGCCGTGGAACATCTCGAGGAACATGGCCGCCACCCGCCGCGGGGTCTCCAGGAGGTTGGGGTCGCAGCGATCTACGCCAAGATGATCGAGAATGGCTTCCACGTGGGGCGCGATGCGCGCGACAAGCTCACCGTCGCCCGCTCCTGCCAAAAGTTGCTCGCTGCTTTTTCGCACCGGTTCTGGACGCATAGCACCTCCCGGCTCCTCAACTCCCTTCGGCGCTAGTGTATTCCTTTCCCGCCTGTTGGGGCAGGTACAATGGCGCGGGAGGTGGCATGAAGGGGTTGATCTTGGCAGGTGGGTACGGAACCCGGCTGCGGCCGCTTACCTACACGTCGGCCAAGCAGTTGGTCCCCGTGGCCAACAAGCCGGTGCTTTTTTACGGCCTGGAGGCGCTGGCGGAGGCCGGGATTCGGGACATAGGGATCATCGTGGGGCACACCGCCAGCGAGATCCAGGAAGCCGTTGGCGACGGCTCGCGGTGGGGGGCCCGCGTGACCTACATCCCTCAGGATGCCCCCCGGGGCCTGGCCCATGCCGTGCTCATTGCCGAGGATTTCATGGCCGGCGAGCCTTTCGTCATGTATTTGGGGGACAACCTCGTGAAGGACGGCATCGTGCCGTTCGTGGAGGAGTTCGCCAAGGGCAACTGTAACGCCCAGATCCTCCTGGCCCGAGTGTCCAACCCCTCGCAGTTCGGGGTGGCGGAGTTGGGCGAAAACGGCCACGTGGTGCGGCTCGAGGAAAAGCCCCCGAACCCCAAAAGCAACCTGGCCCTCGTTGGCGTTTACCTCTTCGATCACCACGTCTTCGAAGCCGTGAAAGCCATCAAGCCTTCCCAACGCGGGGAGCTGGAAATCACCGACGCCATCCAGTACCTGGTGGACGCGGGGTACGTGGTGCGCCCCCACATCATCACCGGGTGGTGGAAAGACACCGGCAAGGTCGAGGACATGCTGGAGGCTAACCGCATCGTTTTGGACGGCAAGGATCGGCTGCTGGCGGGGAGCGTGGATGGAGCAAGTCGCGTCGAAGGGAAGGCGGTCATCGAGGAGGGGGCCACGATTCTGCGGTCGGTGGTTCGGGGCCCGTGCATCATTGGGCCCGGGGCGGTCGTGGAGGACTCGTTCATAGGGCCCTACACGGCTGTAGGGCCGCGCTGCCGCATCGTGGCGTGCGAAATCGAAAACTCTATCGTGTTGGAAGGCTCGCAGCTGGTTCAGCTTCCTGGCAGATTGGAGGGATGCCTCATCGGCAGGGAAGTCACGGTGGTACGCGGTAACGGCCGTCCCCAGGCCCTGCGCCTGGTGGTGGGCGATCACTCCCGGGTGGAGATTCCATGAGCGTTCGAATTTTGGTTACGGGTGGGTGTGGGTTCATTGGCTCGAACTTCGTTCGCTTGGTCCTGGCCGAGCGCCCGGACTGGGAAGTGGTGAATCTGGACAAGCTCACGTATGCCGGGCGGCTGGAGAACCTCCAGGATGTGGCGAACAACCCCCGGTACCGATTTCTTCGTGGGGATATTTGCGACGCAGAAGCGGTTGCCGAAGCCATGAACGGCTGCCGTTACGCCGTGAACTTTGCCGCTGAAACTCACGTGGACCGCTCGCTCCTGGGGGCCTCGCACTTCATTGACACCGACGTCAAAGGCGTCATGGTTCTCCTGGAGGAAGCCCGGCGGGTGGGGCTTTTGCGTTTTGTTCAAGTTTCCACGGACGAGGTCTACGGCTCCATTGAACGCGGATCGTTCACGGAGGAGAGCGTCCTCAACCCCCGCAACCCTTACGCCGCCTCCAAGGCCGGCGGGGACCGCATGGCCTACGCCTACTGGGCTACCTACGGCGTGCCGGTGATCATTACCCGAGCCTCCAACAACTACGGCCCGTACCAGTACCCGGAAAAGCTTATCCCGCTCTTCGTCACCAACGCCTTGCGCGACGAGCCGCTGCCCCTTTACGGGGATGGCCGCAACGTGCGCGACTGGCTTTACGTGGAGGATCACTGCCGGGCCCTGCTGTTTCTCCTAGAACACGGGCAGCCAGGCGAGGTTTACAACATTGCCGGGGGCAACGAGCGGGAAAACATCGAGGTCACTCGCGCCGTGTTGCGCCTTTTGGGGAAACCCGAATCCCTCATCCGTTTCGTGGCCGATCGTCCCGGCCATGACCGCCGGTACTCACTGGACGCGGGCAAGCTCCGGCGTTTGGGGTGGCAGCCTCGGGTTTCGTTCGAAGAGGGGCTCGAGCGCACCGTGGCCTGGTACGTGGACAACCCCTGGTGGTGGGAGCCCATCAAGGACCACGACGGGGAATTCCGGCGCTACTACGAGCTTCAGTACGGGGCGCGCCTGGCATGAGGGTCCTCCTTGCGGGCGCGCGCGGTCAGCTTGGGCGAGCTTTGCTCGAGGTGGGCCGGGAGCACGGCTGGGACATTTTGGCCTTCGACCGGGCCGCACTGGACATCACGGATCCCCGGGCGGTGGCGGAAGCCGTGCGCACCGTGCAGCCGGAGCTTATCGCCAATGCCGCCGCGTACACGGCGGTGGACAAAGCCGAGGAGGAGCCTGGGGCCGCCTTTGCCGTGAACGCCAAGGCCGTCGCGACCCTGGCCGAGCTCGCCAACGAAACCGGTTCCCTTCTCGTGCATGTGTCCACCGACTACGTTTTCGATGGTCGAAGCTCCCGCCCCTACCGCGAAGACGACCCTCCCAACCCTCTTTCGGTTTACGGGCGCTCCAAACTCGAAGGGGAAAGGGCAGCGGCTGGAGCACGGGAACACCTTATCGTGCGCACGTCCTGGCTTTTCGGACGAGGGTGGAACTTTGTGGAGGCCATCCGCCGGCAGTTGCACGGAGGCGCCAAGGAACTGCGGGTGGTGGCGGATCAAACGGGAAAACCCACCTACGCTCTTGATCTTGCCGCGGGTATCGTCCGTTTGGTGGTTGCCGGAGCGCGAGGGCTTTTCCACGTGGCCAACGGGGGCGAGACCACGTGGGCCGATTTTGCTCGGGAAATTGCCGCTCAGCTTGGCTTTTCGGTGCCTGTGGTGCCGATTACGACCGCTGAGGCTGGGCGCCCTGCCCCGCGGCCTGCGTTTTCTGTCCTGGACACGTCCCGCTTTGAGGCTTTGTGTGGGCCCTTGCCGCCGTGGCGGGACGCCCTTGCCCGTTACCTGGCCACCACTCGCCACTGAAGAGGGGGCAGCTGCAAACCTCCCGGTGCTTCATGCGTCTAGGTTTGCGCGGTATGCGCGGGGGAGGCACCATGGGAAAAGGTTCGGCCATGGTTCTCGGTGTTGTTTTTTCGGCCGCGGTTTTTGCCCAGGAAAAGGTGGATTGGCGCGGCGGCAGCCGGACCCTTTACCCGATGGCCATGCACGACGAGCCGCTGCCTCGCAAGCCCGTTCTCCCATCCCCTCGGTGAGACCCTAAAGCGAGGTGCGGCGGAAACGGGCGCGGGCTAGAGCCAAAATGATCGCGTCGAGGACGAGCAGAGCGGCCACCTGCGGCCAAAGGACCGAAAGCCCCACGCCTTTGAGGAAGATCCCCCGAAGGATGTTCACGAAATAGCGGAGGGGCACAGCGTAGGTGAGGAGCTGAAAAAGGCGCGGCATGTTTTCGATGGGGAAGATGAACCCGGAGAGGTAAATTTGCGGCAGCATGAAAACGAAAGCGGCAAGCATCATGGCCTGTTGCTGGGTATGGGACAGGGTGGAGACCAGAAGGCCGAGGCCCAGGGTCGAGAGCAAAAACGGCACGCACAGGACGAGGAGTAAGAGCAAGGACCCGCGCAGGGGAACCCGGAAGTGGATGAGCACCACGGGGAGCGCCGTGAGGATCTCCACGTAAGCCACGGCGGCGTAGGGGAGCAGCTTACCAGCCAAGATGTGTCGCGGGGACAGGGGCGTTACTAAAAGCTGCTCCCAGCTGCCCTGCTCCCGCTCCCGCACGAGGGCCATAGCCGCAAGCATCATGGTCGTGACCATGATGATCATGGCCAGGACTCCCGGCACCATGAAGTTCTTGGCAACAAGGTCGGGGTTGTACAGGACCTTGGGTCGCAGGTTGACCAGGGCTTGCCCCTGGACTTCGAAATTGGCCGCAGCGAGGATCTTCTGAGCGTAGGCCAAGCCGACGGTGCCCGCAGTGGCATCGGTTCCGTCCACCAAGAGTTGGACGGGGACGGGTTCGCCCCGCTGGCGGCTCGCTTCGAACCCGGCAGGGATGGTGAGGCCAAGGCGAACGGTGCCTCGGGCCAAAAGGATGTCCAGGTGCCGCTGGTCGGGGACCAGGGCTTGGAGGGTAAAGTACCGGGAGGAGGTGAACCGGGCCACGAGGGCCCGCGATTCCTGGGTTTTGTCCAAGTCGCAAACCCCCAGCTCCACCCGCTTGACGTCGGTGGTGGCGGCGTAGCCCAGGATGATGAGTTGGAAAATCGGGGCCACAAAAAGGATCGGCAAAATTTTTGGGTCGCGTTTGAGCTGCAAGAGTTCCTTCCAAAAAACGGCGGCAAGCTGGTGCATTTCAGAAACCCCTTCGCGTGCGGATGATGGCTAGCGTTAGGATGCCTCCGGCGAACGCGGCGAGAGCCGCGAGCTGGTCCCACCACTCGCTGGGCCCCGTGCCTTTGAGGACGATGTCCCGCAGCGCCGCCAAGAAGTAGCGGGCCGGGATGATGGTGGTGACGAGCTGGATGGCTTTCGGCATCGAGGAGATCGGGAAAATGAAGCCGGAAAGCAGAAGTGTCGGCAAAAGCGTGGACAAGAGCGCCAGTTGGAAAGCCACCTGCTGGCTGTCGGCCACGGTGGAGATGAAAAGCCCCCAGCCCAGGCCGGCAAGGAGGAAAAGCACGGTCACGACGAGAAGCCACATCAAGGAGCCCTGTACCGGTACCTCAAAGAGCAGGTGCGCCACCAGCAGCTCCAAAACGGCAGCTATGATCCCCAGGATCAGGTAGGGGACGGTCTTGCCAAGGACGAGCTCGCCGGGGCGCAGCGGCGTGGCCCGCAAGGTCTCGATGGTGCCGCGCTCCTTCTCCCGAACGACGGAAAGGGCTGTGGCCACCACCGAGGTGATCATGAGGATGAAGGCGAGAAGCCCTGGAACCAAGAAAAGGGATGAGCGCAGGGAAGGGTTGTACCAAACGAGCGGGCGGGGGACGATGCGTCCCTTGCCCCGGTACTCGTAAGCGCCCGGCGAGGCCATGCTGGCCGCCAGGTGACCGTAAGCCAAGACCGTAGTGGCGGTTCGGGAATCGGAGCCGTCCGCTACGAAGGCGATGTCCACACGCGTACCGGCAGCCAGGGCGGCCCCGTAGCCTTTCGGGATGACGAGGGCGGCCTGGACCTCGAAGGCATCGAACCAGGCATCCAGATCGCCGATATCGCGGGAATAACGCACCAAATGGAAGGTTGGCCCGGCCACGAAGCGGTCCACGAGGGTCCGGGCCGCTGGGCTTCCGTCCAGGTCCACCACCCCTAAGCGCACGTGCTCCACATCGAAGGACAGCGCAAAGCCGTAAATCAAAAGCAAGACTCCAGGCATGATCACGAGGGCCGTGAGAGTCCTCACATCCCTGAGCCCATGAAGGACCTCCTTGTATCCGACTGCCCAGATACGCCGAATCATGACCACGTCGCCTCCGTTTTCGCAAAGCGAATGAGGAACACGAAGACGTCTTCTAGGGTGGGAGCGACTTCCTTGGCCGTCGCGGTAAGACCTCGCGCCGCCAGGGTTGCCATCACCTGGGGAAGCTGGCCCGCTTGGGGAAGGAGCAGGTGAATACGGGTCCCGAAGAGGGCTGCCTCCCGAAGCTCCGGGTGCCCCTCGAGGGCTTGCAGGGCAGCGCCAGGTTCCGAGGTTGTGATCTCCACGAGGCTCCCTTTGGGAATCAAGGCCTTGAGGTTGGCCACGGTGTCCAAAGCGAGGATGCGCCCGGCGTGCATGAGGGCTACCCGGTGGCAACGCTCTGCCTCGTCCATGGCGTGGGTGGTCACGAACACCGTCGTGCCCTGGGCGACGAGGGTGTCAATGACGTCCCAAAACTCCCGGCGCGCCTGGGGGTCCACCCCGGAGGTGGGCTCGTCGAGAAAAACCACCTCGGGACGGTGGAGGAGAGCGGCGGCGAGGGCCAGGCGCTGGCGAAAGCCCAGGGGAGTTTCGCGAACGAGAACCTGGCGAATGTCCGCAAGCCCGGTGTTGGCTAAGGCGTGCTCGACTCTTACCGAAAGCTCCCTCCCCGAGACGCCGTAGGCCGAACCCCAGAATCGAAGGTTTTCCTCCACCGTGAGGTCGGTGTAAAGGGAAAACTTTTGGGACATGTAGCCGATGCGGCGGCGAAGGGCGAGGGGTTCGCGCGCCACGTCCAACCCCAGGACGCGCGCTTGCCCGCGGGTCGGTGGGAGGAGGCCGCAAAGCATGCGAATGGTGGTGGTTTTGCCGGCGCCGTTGGAGCCCAGAAAACCAAAAATCTCACCGCGGCTGACGTCGAAACTCACCCCGTCCACGGCAACGAAGCGGCCAAACGTGCGGGTAAGCTCCCGGACCTCCACAACAGGCGTCATTGCCCGATGCTCCGTAGGAGCTGAGCGTGGGCGATCCACGCCTCGATGCGACTGTTTTCGGCCTGGAACTCGGCGCGGGCGAGGGCTTCCTGTGCCGCCAGGAGGTCGGCAAGGCGAGCGATTCCGGCGCTGTAGCTTTCCCGGACCGCGTTTTCGCGGGCAAGGGCCGCCTGGTAGGCGGCTTGGCTCGCGTGTGCCACGGCCAGGGCGTTCCCCAAACGCTTTTGGGCTTTTTCAACCTCCAGCTCAACGAGGCGCTGTACCTCAGCGAGGCGCGCTCGGGAGACTTCCGCTTCGGCAGCGGCAGCGCGCGCTTTGGCCGCCGCCTCGCCGCCATCGTAAAGCTTCCAGGCGGCAACGATGGCTGCCTGCCAGCTCCCGTGCCAATGAGGCTCGAGAGGAACGTACCTGGGGTTGGGGTTGGCCCAATCGTACTGCACGGCGAGGGATACCGCAGGCCTTTCGGTGGCCTTGACGGCTCGGCTTTCACCTTCCGAAGCGTCCACGAGGTGGCGCAACGCTGCAAGCTCGGGCCGGTTTTCCTTGGCTTGCGGGAGAAGTTCCGAAAGGGGTGGGGGGCTCGGGGGGAGCCCATCCGCGGGTTGTACGCGAACCTCGTTGGCCTCGCTCAGTCCGAGGAGCGACCGCAGGGCGGCCAGGCGGAGACCCGCCTCGCTCCGGGCGGCGAGAACCCCCACCCTCGCCCGTTCCCGCTCCGCTCGGGCTGTGAGGAGGTCGGCTTCAGTAGCGAGTCCGGCTTCAAGCAACGCCTGGGTGTCGGTGAGGGTTTGCTCGCACCGCGCAAGCTCTCTTTCGGCCACGGCCACGAAAGCCAAGGCCTGGGCTGCTTGCCAGAAGGCCAGGCGGGCTTCGAGGGCCACTTCCAGTCGTACCTGCTGGAGTTGGGCCTCGGTTGCCGTTGTGCGCTCGCGGGCAGCCGCCAAGCTTTGGCGCACGACCCCGGCGAGATCGAGGTTGTACGCGAGGTTGCCGCTCACGGTGGCCGTGCTTTCGAGCGAGGGGAACAGCAACCGATCCCCGAGGGCCGCGGGTAAACGGAACTCCGGAACCGAGCTGCGTTGCGTGGCCTGGGCGGTAAGGACGATCTGGAGTTTACGGCCGGAGGTTAGGGCTTGGACCTGGGCTTGGCGAGAGGCGACGGCTGCTTGTGCCTCCCGCACCCGATTGGAGGCGGCCAGCGCAAGCTCCACCGCCTTTTCTTCACTTGTGGGACGCGGCTCTTGAGCCATGGCCAGGGGCGAGACCGCAAGCACCACGAGGGCGACCTTCGTCATGGCGTGGCTCCTCCCTTGATTTCGGAAAGCTTGGCGAGGAAAACGTCCTCGATGCTCGGCGGAATCGTGTCGAGGCCCGTGAGGGAAACGCCCTGCTTGCCGAAGAACCCAGGATCCGGGACCGGCGCCTGGGGGTCGAGGTAGACGTGGAAACCGGCGGCAAAGGGTTGAACGTGTACGACACCGGGGAGGGCCACCAAAAGACGGCGAAGGAGTTCCCGCGGCTCGCCTGCCACCACTGCAATTCGGAACGGGAACTGGCGAGCGAGGACCTCGGGGCTCCCTTCGGCAAGCACCTTGCCGTCGTGAAAAAGGACCACGCGGTCGGCTCTTTGCGCGTCGTCCAGGTACGCCGTTGCGAAAAGCACAGTAAGCCCCTGGGCCACGAACTCGCCGAGGAGCTGCCAGAACTCCCTGCGGCTCACGGGGTCCACACCGGTAGTAGGTTCGTCGAGGACGAGAATTTGGGGATCGTGCATGAGGCTGGCGGCAAGGGCAAGTTTCTGCTTCATGCCCCCGGAAAGCGCCTGAGCCCGGCGATCGCGAAAAGGGGCAAGGCCCAAGCGCTCGAGGAGGTACTGGCGGCGCTGGCGAAAGTCCGGAAGCCCCATGAGGTGGCCGATAAACGCGAGGTTTTCGTCCACGGTAAGGTCCCCGTAAAGGGCGAAAGTTTGGGCCACGTACCCCAAGTGCTGGTGGAGCTGATGGCGGTTCTTCCAGGGGTCAAGCGCGAAGACGTGGAGATGGCCGGCAGCCAGTGGGGTAAGTCCGGCCACTGCCCGCAAAAGGGACGTCTTCCCGGCGCCGTCGGCACCCACGAGCGCCACCACCTCGCCCCTCGCCACGGCGAGCGAGACGCCGCGCACGGCTTCCTTGGCCCGGTAACGGATGACGGCCTCCCTGGCCTCGACGGCGGGCGGGCCGAGACGTTCTCGGTTCATGGGCTCGTGCCCTCGAAAAGGAAGAACGCGTCGGCAGGCATACCTGGCTTGAAGAGACCGTCGCGCTGGGGCAAGGCAATCTTCACCTTGAACACGAGCTTGGCACGCTCGTCGGGGGTTTGCACGTTTTTGGGCGTGAATTCGGCCTCACTGGCAACGAAGCTCACGGTGCCGACGAGCTCCTCTGGGTGGCCATCCACGCGGACCCCAACCTTTTGCCCGAGGCGAACGCGAGAAAGAACGGGTTCGTCCACGTAAACCTCGAGCCAGGGGTGGTCGAGGTCGGAGAGCACGGCCACCGGTGAGCCAGCGGGAAGGAACTCCCCGGGCTCGGCGACGCGTGAGGTGATGACGCCGGAAAGGGGGGCAACCACCGTGGCATCGGCGATCTTCTGCTCGACCAGGCGTACGGTAGCTTCCGCGGACGCGAGGCGGGCGCGCGCCGCTTCGATTTCTTCGGCCCGCGGCCCTTTTTCTAGAAGCTCCAGGCGTGCCTCTAGGGCTTCCACCTGCCTGCGAGCTACCTGGGCCCGGCTTTCCGCGTCTTCCGCCAGCTTGCGGGCTGCCGTTCCCCTTTGTGCCAAGGGCCGGAAGCGGACCACGTCGGCTTCGGCAGAGGCGAGCTCGGCTTGGGCGGCGGCCACGCGAGCGCGGGCCTCGGCGATTTCCTCCCGGCGACTGCCGGCCAGAAGCACGCGAAGGGCGGCACCAGCTGCCTCTCGCTCAGCCCGGGCCTTTTCGAGCTCGCGCTGGAGCTGGGAGGTATCCAGGCGGGCGACCATCTGTCCTTTTTCCACCCGCTGCCCCTCCTGCCACGGGGCTTCCAGCAGCACCCCTGAAACTTGGGTTGCGAGTCGCACTTGGGTGACCTCGACGTGGCCGGAAGCGCGGAGGGCGTTGCCTTCTGGGTTTTTGTGGCAGGCCGAAAGAACCGCGGCCGGCAAAAGGAAAATCGCACGCGCGTTTTTCATGGCGTTCTCCCTTCGTTGACAAGGCCGTAAAGGAGGATCTCGCTGATAGCCTCGGCGGCCGTTTCGACCGGGGGAAAAGCCTCGGGAACGGGTAGCAAGCCGCAAGCCGCCACCCGCTGCACCAGCTTGGAGGCTTCGCAGGCGAGGGCCAGGCTTCCCACCAGCAGGAGGTGGGCGACGAAAGAGTTCGTGGGGCGTAACGCTCCGGCCTTGACCCCTTCTTGTACGGTTTGAGCGGTGGCGGCGAAAACCTCGGCCATGGCCTCGAGAACCGGTTTCGGGATGCGCTCCACCTCGGTGGCCAGCATGCGGAGCATGAGGCGGGGCAGGTGAGGACTTTTGGCCATGAGCCGGGCGAAGGCACCTTGAAGGAGCCGGAGCTTTTCCTGGGGCGGCACGGGCATGTGAAGGACGCCTGCCACCGTTTCTCGGGCCGGCGCCAGCTGGCGCAAGACAGCGGCCGTGAAAAGCTCTTCTTTGCTGCCCACGTAGTAGTAGAGCATGGCCTTGTTGACGCCCGCCCGCGCGGCGATCTCCTCGGTGGTGGCAGCAGTAAATCCTTTTTCGGCGAAGAGCTCCAGCGCCGCCTTCAAGATTCGCTGGATAACCTCGTGTCTCCCGGCTCCCCGCGGCATAAGGCCTCCTTCGTCGGGTAGCTAACCGAAAAGTTCAACCAAATGGTTAAGATACTTTTTCTTGCAGTCGGTGTCAAGCTCTCCGCTTTTGGGTGGGGGAACCGCGGGTCCCCGGAGGCGCAAAAGGAATTTGAAACTCACTTGCACTCTTTTGTTGCCAAAGTGAAAAAAATCACTTATCGTGTGACGGGGGAGGCACCATGCGGGAGCTGAGAATCCACGGG
>JBAMMG010000002.1:0-14577 GCA_039793905.1 Thermoanaerobaculum sp. | reverse complement strand
GACCTGTGGCGACGGCGATGAGCAGCACACCCTGTGGGTGGCCAAGGAACCCAAAGAAGTGGTGCGGGCCGTGCATACCGCAAGCCGCATGCCCGGTACCGTCACCCAGGAGCTCAAGCCCTGAGCCCAGCTCTGGGGACGATGGCAAGGGCCGGCGTCCGCCGGCCCTTTTCGTCTCTACCGGGGGTTTGACAACTCAGCTGACATGGTGTATTAGTACAGTCGTACACTGCCGCAAGGCAGGGAGGGACCCGTGAGCGTGGACCTGGAACTGGACCCATCCGATCCCACCCCTCTCTGGAGCCAACTGGCCCAGCGCCTACGGGAGCTGGTGGCCAGCGGCCAGCTTCCCCCCGGGGCGCCCGTGCCTTCGGTGCGGGTACTGGCCCGCCAGCTCACCCTGAACCCAGGAACCGTCGCCAAAGCGCTCCAAACCCTGGTGGCGGATGGGGTGCTGGTGGTGCGAAGGGGGGAGGGGACCTTCGTGGCCCCGTCGCCGCCCAAACTCACCCCCCAGGAAAGAGCCTCCGCGTTGAAGGCGGCGGCCCGCCCCTTGGCGGTCACCGCTCGCAACTTAGGAGCGAGCCTCGAAGAGGCCACGCACGCCTTGAGTGAAGCTTGGCAAGACTTGGAAAAACCGCGAGGTGCCCAATGAACAATCCGGTCATGGAGGTTCGCAGCCTCAGCTTTGCCTATGGCTCGCAACAGGTACTCAACGGTGTGAGCTTCACGGTCGCCGCAAAGACCTTCACGGTCCTGGCGGGACCCAACGGTGCTGGCAAGACCACCCTCATCCGCTGCATATTGGGTTTCTTCCGGCCGAGCACCGGGGACGTCAGGCTATGGGGGCAAAGGGTTTGGGACCACCCCGAGCTTTGCCGCCGCCTTGGCATCGCTGCCGAGGCCTCGGACCTGCCCCCCGCGTGGAGCCTCGCGCAACTTGCCCGTTGGCTCCACCTCGCCGGGCGCCTTACGGCCCAAGGACAAGCGGAGCTTCTGGAAACCGCGGTTCGTTTGGGTTTGCCACCCGCCACCCCTCTGGGCGCCCTCTCCCGCGGGGAGCGCAGCCTCGCCCAGTTGGCCGTAGCCCTGGCACCGCGGCCGGAGCTCTTGGTGCTGGACGAGCCCACTTTGGGGGTGGACGTGGTTGCCCAGGAACGGGCTTTGGATCTGCTCCTGGGCTTTCTCGAGGAAACCGAATGCACCGTGCTCCTGGCTACCCAAGACTTGACTCTGGCCGAACGCCTCGCCAGCCACGTGGTCATGCTGCACCGGGGGCAGTGCACCTGGAGCGGTCCCCTCGACGAGCTCAAAACATCCTTTGCCTTGGTGACGCTGCCTTCCGCCGAGACCTCCGTTGCCGGCGGCGAGGTGTGTGCCCGCCAGGAAGTGCTGGGAGGAATCCAAACCACCGTGCGGATCAACGATTCAAAAGCTTTCGCGTCGTGGTGCCAGAGCCAGGGGCTCGTCGCTCGGACGCCGGGGCTTGGGCAGGTTGCTTGGGCTTTGTGGCAAGGGTAAGGAGGGATCCATGCGCGCCTTTTTTGCATCTTTCGCCTACTTTTTCCGCCATCACCTGTGGACGTTGGGCCTCGGTGCAGGCACGGGGTTCGTGGTCGTGCTCCTCGGCCTGTTTGGGCCGCGCTTTTGGAATTATCAGCCGAAAGAGATTTGGGCAGACGTCGGGCCCATGGCTTTTTTGGCATTGGCCCTGACCTTGGCGGCCGTCCTCGGCTCGAAAAGCCTGGCCACCAACGAAGGGATGCGCCACCTGCGTTTCTTGGCAGGCCAAGGGGTCCGCTGGGTCACGGCTTGGCTGGCAGCCCTGGCCGCAAGCCTGGTCCTGGCCGTGGCCTGCGGCGTGCTGGCCGCCCTTCCCGCTCTCGGGGCTTTGCCCGGGCTCCTGCGGCCGGGAGCCCCATTCCCGGCTTTTCTCTTGCTCCTGGCCGCTCTCTGGGCCCTCGGCCACCTCCTGACGGCGGCGGCGCGGGCCCGATCCCTGTGGATCGCCTGGGATCTGGTGGTCCTGGGGTTGTCGGTTCTGGCGTGGCGAGAGCTGGCCATGGTGCTCGGCCGCTTCCTCGAACCCGGTAAAGCCTCCTCCCTTGCCATGGATACCGGTTTGGTGGCCGCCGTTTTGGTCGTGCTGGCAAGCCTGGTGACGGTGAACAAGGGCCATAGCCACATGGAGGAGGCTCGCCGGTGGGTGAGCTGGAGCCTGTGGCCAGCGGTGCTCCTGCCTGCCCTCGCTGCCCTCGGGGGCTTCGAGCTCCTGATCCAGCGCGCCCCTCGCCACGTGGAAGCTATCGCCGGTGCCTACCCCGAGAAAAGCGGCCGCTTTTGGCTCCTTTCCGGGGAAAGCTACCCTTGGCTGCGTCTCGGGCACCGTTTCCTTTGGGACGCCCAAACCGATCGACTCAAAATCCTGCATCTCCCCACCCGGGACCGCTACGGGTGGCTCTGGGACATGCAGGCAACGGTGGCCCCCGACCTCCCCGTGGCCGCCCTCAACCCTGAGCCAGGAGATGCCAGCGTTGCCTTGGTGCGACTGGATACCGGTGCCACCACACGAGTTTCGCCGGGGCTTCCCCCAGAGACGTTCCCCTGCGCTCTCGGGCCCGGGGGCCAAACCTTGGTGCTGTTCGTGGATCCGCAAGTCAAAGGGAGAAACGAGCACCGGAGGCTCGTTGCCATCGAGGCCCAAACTGCCGAAAAAATCGCGAGCCTGGAATTGGGCCGCTCCTTCGCCCTCTGTCAAGCGTCTCCCGAGGCCCTCGAAGTCCTCGAGATCCACTACCCGAGCGAGCCTGATCCCTCCCACGAAATGGGCCTCGAGCTCAGCCTCTGGCGCCTGTTCTGGCACGACCGGACATTTGCCAAACTTTTGAGTGTGCCTTTGCCAGCGGACTACCTCGCAGCCACCGTCCAGCGCCGGGGCAACCTCGTCCTCATTGCCGCCCGGCGCGAATGGGGCCGCGACGCCACCAGGGACACCCTCCTTTGGGTTTTGGACCTCGACGGCCAAGTGCTCGTCAACCGCACCCTCCCCCCGGCCAGCACAGCCGCCTTGACCTCTCAGGGGGTCCTGCTCGTTTGGCCCGAAGGCGACAAAACCCACCTGGAGCTCGTGGACACGGGCGGCCAGCGCCTGGCCGCCACCGCCGTGCCCACGGGCGGCGTTTTCGGGTGTCAAACCGCCGAATCGGAAAAGGCCGCCTTCGTCGTCGGGTGTAACGCAACGCCCCAGGGGGTGGCCTTTGCCGCTTGGGCACCGGGACGGGCGACGGCCGGCGCGGTGGTCCGTATCCCCGAAAAACGTGTCTACCGTTGGCCGTTCAAGACTATGGCTAGCGTAACCTGGGCCGAGCCCCGCCCGCAATTGGGTGGAAATCCGGTGTTTCTCCTTTCCACAGGCCTCGTGGCCTTCGATCCCGCAACCGGCACCGTTCGGCAACTCCTGCCCCGCCACCAACCGCTATAGTGGAGGACCGGGAGGTGAAGACGCCGTGCGGGTGTTGGTGGTGGAGGACGACAGCCGCTTGCGGGACATCCTCAAACGGCAACTGGAGCGCCAGGGCCTCGCCGTGGACACCGCTGGCTTTCTCAGCGAAGCCGACGAGCTCCTCGCCCTGCACGACTACCACCTCTTGATCCTCGACCGGCGGCTACCCGATGGCGACGGGCTCGACCTGTGCCGGACTCTCCGGGAGCGAGGTTTCGCCAACGCCATCCTCGTGCTCACCGCCCTCGGCGACCCTCAGGCTACCGTCGAGGGACTCACCCAGGGCGCCGACGACTACCTCGCAAAGCCCTTCGAGCTGGCCGTCCTTTTGGCCCGCGTGACGGCTCTCCTTCGCCGGGTCCAACGGGGGTTTGCGGGCGAGCTGCGGTTCGGGAACCTCCGGCTGGACCTCGCGCGCCGAGAGCTGTCGTGGAACGGCACGCCAGTCCCGCTCACGGCGCGCGAGCTTGCGGTGGTGGAGACGCTGCTCCGCGCCCCCGGCGCCGTGGTCACCCGGGACGAGCTCTTCGAGCACGCGTGGGGGGAGCCCCAGGAAGCCTTGAGCAACACCCTCGAGGTCCTCATCAGCCGTATTCGGCGTAAGCTTTCCGCTTGTGGGGCAACGGTGAAGATCACCTCTATCCGGGGTTTGGGGTACCGCCTGGAATGAAGGCGCTCAAGCTTTTGGCCACGGCGCGGGTACGTATCGCCCTGGTGGCCGCTACCGTCGCCACGTTGAACCTCGGGGTGGCGGCCCTCGCCACGCACCTCTTGCTCCGCAACTGGGTATTCCGCCAGCTGGACGAGGAGCTGGATACCCTCGTGGAGGCCATTGGCTCCGACATCGAGGTGCGTGGGCTCGAAGACCTGCAACAAGACGCCCTCCGCAGCGGCATGGCCGCCAACACCCTGGAGTTCAAACTCGAGCATCATTCAGCGGTTCTCTTTTCCGGCCGGGACATTGTGGCCAAAAGCGGGGACCTTGCCCAACCCGTACAACCGAAACACCTCGGGTTTTTTGCGGGGAGAACATCGCGCCCCTTTACGGCCCCGGAGCCCTTTTCGGGACAAAGCCGGTTGTGCCGCTTCCAGGTAGCCAGCTTGGGGGGTCGCGCCGCCGGAGCCACCCTGGTGGTCTTCCGTCCTCTGGAAGGCCCCCTGCGGTGGCTCGCAGGCTTCGACCGGGCGCTCGTCCTGACGGTCGCGGCCGGAGCAGCTATTTCCTGGCTCGCCGTGTTCTTTGCGGTCAAAGCTGCGTTGGGACCCGTGGCCGCCATGACCCAAGCTGCCCGCACCATCGAAGCCACGAGTCTCCACCAGCGGGTTCCCCAAGGGCGCGGTGGCACCGAGTTCCGCGAGCTCGCGGCCGTCATCAACTCGCTGCTCGATCGCCTGGAGCGCGCGTTTCAGGCCCACAAACGCCTCACCGCTGACACGGCCCACGAGCTCAAGACGCCGCTTTCGGTCATAGCCGCCGCCGCGGAAGAGGCCTTGCGCCCCGACACCCCCGAAGCCGAGCGGGCGAGCGCTCTCGAGACCATCCGGCAAGCTGCCCTCGGGCTCTCGGCTGGGGTGGAAAGCCTCTTGGAGCTGGCGCGCTCTGATGTTGGCCTAGCTCGCCCCAAAGAAACCCTGGACGCGCCGGAGCTCATCGAGGAAGCCATTGTCCGCGTCGAGCCCTTGGCCGCGTCCCGCGGCGTGCGCATCACCTGGGAAACCTGCGACGCCACGGTCGTTGGCGACCGACAGGGACTCGTTGCCATGCTCGCCAACCTTTTGGAAAACGCCGCCCTTTACTCGCCGGCGGGAAGCACCGTGGAGCTGGCGGCTGGGACAAGCGATACCTCGGTCTGGTTCGAAGTTCGCGACCGGGGCCCCGGTATCCCTCCCGAAGCCCGCCAAACCATCTTCCAGAGGTTCGCCCGCTTGTCCCATGGCCGCCAGGTCAACCCCTTCGGCTCGGGGTTGGGGCTGGCCATCGTTGCCGAGGTGGCCAAGGAACACGGCGGGCATGTCGAGGTGCGGGAGCGGGAGGGGGGAGGTAGCTGTTTCCGGGTTGAGCTGCCCCTTGCTACAAAAAAATCCGGCCCCGCAACTGGGGCCGGGACGAGCTGAAGCGAGGAGGTCTTACTTTTTGGCCGGAGCCGCGCCCACCACGACCGAAGTGGCGACGTTCTTCCCTTCCTTCACCATGTAGCGGACGGTGACCGGCTCACCGACCTTGAGGGTGCCGTGAAGCTTCGTGGCGGACGTGTAGCTGAACTCCACCTCCTTGCCGGCGGCATCCTTGGCCTTGAAGACCTTGGCCTGCTCGTCAAGGGCCGAAACGGTCCCCTTGAACTCCTGGCCATGGTGGGCGGGTTTGGCCGGCTTTGCCGCGGTTCCCTGGGCCGAGGCCTGTACCGCCATCCCCAAAAGCCCTACCGTGACCACCAAAGCAAGAACTCCCAAAACCTTGCGTCGCATAGCAGCACCTCCTTTCGTGCCGCGTTGAGAATGGACCCGGCAACCTGAACGCAGGATGAACGGGTTTTGGGTTTTCACCACGGATCCCGGACGTGGCACGCGCGGCCGGTTTTGGCAATGAAGTCCTGGTGGTACTCCTCGGCGGGCCAAAAGGTCTTGGCTGGCTCCACTTGGGTGACGATGGGGCGGTTGCCATAGCGACCCGAAGCGGCCAGCTCGGCGATGTATTCGAGGGCTTGTCTCTTTTGCTCCTCGTTAACGTACCAAATCCCCGAGCGGTACTGCTCCCCCACGTCCGGGCCTTGCCGGTTCCTCTGGGTGGGGTCATGCATGGCAAAAAACGCCTCCAAAAGCCTCCGGTAGCTGATGCGCTTGGGGTCGTAAACGACCTTCACGGTTTCGGCGTGGCCGGTGGTGCCCGAACATACCTGCTCGTAGGTGGGGTGGTCCACGTGTCCCTGCATGTACCCCGAAACCGCTTCCAAAACCCCGGGGCCTTTTTGAAAGTAGTGCTCGATCCCCCAGAAACAACCACCGGCAAAGTACGCCACCTCGGTGGTCACCGGTCGGCTTTCCGCAGGCAACTCCGCCCCTCGGGCGTAAAAACGCAAGGCGGCCGAGTTCACGCAGTGACGCTCGCCCGTGGGGGGCGGGCCGTCGTCAAAGACGTGGCCCAAGTGGGCACCGCAGCGGGCGCAAAAGATTTCCGTGCGCACCATGCCGTAGCTGAAGTCGGGGCGCCTCCCCACGTGGTCCGGGTCGAACTCCCGGAAAAAGCTGGGCCAACCGGTACCCGAATCGAACTTGTGCTCGGTGGAAAAAAGCGGCAAGCCACACACCACGCACACGAAAACCCCCGGCTCCTTGACGTGCAGGTAACCGCCGCAAAAGGGCGGCTCCGTACCTGCTTTTTGGGTGACCCGGAAGGCTTCCGGGTCGAGACGCGCCGCAAGCCTGGCCACCTCCTCCCGGGCGAGAGGCGTGATGTCGTACCCGGATTTGGAGTACCGAGGTTTCATGTCACCCCCTTGGGTTTCCGAGGCCGGGCGGCTCGCCGCTGGCCCGCACCCTCCAGCGACCACCAACAAAGCCCAGGCGAGCACCCTTCCCACACCCCTGCTAACGGAATCGCCGCGGCAAAGCTTCCCCGCCACACCCCCCGGGGGGCGTACAATTTTGCCGGTGCCATGTACGAAGCCTACTACGGTCTCGCCAGTTGCCCCTTTTCGCTGACGCCGGACCCGCGCTTTTTGTTCTTCTCCCGCCAGCACCGGGAAGCGTTCGACAGCATCGTGTACGCCGTGCACAGGGGGGAAGGATTCGTACAAGTCACCGGCGAGGTGGGAACCGGCAAGACCACCCTCTGCCGCGCCGTGCTCGCGAGCCTCCCGGAAAGCGTGCGCACCGCTCTGATCCTCAACCCCGTGCTCACGCGCCTCCAGCTCTTCCGCGCCATCCTGCGGGAACTCGGGCAGGAAGCCAAAGGGTCGGACCGCGCCCGCCTTTTGGAGCGCCTGAACCAGTTCCTCTTGGAGGAGGCTCACGCCGGTCGGCGCGTGGTGCTGTTCATTGACGAGGCTCAGGACCTTTCGCCGGAGCTTCTGGAGGACATCCGCTTGCTTTCCAATCTCGAAACCGACGACCGCAAGCTGCTCGTCATCGTGCTTTTGGGGCAACCCGAGCTCAAAGCCAAGCTGGCGTCTCACCACCTGCGGCAGTTGGCCCAGCGCATCACCGTTCGCTACCACCTTAGGGGCTTGCGCCTTCGCGAAACCAAACGCTACATCTTCCACCGCCTCACGGTAGCTGGAGCCAACGGCCGGCCCACCTTTTCGGCACCGGCCCTGTGGGCCATCCACGCCGCCACCAAGGGCATACCCAGGCTCGTCAACGCCGTGTGCGACAAAACCCTCCTCGCCGGGTTCGTTGCTGGCGACGATTTCCTGCGCCTGCGTCACGTGCGCCAGGCGCTTCGCGCTCTGGAGGGGAAGGGATGAGCCTGGTCAGCGAGGCCCTGCGCAAGGCCCGGGCCCAGCAGCACCGCCGGGAGCTGGAAGCGGGCCAGCTCCCCCCAGCCGTTGCCCCTCCCCCGGCTCCCCGGCGGGGATTGTCGGCCGGGGTGTTGCTGGTGGCGAGCCTCCTTTCCGGTGCCGCCGGGGCTGGGGTGGTGGCCTTGCTTTTCCTGCGCCCCCACGGGGAACCTACCGCCCCAAGGATCGGCCCCCAGGAACGGCCCCCCGCCCCGGAAGCTTTTGCCGAGCCCCCAGGGACCTCCGGGACTCTCGGCTTAGGCGGGCCTCCGCCCAAGCCAGAGGCGTCCCGTCTGGCTTCTGGCCCTCCCGTCTCGAACCCGGGGCCGACGGTCACCCCAACACCTACTCCAGTTTTGGAAGAGCCACCACACCCTGCCGTGCCCGCGTCGGCCCGGGAGTTCGTGGTGGAAGCCAACGTCGGAGGAACCACGCTCCATTTGGATTTCCTCGTTTATGGTGCCGGCAAGAGCTTCGCCCGCATCAACGGCCAGGACGTGGCGGTGGGCAGCGTCGTGGCGGGCCACACCGTGGAGGCCATTGGTGAGGACCGCGTCATCCTGCGCGGGCCCACAGGCACCGTGACCCTCAAGGTTCGCTAGCCTTTCCCGCGGGCCCAAGAGTTTCACCACAGAGAGTTCCGACCGCAGCGGCTCTCCTCGAAGCCCCGGGACCCGGATCTCGAGCCGGCACCACGGGTTTGCCTTGGTGGAGGCGCCGGACATCGCGCCACTCGTCCCACAGGTGGCGGAGGGCGAGAATGGGGTGGACGAGAAGCATCCGTGGGCCGGAAAAGCCCATGACCTGCCGCACCGCTTCCCGTGGCTCGGGCTTGTAGCAGTGGATCGGGCAATGGACGCAAGTAGGCTTGCCGTCGCCAAAGGGGCAGCGGTCCAAACGCTGGTGCGCGTAGGCGAGGAGCTTTTGGCAGGAGGGGCAAAGCCCCTGGCCGTCGTGATGGACCCGGCAAAACAGCCACACCATGGCTGAAAGGGTTTTTTCCTCGCGCTTCCGGCGTGCCCCCCAAGCCCCCATCGCCTTCGAGGTTAAACCCCGAAGCTCACCCCATCCTTGACGGGGGTCAAAGAAGCTGGCGAAGTTTTTTTGGCTCGTCCCCGCTGCCGCCGGCCACGTATTCAAAAGCATCACTTCCTTGCCAACAGAGCCGAAGAATATTCGCCAAACCTCCAACCCCCTTGACACCTGACCGGCAGCTTGCGGCAAGATTCTCGCAACAAAACGGCGCCGGTCGCAACCGGCCGAGGAGGTCAGCATGAGGAAAGCGTGGATCGTGATCTTGGCTTTGGCGTTGGGAACGGCCAGCGTGGCCCTGGCCCTGCCGCCCGGCGGGGAAGAGCCCGAGGTACTCCTGGCCACGGGCCTGTCCGTGGAGCGGACCGAGTTCAAGGGGGACGAGCCTCTGGCTATCCAGTGGAGCCTCACCAACGACTCCAGCGAGTCCATCTACGTGCTCCGCTGGCACACCCCCCTGGACGGCATCGAGGGCAACATCTTCGCCGTGGCGCGCGACGGCAAGCCCGTGCCCTACGTGGGTAAACTCATCAAGCGGCCGGCCCCGGGGCCCGAGGACTTCTTGAAGCTGGAACCAGGGGAAACCGTGACCGCAACCGTGGACATCTCAGCTGCCTACGCCATGACCGAAACCGGAAACTACACCGTGCGTTTCCGCCAGGAGCGGTTGGTGGTGAAGGAAACGCCCGATGGGCCGGAGCTTCGGGCCACCACGACGGCGGCTCCTGAGGTTTCGTTTTTCCTCGAAGGGCGCGAAGGCGGCGAGCGATCCCTCGACCTCGACATCACCCCCATGTACGTGGGCGGCTACACCAACTGCACCAATACCCAAAAGAGCACCCTTTCTTCAGCCCTCAACTACGCCATCACCATGAGCACCAACGGCTACAACTACCTGGTGACCTACGGCAAGACCTCGGCTCGCTACAAGTGGTGGTTCGACTACCGGAGCACCCCGTCCACCACGTACTTCAACACCGTGAAGTCCCACTTTTCGGCCATCAAAAGCGCCTTGAAGGACCAGCCCATCACCTTCGATTGCTCCTGCACCCAGAACTACTACGCCTACGTCTACCCCAACCAGCCGTACAAGATTTACCTTTGCAAGGCCTTCTGGTCAGCGCCCATGACCGGGCGGGATTCCAAAGCCGGGACCCTCGTCCATGAGGTGAGCCACTTTTACGTTGTGGCTTCCACCGATGACTGGGCCTACGGCGCCACCGCCGCTCACAACCTGGCGGTCAACCAGCCCAATAAGGCCATTGACAACGCCGACAACCACGAGTACTTCGCCGAGGACTCTTACTGAGCCGAAGCACCCATTGCCAAAGGCGGGCGGGCAACCGCCCGCCTTTCATTTTTGGGTCCCCTTCATTTACACTGCACGGGAGGAAACGGGAGGAACGACCAGAGGTGGCCACCGTCCTCGAGCAAGTTCAGGAAAAGTACGAGCTTCTCGGCAAGATCAAAGAGGGAGGCATGGGTGCCATTTACAAGGTGCGCCACCGGCTCCTGGGGGAGGAGCGGGTGGTTAAGGTCCTGCGTCCACAGCTGGAGCACGACCAGGAGTTTGCCACCCGCTTTGTCCGCGAAGCCCAAACCCTCATTCGCGTGCGCCACCCCAACATCGCCCAGCTTTACGACTTCTTTGCCGACGACGCCGGCAACGCCGCCATGGTCATGGAGTACATCGCCGGCGTGGATTTGCGGGAGCTTTTGCGGCGAAACGGCCCTCCGTCCCTGGGGTTGGCGGTGGAAATCGCCCGCCAGTCTCTGGAAGCCATTGGCTTCTTGCACCGGCGCAACATGGTGCACCGCGATATCTCCCCCGACAACCTCATGCTTTCCCGGGATGCCGACGGCAAGCCCCTGGTCAAGCTCATTGACCTAGGCATCGTCAAGGTGCTGGAAAGCGAAGCTACCGGCCTCACCAGCACCGGCATGTTCATTGGCAAGGTCCGATACGCCTCCCCCGAGCAGTTCAAGAGCACCGAGGGCGCACGGCTGGATCAGCGCTCGGATCTTTACTCCTTCGGGGTGGTGTTTTACGAGCTGCTCACCGGGCGCTTGCCGGTGGTTGGGGACACGGCTTCCGCCCTCATTGCCGCCCACCTGTACCACCCCCCTTTGGGTTTCGATGTCACCGACCCCCAGGGGCGCGTGCCCTCCGAGTTGCGGGAGTTGGTCCTTGCCCTTTTGGCCAAGGAGCCGGAAAACCGCCCCGAAAACGCCGAAGCCGTCCTCGGAAAGCTTTTCGAGCTCGCCCAACGCTTCCGCTTTTCTGCCGAGGAGCTGGAAAAGCTCCTCCCGCCGCAGGCGGAGCTCGCGCCAACGGTGCGCAGTGGCCCGCAAACAACACCTTCGGCCCAACCGCGCCATCAGCCAACAAGTCCCACCGCTGGGCTCGAGCCCACCGCTCCTACCGTACCCGCGGTGGAGGCAGCGGTTGCCCCCCTCCCTACCCCGCCCGCGGAGGTACCCCAGGCGCCGCTCCGGGCCTCAAACAAAGGCTGGTGGTTGGCGGTGCTTCTGGCGGCTGTAGCTTTGGTTTTTGGGGTTTTTTTGGGCGGAAGGTTTCTGGCCAGCAAACGCTCCCAATCCTCCCTGACCGCCACGGGTTCCTTGGTGGTCCACGCCGTGCCCTGGGCCAAAGTCGTCGCCATCACCGACAGTCAAGGCAAGCCGCTACCCCTCCCCGCAGACGCCGTGACCCCACTGCGCCTGGAGCTTGCCCCAGGAAGTTACCGCCTGGAGCTGGCCGACCCTGAAACTGGGAAAACCGTGACCGCCACGGTTCAGGTGATGGCCGGGGTCACGACCCGCTTTGTAATCCCTGTCCGTGACGTGCGGGCGGAGGAGTTTCTCCAAGAGCTGGGCTGGAGGTCGCCATGAGGAAGCCCTTCACCATGGTTTTTCTTCTGTCGTTTGCGGCTGGGGTCCTCGCCGCCCAGGACCCGGGGTCCGCCATTGCCGCCGCCGAGGCCGCCAAAGGGCGTTTCGAAGCGCTTTTGGCCGATCCCCAAATGGCGCGCCTTTTCGCCGCCGCCCCCATGCTCCGGAAACAACAGCAGCAAGCCGACGCCAAGCTGGCTTTGGCCCACGACACCCTCGCCCTCGCCCGCACCCCTTGGGACCGGGCGGCAGCCCGGGAGCACGCCATTGCCGCCCGCATCGCCTACGAGAGGCTGGAAGCGGAGCTGCGCCGGCGGTGGGAGAAGGCGCAAGCCATCCTTGCCGAAGAAGACCAGCTCCAGCGCGCCGAAGCGGAGCTCCGCAGCTTGCGGGCCGAAGCTCGAACCCTTGCCGAAAAGGCGCGGGAGCTCTTGAACCGTCCTGCCCCGTCGGACCCCGAAACCCTCGAGGCGCGAGGTGCTGTGGGGCGTGCTTTGAAAGCCTACGAGGAGCTTTCTTACGGAGCTTCCGCCGATGCCGTCCGCCTGGTCCGGGACATGCTGGCGTCCTCCACTCGCGCCCTCGAGCGGCTTTTGGCTTCCCCTCCCGAACCCGGCGCTCACCCCGCTCCGGAAAAGCTCCAGCGGGCCGTGGCAGCTTTCCTGGCTGGGGATTACCAGCGGACCGCAGACCTCCTCGCCGTTCCCGAGCTGGGGAGCCCCGAGGCCACGCGCATTGCCTACCTCTTGCGCGGAGCAGCGCGATTTTCCCTGTGGGTGGAAAGCGGGGAAAAGGACCAGAAACTCTACGAGCAGGCCCTGGCCGACGTGAGGGAGTGCCAGAAGCTGGGAGGGCCCCCTTCGGGCAAGGAGTTTTCCCCGCGCTTTTTAGCGTTGTTTCGCTAACCTTCCACCACGTCGAGAAAACTCGCCCTCCGGTTTACCTGGTGTCCCTCTCTTCCGCCTAGCGGCCGTGACGTCCGGCTTTTTCCGCTACACTGGGAGCATGATGAGCTGCCACGCGCGTGAGGGCCGCGCTTAGGGAGCCTCCCCGATGAACCGGGTTCTCCTCGTGGACGACGATCCCGAGCTCCTCGTTTCCCTGCAGGAGCTCCTGGTCGCGGCTGGCTTCGAGGTGATTGCCGCTCCCAGCGGCACGGAAGCCTTGCGCATCGTCGAGGAGCTCCCCCCCGATGCGGCGGTCTTGGATGTGATCATGCCCGGGGCTTCCGGGTTCGATCTCCTGCGCCAGCTCCGATCCCACCCCAACACTGCTCACATCCCGATCCTTTTCGTTTCGGGGCTCGCCTCGAGCAAAGACCGCATCCGCGGGCTTTCCGCCGGTGCCGACGACTACCTGGTCAAGCCTTTCGAGGCCGAGGAGCTGGTGCTGCGCTTGAAAAAGCTTTTGGCTCGCCGCGAGCTGGAAGGCGCCGTGCCTTCGGAGTCAAGGGAACTCGAGGCAGCCCTCGCCCGTATCGAAGGCGCCCTGTCCCATGGTGGTTCGGTAAGCGGGATCGCCCTCGGGAGGTACCAGCTGGACGCGGTTCTCGGTGAAGGCGGGCACGGTGTGGTGTTCCGGGCCTTTGACCGCACTCTCCTCCGCCCCGTAGCCATCAAGATGCTGCACGTGGCCGGGGAAGGGGAAGACGCTTCGGCGCTGCGGGCGAGCCTCTTGCGCGAGGCGGTGCTGGCGGCCCGGCTTTCCCACCCCCACATCGTAGGGATTTACGACTTCCAGGAAACCCGCAGGGCCGCGTTCATCGTCATGGAGCTGGTGGAAGGAGTGGGTCTGGACCGTTACCTCCTGGCGAAAGAGGTCCTTCCCCCAGAGGAAACCATCAGCATCGCTTTAGCTGTGAGTCAAGCCGTCGCTTTTGCTCACAGCCAGCGCCTCATCCACCGGGACCTCAAGCCCGGGAACGTGCTTTTGGGACGGGACGGGGCCATCAAGGTATCCGACTTCGGGATTGCCACGTTCCTTTCCACTCAAGTCAAGGGCCCCGGCGAGCTTTTCGGGACACCGGGGTTTTTGGCACCCGAGTGCATCCGCGGGCACCCCTACGACGAGAAGGGCGATCTGTTCGCCTTGGGGGTCACCCTCTACCTCTGCCTCGTGGGCAAACACCCTTTTGCCGTGGGCAACATCGTGGGAACCCTCGAGCGGACCCTCACCCATGAGCCCCCGCCGCCCCACGAGCTCCGGCCGGAGGTGCCGCAGGCTTTGTCCCTCCTGGTCATGCGCCTTTTAGCCAAAAACCGCGCCTTGCGGCCCGCCTCAGCTGGCGAGCTGGTCACGGTGTTGGAGCGCTGGGTTCGGGAGAAAAAGCTGCGGTGGGCCCCCGACCTGGGGGCGTTGGAGCGAGCTGCCGTCTTCCCCGGGGGCATGTACCGCGCCTCGATTTTCCCCTCTCGAAGCGGCATGGAGGAGCCGAAAATACCGTGACAACCTGAACGACCGTGGGAGGGGTGTGGGCACCCCCCGCTCCTCTCGAGCTTTCCCGTCCTTTTCTACCTCACCAGCTTCCGGCTTTACGCGAGCGCGCCAGACATGGGCCGTGAGGCCACCGTAGCCTTCGTGACGGGCGCGCCCTCGTAAGAGCCTTGCGCTGCGGGGCAGATGGGTTGCGGGGGCGGGATTTGCCACCCCGCACGC
>JBAMMG010000001.1:8203-15077 GCA_039793905.1 Thermoanaerobaculum sp. | reverse complement strand
CCGTGAAGGCGGCCGTACCGTCGGCGCCGGCACCGTGACCGAGATTGTGGAGTAACGGAAGGCTGGTCTTTCGGGGGCTCGTATGCGTGAAAACGTGATGCTGGCATGCAGCGAATGCAAACGGCGAAACTACACTGCTACCCGCAACAAGAAGAAGCAAACGGCGCGGCTCGAGCTTTCAAAGTACTGCAAGTTTTGCCGGCGTCACACCGTGCATCGCGAGGTGAAGTGAGATCATGGGGCGCAGGCCAGTAGCTCAATTGGTAGAGTCCCGGTCTCCAAAACCGGTGGTTGGGGGTTCGAGTCCCTCCTGGCCTGCCATCGTTTCTCCGGGGAGGCGAACGCGATGAAATGGTGGGAGCGGGTCAAGACGTTCCTCCGGGAGGTCTCGGCTGAAACGAAAAAGGTCACCTGGCCTTCCCGGGACGAAACGTTGGGCACCACGGTCGTGGTGATTGTGGCTTCGTTTTTCTTTGGCATTTTCCTTTACCTCTGCGACCTGCTTTTCCTCAACCTGGTGAAGTGGGTTTTCAAGGTATTGAGCTAGGAAGGAACCCAAAAAGTCATGCCTTTGCGTTGGTACATCGTCCATACCTATACCGGTTTCGAGGAAACCGTCAAGAGGGCTTTGGAGCAGCGCATCGAAGCCCTGGGTATGGGTGATCTCTTTGGCGAAATCAAAATCCCGACGGAAACGGTCGTGGAGGTCCGCGGCGGCAAGAGGCGGGAAGTCGAGCGCAAGCTATTCCCCGGCTACATCCTCGTGCAAATTGACCTGGACGACCCCAAGCGCGGGGATGAAGCGTGGCACTTGGTGCGCAACACTCAGAGGGTGACGGGGTTCGTGGGTTCGGGGAAAAAGCCGACTCCGCTCACCGACGAAGAGGTGGAGCAGATGCTCCACCAGGTGGTGGCAGCCAAGGAAAAGCCCAAGCCCAAGTACGTGTTCGAAAAGGGGGAGCAGGTGCGGATCACCGACGGCCCCTTTGCGAGCTTTACGGGGGTCGTGGATGACGTGAACTTGGATCGCTCCACGGTGCGGGTCATGGTGACGATTTTCGGCCGTTCCACGCCGGTGGAGCTGGAGTTCACGCAAGTACAGAAGGTGGGGTAGAAGGCCATGGCAAAGAAGATCGTGGCGTACATCAAACTGCAAATTCCGGCTGGGCAAGCCAATCCGGCGCCGCCGGTGGGTCCGGCGTTGGGCCAGCACGGCCTCAACATCATGGACTTCTGCAAGAACTTCAACGCCCGAACCCAAAAGATGGCGGGGACCATCGTTCCGGTGGTGATCACGGTGTACTCCGACCGGACCTACAGCTTCATCACCAAGACGCCCCCGGCATCGTTCCTTTTGGCCAAGGCGGCGGGTGTGGAAAAGGGTTCGGGCGAGCCCAACCGCGTGAAGGTCGGGAAGGTCACGCGGGCGCAGGTGGAAGAAATCGCTCGCACCAAGCTTCCCGACCTCAACACGACCTCCCTCGAGGCTGCCATCCGCACCATCGAGGGAACGGCCCGCAGCATGGGCATCGAGGTGGTGCCATGAAGCGCTCCAAAAAGTACCTGGCGGCCAAGGCCAAGCTCCAGCCCAAGAAGTACCAGCTAAGAGAGGCTTTGGAGCTTTTGAAGGAGATGCATTACACGAAGTTCGACGAGACCGTGGAAGTGGCCATGCGCCTGGGCGTGGATCCGCGCCACGCCGACCAAATGGTGCGCGGCACGGTGCTGTTGCCCCACGGGACCGGTAAAACCAAGCGCGTGTTGGTGGTGGCAGCGGGAGATGCGGCCAAGGAAGCCGAGGAGGCCGGCGCCGATTACGTGATGGGCGAGGAGGCGGTGGAGAAAATCCAAAACGGCTGGCTCGATTTCGACGCTGTGGTGGCCACCCCCGACATGATGCGCCACCTTTCTAAGCTGGGGAAGATCCTCGGGCCCCGCGGCCTCATGCCGAACCCCAAGACCGGTACCGTGACCACCGAGGTTGGGAAAGCGGTGCGGGAAATCAAAGCTGGTAAGGTGGAGTTTCGCGTGGACAAGACCGGCATCGTCCACGCGCCTTTGGGCAAGATCTCCTTCCCCGTGGACAAGCTCGAGGAAAACGCCCAGAGCCTCATTTCGGCAGTCCTCAAGGCCAAACCGCCGGCGGCCAAAGGGCGGTACGTTCACTCTGTGGTGCTTTCCTCCACCATGAGTCCAGGGGTGCCGTTGGATCTGGCTCAGCTCGAGGCCAAGTGAGGGGGCGACTATGCTGACACGGGAGCAAAAGGAACAGCAACTGCAGGCGCTCAAGGCCGCCCTCGTTCCGGCGGCGGGTGTGTTCGTCGTGGATTTCACCGGCCTCACGGTGGCGGAGGTAACGGAGCTTCGCCGGAAGGTCAAGGAAGCCCAAGGGAACTACTTGGTGGTCAAGAACACTCTGGCGCGTATTGCCCTCACGGGCTCCCCAAACGAGCCGGTGACGAAACTTATCACGGGGCCCACGGCGGTGGCCTTCACCTCCAAGGACGTGGTGGCCCTCGCCAAGGTTCTTTCGGAATTTGCCAAGACCCACGACAAGCTCAAGTTCCGTGGGGCCTTGATCGAAGGACAGCTCCTGGATGCGGCCGGTGCCCAGCAAATCGCGGCGCTTCCCAGCAAGGAGGAGCTCGTGGCGCGGCTGTTGTTCCTGCTGCAGTCGCCCCTCCGCCGCCTGGTGGTGGCTTTGAACTGGCCGGTGCGGAGCTTGGCCGTCACCGTCAAGCAGATTGCCGAGAAGAAGCAGGAGAATTAGCCAAAGCGGCTAAAATAAGAGGAGCAAAGGAGAGAAACGATGGCACAAATTCAGGAACTTGTGGAGCAAATCAAGAGCATGACCGTCCTCGAGCTTAACGACCTGGTGAAGGCCCTCGAGGAGGAGTTTGGCGTTTCCGCGGCAGCGGCGGCGATGCCGGTGGCAGTGGCGGGAGCGGCAGCGGGAGCAGCCGCGGCCGCCGAACCTGCCGAGGAAAAAACGGAGTTTGACGTCATCCTCGAGGACGCGGGCGATAAGAAGATCAACGTCATCAAGGTCGTGCGCGAGGTGACGTCCCTGGGCTTGAAGGAGGCCAAGGACCTGGTGGAAGGTGCTCCGGCCAAGGTCAAGGAAGGCGTCTCCAAGCAGGAAGCCGAGGAAATCAAGAAGAAATTCGAAGAGGCTGGCGCCAAGGTCAAGATTGTTTGAGGGGCGCGCCAGGGCGCTTTCGCAGAGAGGTTTTTGGCCCGAGGAGGCAGGCGAAAGGCTACGGGCGAACGTTTGGTGAGTTTGGCTTTTCCCGCCGGGGTTTGGCAAGACCGCGGCGGGTGTGTGTCCAAGCTTGCCGTTGCGCGCAGGGGGGCGTGTGCCCCTCCCGCGCCTTTTCCGCCTCGCCACGGGGTGACCCCCGGCCGCAAGGCGCGGGAGTCCTGGGTTTAAGGAGCGAGCACGTATGAACGAAAAAACAGTGCTGGAAGCGGGTGAACGCGTCAGCTTTTCAAAAATTCGCACGGCCATACCCCTTCCCAACCTCATTGCCGTGCAAAAGGCGAGCTACGACCAGTTCCTGCAGATGGATTTGCTCCCCGAGGAGCGCAAGAACGTGGGTCTGCAGGCGGTGTTTACTTCCGTGTTCCCCCTTTCCGATTTCCGCTCGTCCTGCGAACTCCACTTCGTCCACTACGAGCTGGGCGTGTGGGAGTGCAAGTGCGGTAGGCTCTCGGGGCTGGTGCACTTGCGCATCAACTGCGAGCACTGCGGCGCCCGTATTGGCGCCGCCGAGCCCCACGAGCTCACGACCGTGTGCCCTCAGTGCGGGCAAGCGACGCCCAACGCCATTCCCCGGTGCTCCACCTGCAACTCGCCGGTAGGGCTCAAGGTTCAGTTCACCGAAGACGATTGCCGGGAGCGGGGCCTGACCTACGCCGTGCCCCTCAAGGTGCGGGTGCGGTTGGTGCTCTTCGAGGAAGGTCCGGAGCGGAAGATCCGCGACATCAAGGAAGAGGACCTTTACTTTGGCGAGCTGCCCCTCATGACCGCGACCGGCACGTTCATCATCAACGGCACCGAGCGCGTCGTGGTTTCCCAACTGCACCGCTCCCCTGGGGTGTCGTTCACGTACGAAACCCCAACGTCCCTGCTGGCGAAAGTGGTCCCCTACCGGGGGTCTTGGATCGAGTTCGAGTTCGACAAGAAGCAAATCCTGTACGTCCGCATTGACCGCAAGCGGCGCTTCCCGGGAACGGTCTTCCTCCGCGCCTTGGGGCTCGAAACCAACGCCCAGCTCCTCCAGACCTTTTACAACACGTTCCCGCTTTACCTGGGAGACAAAACGACCTTGGAGCTCGACCAGCGGGTGGTGGCGGTGGAGGAGGAGCGGGCCCAGGCCAAGGCCGGTGCTCGAGCAGCGGAGCCCAACCTCTTTGCCGGCCTCAGGCTCACCGCCGACCTCAAGGCCAAACTCGCCCGGGGCAAGCCGATCAAGGTCGAGGTGGAGCCCGCGAGCTTGCTGGACGCGGTTCTCGCCGAGGACCTGGTGAACCCCGAGACGGGCGAGGTGGTCTTCGAAGCCAACGCCCAAGTGACCCCAGAAATGCTCGCGCACGCTCGGGAGCTGGGGGCGGAGCGCCTTCTCTTGGCGTTCCCCACGTGGGACCTGGTGGGTGAAATCCTCACCAAAACCATCGAAAAGGACGGCGTTCGCTCCCAGGCCGATGCCATCATGGAAATTTACCGCCGGCAGCGTCCCGGTGATCCCCCCACCGAGGATTCGGCCAAGGCGCTTTTCGAGGGGTTGTTTTTCGACGAGCGCAAGTACGACCTTTCGGAAGTCGGGCGGTTCAAGTTCAACGTTAAGCTGGGACTTTCCAAGCCCCTGACCCAGCGCACGCTCGATCAAGAGGACTTCGTGGCGGTGGTGCGCTACCTCATGAAGCTTTCCCGGGAAGTGGGGCGCGTGGACGACATTGATTCCCTCGCCAACCGAAGGGTGCGGGCGGTTGGGGAGCTCCTCGAGAACCAGTTCCGGGTGGGTTTGGTGCGGATGGAGCGCGCCATCAAGGAGCGCATGACCATCCACCAGGACATCGAGAACGCCATGCCCCACGATTTGGTGAACGCCAAGCCGGTGGTGGCAGCGGTGAAGGAGTTCTTTGGTTCATCGCAGCTGTCCCAGTTCATGGATCAAACCAACCCGCTCTCGGAAGTGACCCATAAGCGGCGCCTTTCCGCCCTTGGCCCCGGGGGGCTTTCGCGGGACCGAGCCGGGTTCGAGGTCCGGGACGTGCACTCGACCCACTACGGGCGAATTTGCCCCATTGAGACGCCGGAAGGCCCCAATATTGGCTTGATTTCCTCCCTTTCCTGCTACGCCCGCATCAACGACTACGGGTTCATCGAGTCCCCCTACCGGAAGGTGGAAAACGGGCGCGTGCTCGAGCACGTCCGGGTGGTGGAAAAGGGTGATGGGCCTTTCGATTTGGGACAGGTGGCATTGCGGGAGGATGTGGAGGCGGCCAACGCCAAGCTCGCCAAGCAGGGCAAGCGCTTGATCAAGTACGAACCTCACGTCTTTTACCTTTCGGCTTGGGACGAAGAAACCCTCAACATTGCCCAAGCCAACGCGCGGGTGGATGAAAACGGGTACCTCCTTGATGAAAAGGTCATTGCCCGATCGGGCGGCGAGTTCGTTCTCATTGATCGGGACAAGGTGGACTACATTGACGTTTCCCCCAAGCAGGTGGTTTCCGTGGCCGCCGCCCTCATTCCGTTTTTGGAGCACGACGACGCCAACCGCGCCCTCATGGGCTCCAACATGCAGCGCCAAGCCGTGCCGCTTCTGCGTACCGAAGCCCCCATCGTGGGTACGGGCCTGGAGGGTGTGGTGGCCCGAGACTCGGGCGCGGTCGTGGTTTGCCGGCGTTCCGGGGTGGTGGACACCGTAGACTCCCAGCGCATCATCGTACGGGTGGAAGCCGAAGACCCGGAAACGGGCCGGCTGCGGGATTTCGGTGCTGACATCTACCAGCTCACCAAGTTCCGCCGCTCCAACCAAAACACCTGCATCAACCAAAAACCCATCGTCCGGCCGGGCCAGCGGGTGGTCAAGGGCCAGGTTCTGGCCGATGGCCCCAACACCGACCGCGGCGAGTTGGCCCTCGGCCGCAACGTCCTGGTGGCGTTCATGCCGTGGCGGGGCTACAACTTCGAAGACGCCATCGTGGTCTCCGAAAAGCTCGTGAAGGAGGACTACTTTACCTCCGTGCATATCGAGGAGCTGGAGGTGGCAGCCCGGGACACGAAGTTGGGGCCCGAAGAAATCACCCGCGATATCCCCAACGTGCCGGAGTCGGCCCTCAAGGATCTCGACGAGGCCGGGGTTATCCGCATTGGTGCTTATGTCCGCCCGGGGTCCTACCTGGTGGGGAAGGTCACACCCAAGGGTGAGACCCAACTCACCCCCGAGGAGAAGCTCCTTCGCGCCATCTTCGGCGAAAAAGCCGGCGATGTGAAGGACGCCTCCCTCAAGTGCCCCCCGGGGATTTCCGGAGTGGTGGTGGGGGTCAAGATCTTTTCCCGCCGGGGGGCGGAAAAGGATTCTCGGGCTTTGGCCATCGAGGAGCAGGAAATCGCCCGCATCCGCAAGAACTCGGAAGACGAAAAGCGCATCATCCTCGAAGAGCGCAACAAGAAGCTCAAGGAGCTCCTTTCCGGAGCCCAAGTGACCGAGGACGTGACCGATCCTGCCGGTGAGCTCGTGGCCAAGGCTGGCGAGCGGCTGCCTTCCGACGTCGTTGACCGCCTCCCTGTGGGCCAGATCCAGCGCTTGCCTTTAGCTGATGTGGCGATCCGCGAGCGGGTGCGTCTGTTGGTAGGGCAAGCGGA
>JBAMMG010000001.1:584-8193 GCA_039793905.1 Thermoanaerobaculum sp. | reverse complement strand
GCGTCATCAAGGTCGTCACGGTTTACGTGGCCATGAAGCGCAAGCTCCAAGTGGGTGACAAGATGGCCGGCCGGCACGGCAATAAGGGCGTGATTTCTGTGGTGCTGCCCGAGGAGGACATGCCGTTTTTGGACGACGGCACGCCGGTGGAAATCGTCCTCAATCCCCTGGGTGTGCCCTCGCGAATGAACGTTGGCCAGATCCTGGAGACCCACCTGGGGTGGGCGGGGAAGGTCCTGGGGGTGCGCTTTGCCTCTCCGGTCTTCGACGGCGCCAGCGAGGAGGAAATCCGGGAGTGGCTGCGCAAGGCCGGGCTGCCCGAGGACGGCAAGACGAAGCTTCGTGACGGGGTCACTGGCGAGGAGTTCGAGCAGCGGGTGACCGTGGGTTACATTTACATGCTCAAGCTGTCGCACCTCGTAGACGACAAGATTCACGCCCGCTCCATTGGCCCGTACTCGCTCATTACCCAGCAGCCTTTGGGTGGCAAGGCGCAGTTTGGTGGCCAGCGCCTGGGCGAAATGGAAGTTTGGGCGCTGGAAGCCTACGGTGCGGCCTATACTCTCCAAGAGCTCTTGACCGTGAAATCCGACGATGTGGACGGTCGCTCCCGGGTGTACGAGGCCATCGTCAAAGGGAAGGTCCCCGAAGAGCCGGGCCTTCCGGAGTCTTTCAACGTCCTGGTGCGGGAGCTCCAGAGCCTCGGCCTCGATGTGGAGCTCATCAAGCGCCAGGTGGAGTCGTGAGGTGAAGCCATGAGTGGACTGCCTCCGCAAGCTCGAGGTTTCTTTACGAAGCCTAAAGCTATCAACGACTTTGACGCCATCAGGGTATCGCTGGCGTCGCCGGAAAAGATCCGTTCCTGGTCTCACGGCGAAGTGACAAAGCCCGAGACCATCAACTACCGCACGTTCAAGCCGGAAAAGGACGGGCTTTTCTGTGCCCGCATCTTCGGTCCCGTCACCGATTGGGAGTGCTTGTGCGGAAAGTACAAGCGCATGAAGTACCGGGGTGTGGTGTGCGACAAGTGCGGCGTCGAGGTGACCCGCTCTCGGGTGCGCCGGGAGCGCATGGGCCACATCGAGCTGGCTGCCCCCGTGTCCCACGTGTGGTTCTTCAAGGGGCTCCCCAGCCGTATCGGCCAGCTCCTCGACATGACCATCCGCGACCTGGAGCGGGTACTGTACTTCGAGGCCTACGTGGTCATTGACCCCGGAGACGTTCCGGAGCTGGAGGAAAAACAAGTCCTCACCGAGGACCAGTACCGGGAGCTCAAGGCCAGCCACGGCGAAACCTTCGTCGCCAAGATGGGCGCGGAAGCCATCCAGGAGCTCTTGAAGCGCGTGGACCTGGACGAGCTGGCGGCCGAGCTGCGCCTGCAAATGCGTACCGAGCAGTCCCTAGCCAAGCGGCAAAAGGCGGCCAAGAGGCTGCGGGTGGTGGAGGCGTTCCGCAAGTCGGGCAACCGCCCCGAGTGGATGATCCTGGAGGTCATCCCCGTGCTCCCCCCGGAACTTCGCCCCCTCGTTCCCTTGGACGGCGGGCGCTTCGCCACCTCCGACCTCAACGACCTTTACCGCCGGGTCATCAACCGCAACAACCGACTGAAGAAACTCCTCGAGCTGCGGGCCCCGGAAGTCATCGTTCGCAACGAAAAGCGCATGCTTCAGGAAGCGGTAGACGCCCTTTTCGACAACGGCCGCCGAGGCCGGGTCATCAAGGGCTCCAACGGCCGGCCTCTCAAGTCCCTTTCCGACGCCCTCAAGGGCAAGCAGGGCCGTTTCCGCCAGAACCTCTTGGGCAAGCGCGTGGACTACTCGGGGCGCTCGGTCATCGTCGTGGGTCCCGAGCTCAAGCTGCACCAGTGCGGGTTGCCCAAGGAAATGGCTTTGGAGCTGTTCAAGCCGTTCATCTACCATGTGCTCGAGAAGAAGGGCTTGGCCAGCACCGTGAAGCTGGCGAAGGAACTCGTGGAGCAGCGCACCCCTGAGGTGTGGGATGCCCTCGAAGAAGTCATCCGCGAGCACCCCATCCTTTTGAACCGGGCGCCCACCCTGCACCGTTTGGGCATCCAGGCCTTCGAGCCCGTGCTGGTGGAGGGCAAGGCCATCCGCATCCATCCCTTGGTGTGCGCCGCCTACAACGCCGACTTCGACGGCGACCAAATGGCCGTGCACGTGCCGCTCTCGCCCCTGGCGCAGCTGGAAGCCCGGGTGTTGATGTTGGCGCCGCGGAATATCCTTTCCCCGGCTTCCGGTAAGCCCTTGGCGGTGCCGTCCCAGGACATGGTGTTGGGGATTTACTACCTCACCTCCGAGCGGTTGGGACCGCCCCCGGCCAAGCGGCGGGTCTTCTCGTCTCCCGAAGAGGTGCTCCTGGCCCACGCCAACGGGTGGATCGGCACGCTGGAGCCCATCGAGCTCATGTACACGGGGTACCTCATTGACCTCACGGCCGAGGAAAACCAGCAAGACGTGCTCCACGCTGACCCCCAGTTTGTCCAGCAGTTCCGCTTGGACACCACCGTGGGCCGGGTCATCTTCAACTCCGCGCTCCCCCAAGGGCTCCCGTTCATCAACGGCCAGCTCAAAAAGAACGGGTTGCAGAGCTTGGTTTCGTTCGTATACCTGCGCTACGGCCATGAGACCACAGTCAAACTGCTGGAGGCCCTCAAGGATTTGGGCTTTGCCTGGGCCACCAAGGCCGGAATTTCCATTGGTGCCGCGGACATGGTGACGCCACCCGCCAAGAGGGCGCTCATTGACCAGGCTCTCAAAGCCGTGGAGGAGGTGGAGCGCCAGCGTATCTCCGGGGCCATTACCGCTGGCGAGCGCCACAACAAAATCGTGGACATCTGGCACCGGGTCACGGAAAGCGTGTCCGACGAAATGTTCAAGGAAATGAAGCGTGTGGCCGAAGAGCGGCGGGAGATGAACCCCATCTTCATCATGGCCGACTCCGGCGCTCGCGGCTCCAAGGAGCAGGTGCGGCAAATTGCCGGCATGCGCGGGCTCATGTCCAAGCCATCGGGGGAAATCATCGAGACCCCCATCACCGCCAACTTCCGAGAAGGGCTTTCGGTGCTGCAGTACTTCATCTCCACCCACGGGGCCCGCAAGGGGCTGGCCGATACGGCCCTCAAGACCGCCGACTCCGGCTACCTGACCCGCCGGCTGGTGGACGTGTCCCAAGACGTCATCGTCACCGAGCACGACTGCGGTACCGACCACGGCATTTACGTCACCGCCATCACCGAGGGCGGCGAGGTGCTGGAGAAGCTCCGCGACCGCCTGGTGGGGCGCGTGGCTGCTGAGGACATCGTGGATCCGGTGGAAGGGACCCTCATTTGCCGGGCTGGCCAGGAAATCACCGAGGATATTGCCGCGCAAATTGAAGATGCCGGATACGAGCGGGTGAAGATCCGCTCGGTGTTGACCTGTCAGACTCGCCGCGGCGTATGCCGGCTGTGTTACGGCCGAATGCTGGCCACCGGCAAGCTCGTGGAGCTCGGCGAAGCGGTGGGCATCATTGCCGCCCAATCCATTGGCGAGCCCGGTACCCAGCTCACCATGCGGACCTTCCACTACGGTGGGGCCGCCACCCGCGCCAGCGAGCAGTCCAAGCACGTGGCCTCCCGGTCCGGAAGGGTAAAACTTCAAAACGTGCAGCTCGTCATCAACGCCAGGGGCGAGCGGGTGGTGGTGTCTCGAGCTGGCAAGCTGGCCATCGTGGACGACAGGGGCCGCGAGCGGGAGCGTTACAACCTGGTGTACGGCTCGGTCCTGAAGGTGGAAGAGGGCGAGGAAGTTCAGCCCAACAGGGAGCTTGCGGTTTGGGACCCCTATACCTCCTCGGTGCTGACCACCGTGGCGGGTACGGTGGAGTTTGTGGATTTGGTGGAGGGGGAAAACGTCCGCGAGGAAATTGACCGCACCACCGGCCACGCCCGCCAGGTCGTGGTGGAGCCCATTGGCGCTGAAAGGCGGATCCCCACCATTGTCGTAAGGACCGACGATGGCAAGGAGCGGCGTTACCAGCTGGCCATTGGCTCCCACCTCATGGTCAAGGAGGGGGACCGGGTTTCCCCCGGTGACGTACTCGCCAAGATCCCCAGGGAAACCACGAAGACCAAAGACATCACCGGTGGTTTGCCGAGGGTTGTGGAGCTCTTCGAGGCCCGGCGGCCCAAAGACGCGGCGGTGGTGAGCGAAATTTCGGGAGCTGTGAGGGTGGCGGAGGCCAGGGGGAGCCACCGCAAGGTCACGGTGGAAGCCAAGGAGGGCCTGACTCGCGAGTACGCGATCCCCAAGACCGCTCACCTGATCGTTCAGGACGGCGACCAAGTTCAGGCCGGTGAGCCCCTCTCCGAAGGCCCCATGGACCCCCACGACGTCCTCGCGGTGCTGGGCGAGACCGAGCTCCAGCGCTTTTTGGTGGACAAGATCCAGGAGGTTTACCGAACCCAGGGCGTATCCATCAACGACAAGCACATCGAGGTGATCGTCCGCCAGATGTGCCGGTTCGTGAGGATTACGGACCCTGGTGACACCGAGTTTCTCTTGGACGAGCAAGTCCCGCGGTACCGGGTGCTGGAGGAAAACGAGCGGGTGGAGCGGCTGGGGGGCCAGCCGGCGAAGTTCGCCCCCGTGCTCCTGGGCATTACCAAAGCAGCCTTAGCGACCGAGTCTTTCGTGTCCGCCGCGTCTTTCCAGGAAACAACCCGCGTCCTCACGGAAGCCGCAGTTTCCGGGAAGGTGGACCACCTCTACGGCCTCAAGGAAAACGTCATCGTGGGCCGCCTTATCCCGGCCGGGACGGGTGCCAAGATCTACCGCTACTTCCAAATCTCGCCGCCGGCCCCGGAGGAGCTACCCCAGCCCCAGGAGCTCGAGCAGCCGGAAGTCAGCGAGGTGATCGACGACGCCGTCGAGGACGAGGAGTGAGGGAAAGCGGAGCTGTTGACAGGGGCCCAGGCTTTGCGTAGAATCCACAAGCTTTCCCGCCCTCGGGCGGGGAGGGAGTCGAAACACTTGAGTTTACGGACGACTGGGAGTGACGAGGGGTTGCAATGCCGACGATTGCGCAGCTTGTGAGAAAGGGCCGGGAAAAGGTCGTGGAAAAGACCAAGAGCCCGGCGTTGCGGGCCTGCCCGCAGAAGCGGGGGGTCTGCACCCGGGTCTACACCACGACGCCGAAGAAGCCGAACTCGGCGTTGCGAAAGGTGGCGCGCGTGCGTTTGACCAACGGCATCGAGGTGACGGCCTACATCCCTGGTGAGGGGCACAACCTCCAGGAGCACTCGGTGGTGCTCATCCGCGGCGGTCGTGTCAAGGACCTCCCGGGTGTGCGCTACCACATCATTCGCGGAACTTTGGATGCTCAGGGTGTGGCGGGCCGCAACCAAGGTCGCTCCAAGTACGGCACCAAGCGGCAGAAGCAGCAAGCAGCGAAAGCGGGAGGTAAGAAGTAATGCCACGCCGTCGAACCGTCGAGCGCCGCGAAGTTTTGCCGGATCCGGTCTACAACTCGCAGTTGGTGACCAAGTTCATCAACGGCATCATGCGCCGGGGGAAAAAGAGCGTTGCTGAGAAGATCTTTTACGGGGCTATGGACCTCATTCAGCAGCGCACCAACGATGACCCCATGAAGATCTTCAAGCGGGCGGTGGAGCAGGTCAAGCCCCAGCTGGAAGTGAAGTCCCGGCGTGTGGGTGGGTCTACGTACCAGGTGCCGGTGGAAGTACCTCCCAACCGGCAGCTTTCGCTTTCGATCCGCTGGCTCATCGCCTACGCCAAGCAGCGGGGCGAAAAGTCCATGATGGAAAGGCTGGCCGCGGAGCTTATGGACGCGGCCAACAACCGCGGTGGGGCCATCAAGAAGCGCGAGGACACCCACCGCATGGCCGAAGCCAACAAGGCTTTCAGTCATTACCGTTGGTAGGTTTGGCGTGTTTTGGGAGTGTCTGACGGAAGGAACGTAGCGGTGACGTTGGCCTTCTAGGCCAGGAAAGGTTCTTTGAAAAGATGCCCCGTACGGTACCCTTGGAAAGGATTCGCAATATCGGCATCGCGGCACATATCGATGCCGGTAAGACCACGACTACCGAGCGGATCCTTTACTACACTGGGGTGAACTACAAGATGGGCGAGGTCCATGAGGGCACCGCCACCATGGACTGGATGGAGCAGGAGCAGGAACGGGGCATCACCATCACCGCTGCAGCCACTACCTGCTTTTGGCAGGGTTCCTTCAATCAGTACCCGCCTCACCGCATCAACATCATTGATACCCCCGGCCACGTGGACTTCACGGCCGAAGTGGAGCGCAGCTTGCGCGTCCTGGACGGCGCGGTGGCGGTGTTTTCGGCCGTGGAAGGAGTGGAGCCGCAGTCCGAAACGGTGTGGCGCCAGGCCGATCGCTACCGGGTCCCGCGCATCGCGTTCGTCAACAAGATGGATCGAGTCGGCGCGGATTTCTTCGCAGTTGTGGAGCAAATCCGCGCCAAGTTGCGGGCCCACCCGGTGCCGGTTCAAATTCCCTACGGCAGCGAGGAGAACTTCGTGGGGGTAATCGATCTTGTGGAGGGCCGAGCCTACCTCTACACCGGCGACGAGCTGGGGGCCCGTTACGACGTGGTGCCCGTGCCACCGGAGCTGGAGGAGATCTACCGGGAGTGGCGGGAAAAACTTCTGGAAGCGGCGGCCGAGCACGACGAAACGCTTCTGGAAAAGTACCTTGCAGGCGAGGCGCTGACCCCTCAGGAGATCCGGGCCTCCCTGCGAGCCCAAACCGTGGCCCACCGGATCGTCCCCGTGGTGTGCGGGTCGGCCTTCCGGAACAAGGGCGTGCAGATGCTTTTGGACGCGGTGGTGGATTACCTGCCGTCGCCGGTAGACATCCCCCCCATCGAGGGTCACAACCTCGAGGGCAACCCGGAAACTCGTCCCGCCGATGACGACGCTCCTTTTGCGGCGCTGGCCTTCAAGATCATGACCGATCCTTTCGTGGGGCAGCTCACCTACCTGCGGGTCTATTCGGGGCACCTGGCCACGGGCGATCAGGTCTTGAACGCTTCCCGCGGCAACACCGAGCGCATAGGCCGGCTTTTGAAGATGCACGCCAACAAGCGGGAGGAAATCAAAGAGGTATGGGCTGGGGACATTTGCGCCGTGGTGGGGTTGCGCAACGTCATGACCGGCGACACCATTTGCGACCCCAAGGCGCCCATCATTCTCGAGGCCATGCAGTTCCCCGAGCCGGTTATTTCCGTGGCTATTGAGCCCGCTTCCCGGGCTGACCAGGACAAGCTAGGCTACGCCCTGCAAAAGCTTTCCCAAGAGGATCCCACCTTCCGGGTCCACACCGATCCCGAAAGCGGGCAAACGATCATTTCCGGTATGGGCGAGCTGCACCTGGAAATCATCGTGGACCGTCTCGTGCGGGAGTTCAAGGTTCAAGCCAGGGTGGGACGCCCGCAGGTGGCGTATCGGGAAACCGTTACCCAGGAAGCCGAAGGCGAGGGCCGTTTCGTTCGCCAAACCGGCGGGCGCGGTCAGTACGGGCACGCCAAGATCCGCATCTGGCCCCTCACCGACGGGCGGGATTACGA
>JBAMMG010000001.1:0-574 GCA_039793905.1 Thermoanaerobaculum sp. | reverse complement strand
TATCGTAGGTGGGGTGATCCCCAAGGAGTACATCAAACCCGTGGATCAAGGGATCCGCGAGGCCATGCAGCGGGGGGTGCTGGCCGGGTACCCGGTGATCGGCGTGGGCGTGAGCCTTTACGACGGTTCCTACCACGAGGTGGACTCTTCGGACATCGCTTTCAAGGTTGCAGGTTCCCTGGCGTTCCAGGATGCGGCAGCCAAAGCCAAGCCGGTGCTTTTGGAGCCGGTCATGGAGGTGGAGGTGGTGACCCCGGAGGAGTACATGGGCGATGTTTTGGGCGACCTCAACTCCCGCCGGGGCAAGATCGCGCACATGGAGCGGCGGCAGTCCGCCCAGGTCATCACCGCCTTCGTGCCGCTGGCGGAAATGTTCGGGTACGCCACGCAACTGCGGTCCATGACCCAGGGGCGGGCGACCTATTCCATGCAGTTTGACCATTACGAAGAAGTTCCCAAGAGCGTGGCCGAGGAGATCGTGGCCCGCGTTCGGGGCAAGGTTTGATGACGGGGGTGCGTCATGGCCAAGCAGAAGTTTGATCGGACGAAGCCGCACGTGAACGTAGGGACGATT